>JAVERM010000053.1:0-12595 GCA_034007105.1 Trichlorobacter sp.
ACCTGCACCTTACGTTTTGCATCATTAATAACTTCGATATTGGCCTGCATCTGCTGCTCCTTACTTGGATGGGATTTGAATCTGAAGGATGGTGCGAGAGAGGGGAGTTGAACCCCTACGGTTGCCCACCAGATCCTAAGTCTGGTGCGTCTGCCAGTTCCGCCACTCTCGCATTAAAACTAAAATTTGGATAGCTGTTGTTTCCGGATACGTATTAAAACAGCTCGCAAAAAAGAAAGGGTTTTGTAATTCGTGCTAAAATAGACAGTTTTTATCAGCTTATGGCTCTGCTGTCAATACACTCAGTAAAGTTTTTCAGATACCGGTAACATGGTAGCCTGCATCCACATAATGAACCTCTCCGGTAACACCGGAAGACAGGTTGCTGCACAGATAAAGCGCGGCTTTGGCAACCTCTTCCTGGGTAATGTTTCTGTGCAACGGTGACCGCTGTTCAACTGTGTTAAGAATATGATTAAACCCTGCCACACCAACAGCAGCCAGAGTTTTAATTGGTCCTGCAGAAATGGCATTTACGCGCACTGCCTGCTCACCAAGCCCTGCGGCAAGATAACGTACAGATGCCTCAAGAGCAGCCTTGGCAACCCCCATCACATTATAATTGGGAAATACTTTCTCGGCACCATAATAGCTCATTGCCAAAGCCGCGGCATCATGTCCTGACATAAGTGGCTGCGCTGCCTTTAAAAGAGCGATAAAAGAGTATGCACTAACATCAAGCGATGTGGCAAAACCCTGGCGGGTGGTGGACAAAATACTTCCTTTAAGCTCCTCTTTTTCGGCAAAAGCCACAGAATGCACCAGGATATCCAGTTTACCCCAACTATTGCCAACATACTGAAACAGCTCATCAATTTCCTTGTCATTGGTAACGTTACATGGTGCCACCAGTGCATTTATGGATTCTGCCAATGGTCGCACACGCTTTTCTATGGCTTCACCGGCATAGGTAAGCAGCAGCTCTGCACCTTCGGCATGAAAAAGCCTGGCTATGGCCCAGGCAATACTTTTTTCATTGGCAACCCCTAAAACAACAGCTTTTTTACCTGATAATAATCCCATTTACTCCTCCGGGTTCTGACTATTATACTTTTGTCCGGAAACCATATCTTCATCGTGATTTTCCGTACAAATACTCTTGCCACCTGCTGCAAGCCGGTTTATCTGCTCTTCCAGCCCGGCAATGCGTACAGAAAGGCTTGCTGTCGCCTGATTTAATTCTGATATCCGCTTGCCAAGGGTTAGCACTAAAACAGGAATACTGATGAATACTGCCACACAAAGTAGCCCCAAAAGTAATCCCATTATCATAATACCGCCTGCAAACTCCACAAACTGTACTCCTTTATTTTCACCTCTGTTTAAACTTCATATCATACCTGTATCAAGCTAACAAACAAGCAAATTGTATGGGAAATAGCACAAAAAATATGATATGAATATGAAATCATGCAACAAATAATTACAATTAACTCCCCATTATTTCTACCTTGCGCCGACCTGACATCACCTCCTGCGTGGCAGCAGATATTTGGCAACCCCAATCCGCTGGTTCTGGAAATAGGTTGCGGTACAGGTGATTTTGCAGCTGAAATGGCATCACGCAATCCGGGCTGGAACTACCTTGCCCTTGATTTTTACAACCAGGGCTGCCTTAAAACCTGTAAGCGTGCAGAAAAACGTGAGCTTGCAAACATCAGGATAATTCGCGATGAAGCACGCTCGTTTATACGGCGTTGCCTTAATTATTCATCACTAAGGGCAGTTTTCATAAACTGTCCGGATCCCTGGCCTAAAAGGCGGCAACGTAAAAGACGGCTGGTAAATGATGAGTTCATCAACCTTCTAAAACCTTACCTGCAACCTGGTGCAGATTTCTTTTTTGCCACTGATTTTGATGACTACGGTATGGATGTGGCAAATATGATGGTCCAAAAAACCGGTTTTGTGAACATGCTGCAACCTGATCTTTGGCGTTACAGCTTGCCTGACTACCCGTTAAGCAAATATATGCTAAGGTTTATGGGTGAAGGAAAAAATATTTACTTTATCCATTATCAAACAACAGGAGAGTGTCCTGTATGAGTGAACACAATCAGCAAAACCTGCCTCCATCAATCAACTTTTTCAAGCCGCGCAAAGGCACAATGGCAAAGGAAGTAAAACTTATACTGCTTTTGCTGATCCCTTGTATTCTGGCAGTATTTGTCTGCCAGTTCGGGATTTTTTTACTGCTTAAAACAGAATGGGGTATGCTCCTTGATGAAATCATCATCTTCAATCTGCCTGTTTCCTACTGGGTAACCGGTCAACTGCTGCCACTTTGGTTTATACTGGTGGGGGTGGCTTTTAACATCTGGCTGGATCGTAATGAAAACCGCCATGTTGAGGCGATACGCTATCGTGCCAAAGGTCGCAGTAAAGAGGAGATGAGCTGATGCCTACACCAATAGACCACACCACACCATTATATATGGTTATCGGCATGTTCGTACTATTCATACTTGGTGGATTAACCCACAAATTGCGCAAGCATCCTGAAAACTATGGTTTTGGCGGCAGCTACACAGGCTGGCTGGGCAGTGGTGCAGCCATAGCCAGTAACTGGATGAGCGCGGCAAGCATTATGGGGCTTGCCGGAATATTTTACGTAAAAGGTTATTATGCCCTTGCCTTTGTAATCGGCTGGACCGGTGGCTATATTCTGCTGCTGCTGCTCATGGCAAGCCAGATAAGACGCTTTGGCAAGTTTACTGCACCGGATTTTGTAGGGTTTCGCTATGAATCAGAAACAGCCCGCACCATTGCTGCCCTTATTTCCATCACCATTTCAATCATTTACTGTGTTGCCCAATATCGGGGCATTGCCCTGCTTGTGGCATGGATATTCGGTATTGATTACCGCTCTGCACTGCTGCTTGGTGCAGCAATAACCATCGGTCTGATTGTAATTTATGGTGCCCTGGGAGTAGCACGCAACCAGAAGCTGCAATATTTTGTACTGATAACCGCTTTTATTGTACCGCTTATGTATTTAAATCAGCAACTTGGCTACTTCTGGATACTGCCCCAGTTTGGTTATGGCAAGGCAATGGTGGATTTACAGCAGCATTTTGGCTTTTTCTGGGCAGAACCATTTACCACGGTCTCCATTTACCACTGGCTTGCCCTTTGTTTTACGCTGATTTTTGGCACCTGCGGGCTGCCACATGTTTTGTCCCGCTTTTATCTGACACCACGTATGCGCGATGCCCGCTGGGGTGTGGTTCTTGGTCTGTTTTTTATTTCGCTTATCTACTGGTCGGCACCTGCCTATGGTGTACTAACCCGTTTGCTGGATGCCTATTCAGGCGCACCTTTTAAAGTGGCAGATCCGGCAACAGCCGATATGGTGATTGTTTACGCAGCCACCCAGGCAGGGTTGCCTGAATATCTGGTTGGTCTGCTGGTGGCAGGCGGCATGGCAGCTGCCTTTTACGCCATATCCGGTCTGCTGCAAAGCGGTTCTGCTACATTTGCCTATGATATTTATCCTCGCATCCTGCGACCAAACGCCACAGAGCAGAACAAGCTTTTAATGGCAAAAGCGTTTTTTCTTTTACTTTCTGCCGTAGTACTTTTGCTGTCTTTTTTGGATATTGGTATGATTGCTGAAATTACAGCAATCGCTTTTGCCCTGGCAGGCAACACCATCTTCCCTGCATTTTTACTGGGCATCTGGTGGAGCAGAGCCAATGCTGCTGGCGTAATATCCGGTATGCTGGCTGGTATATTCATAACTTTCAGTTCACTTTTACTGGGTGATTTTATACCGATTGTAAAAACAGTATTTCCGATCACTTCTTCGGCATTCCTTGGGGCACCGCTGGTTATCATTATTATGATTATTGTTTCAAGGGCAACCGCTGCCCCCTCCCCTGCAACTGTTTCTTTTTTAATACAGGATGTTCATGATGCTGGCGGCAGTCAATAACAGTCAGCAGACAGCTGCATCGGCAGCAGAAAGCAGGTTGCAGATATCCCTGTCCACCGGCTCTCTTTACACCTTGCCGGTAAAAGAAGCCTGTGAGCTGGCTGCACAGGCTGGTTTTGACGGTGTTGAGCTGATCATCAACCAGGAATTTCAGCGGGTAAACACCAGACGGCTTGTGTGTGAGCTTCAGGAAATCACACCCATAAACTCTATCCATGCCCCTTTTATGCCCCTTGATGGCTGGGGTGGTCCCATTGAATCCTTACATCAAAGCGTAAAACTTGCTGCTGAAACAAAAATCCCTCTGGTTAACTTCCACCCGCCATCATGGTTGGGGCTGGAGATAGGCTTTTGGCGTTGGCTATATAAAATACAGGATTTTCAAAAAGAGGTGGGGCTTGATGGTCAAGTTTTAATCACCATTGAAAACATGCCCTGGGTCGGCCCTTTTGGCTCTAATCCGCACATACTGTCATCAACCCAGGACATGATCAGATTTATGCTGGAGCGCAACCTGTACCTGACTTTTGACACCACCCATATCGGCTCAGGCCATGCAAACTTTATTGAAGATTTTTACCATTTTTACAATTCTGGCCGAATCCGCAACATACATTTTTCCGATTACGGCTACGGTCAGGAGCACCTGGTGCCTGGACGCGGTTACCTGCCAATGACACGCTTTTTAAACCACTTGCGCCAAACAGATTACAACGGCTGCCTCACCTTTGAGATGAGTCCCCATGAATTTCCCAAAAACAAAAAAATGATCTTGCAAGCCTTAACAGAATTACAGGTTTACGCCAGAGTAGAAACAGGGCAGCTACCATTGGATGCCCTGAAAGCCTTTGAGCGTATTCCTGAATACGACTAGGAGCCTGGCTGAAAAACAAAAAACTGCCTGACTGATTACATACAAATCAGCCAGACAGTTTTAGTTTTCAGGATAAACGTTACTATTATCTATGTCAGCCTTGAGGCATAAAGCGGAAATTGCTTCATCAGCTCATTAACCTGCAACTTTATTGCTGCCAGTTTTTCGGTATTGCCGATATTGGCAATGGCATCAGCCACAAAATCTGCCACTTGCTCCATTTCTGTTTCTTTAAGCCCGTGGGTTGTGCAGGCAGGAGTACCGATACGGATGCCAGAAGTTACAAACGGCGAACGGGTTTCAAAAGGCACTGTATTTTTATTCACAGTAATACCTGCCATATCCAGTGCTTCTTCAGCAGCTTTACCGGTTGTCTCGGTACCGGTGAAGTTAATCAGCATCAGATGATTATCCGTACCACCTGAAGTAAGCCGGAAACCCCTTTTAATTAACGCTTCAGACAAAGCTTTGGCATTTTTTACAATCTGCTGCTGATACAGTTTGAATTCCGGCTGTAATGCTTCTTTAAAAGCAACCGCCTTGGCTGCAATAACGTGCATCAATGGACCGCCCTGTATACCCGGGAAAATCTGTGAATTTATTGTTTTTGCAAATTCTTCACGGCAAAGAATCATCCCGCCTCGGGGACCACGCAATGTTTTGTGTGTGGTTGTGGTAACAAACTCAGCATAAGGAACAGGGTTTGGATGCAGACCGGCAGCAACCAGACCGGCAATATGTGCCATATCAACCATAACCTTTGCACCAACTTTGTCAGCAATAGTACGAAAAGCCTTAAAGTCGATAATTCTCGGGTAAGCACTGGCACCGACAATAATCATTTTGGGCTTATGCTCTTCTGCAAGACGTTCTACTTCGGCGTAGTCTATTGTCTCGGTATCCGGTGAAACACCATAGGGAACTACATTATAAAAGCGTCCTGAAAAATTGACCGGGCTACCGTGGGTGAGATGACCGCCATGGGAAAGATTCATCCCCAATATGGTATCACCTGGTTGGCAAACTGCATTAAAAACTGCCATGTTCGCCTGTGATCCGGCATGGGGCTGCACATTGGCATGATCAGCTCCAAAAAGCTCTTTTGCACGTTCAATGGCTAGCTGCTCAGCAACATCCACATGGTGACAGCCGCCATAATATCTTTTGCCAGGATAACCTTCTGCATACTTGTTGGTCATTACAGAACCCTGTGCTTCCAAAACAGCCTCGGAAACAAAGTTTTCAGAAGCGATAAGCTCAAGGTTATATTCCTGCCGCTCTGTTTCGTGGCAAATAGCTTCCGCAATTTCCGGATCAAACTTAGCTAATATGGACATTTAGCCGCTCCTTTTAATGCTTTTTACAAAGTTAAAGCGGAACTTGCAATTAAAGTCCCGCCCATAAGTGATAAACTGCCAGATTTACTTAGTGCAGCCGGTTGGCTCCAGTGCGCTTATTTTATCAATCCTGCGCTGATGGCGACCGCCTTCAAAAGAAGCTTCCAGCCATGCGGAAAGGCAAGCCTTTGCTGTGTTAACAGCAAGTATTCTGCCGCCCAGGGCAAGGATGTTGGCGTTATTATGCTCTTTGGCAAGGAGTGCCATTTCCGGTGAAGTGACCAGTGCAGCACGCACGCCCGCAATTTTGTTGGCAGCTATGGATATACCTATGCCGGTACCGCAGATTACAACACCTGCATCAACCTTATTTCCAGCAACCTGCCTGGCAACCGCCTCACCAAAATCAGGGTAATCCACCGACTCTTCACTATCTGTACCCAGATCAACAACCTCAATACCTTTAGAAGCAAGAAAAGGAATCAGCTGTTCTTTCAGGCAAAAACCACCATGATCACTGCCAATGGCTATTTTCATTGCTTACACCTTTTTAAACAGCAAGGTTGCATTTGTGCCCCCAAAACCCAGTGAATTACTCATGGCATATTGTACTGCAGCATCACGGGCTGTATTGGGTACGTAGTCGAGATCACAGTCAGGGTCAGGAACTTCGTAGTTAATGGTTGGCGGCACCACACCTTGATCCATTGCCATACAGCAGTAAACTGCCTCTATTCCGCCGGCAGCACCAAGCAGATGCCCTGTCATTGATTTTGTAGAAGAGATCATCAGTTTTTCAGCATGGCTGCCGAAAACTGTTTTAATGGCTAAAGTTTCGTTTAGGTCATTAAAGGGCGTGGATGTGCCATGAGCATTGATATAGGTTACCTGCTCAGGATTGATGCCGGCGTTTTTAATGGCCATCTGCATACAGCGAGCAGCACCTTCACCACCGTCAGCCGGTGCAGTCATGTGAAACGCATCACCTGTCAGACCATAACCAGCAATTTCTGCATATATTTTGGCTCCCCTTGCCTTGGCAGCCTCGTATTCCTCAAGAATCACGATACCAGCACCCTCACCCATAACAAAACCGTCACGGGTTTTATCAAAAGGTCGCGAAGCACGCTTAGGGTCATCATTGCGGCTGTCAGAAAGTGCTTTCATAACGGCAAAGCCACCAATTGCAAGCGGGGTTATGGTTGATTCTGTACCACCGGCAATCATGGCATCAGCATCACCGCGCGCAATCATGTGATAGGCATCACCAATGGAATGTGTGCCTGTTGCGCAGGCAGATACAGAAGAAAGGTTTGGACCTTTGGCACCGTATTTAATGGAAATCTGTCCTGGAGCCAGGTTGATAATCAGCATGGGAATAAAAAATGGCGAGATTTTTTTGTAGCCACCATCAAGCAAAGCCTGATGGTATTTCTCAATACTTGGAAGACCTCCAAGACCAGCACCCACCAACACTCCGACACGGTCAGCGTTTTCTTCCGTGATCTGAAGACCGGAATCTTCCATGGCAAATTGCGAAGCAGCCAGTGCATACTGGATAAAGAGATCCATTTTTTTAATCTCTTTTTTATCAATAAATTTCTCTGCTTCAAAATCATTCACCTCGCCGGCAACACGTACAGGCAGGGTGCTGGCATCAAAACGGGAAATCCGATCAAGACCTGATTGACCATTGACCAGTGCATCCCAGTTTTTTTGATTTCCTGTACCCAAAGGTGAAACTACACCAACTCCAGTAACCACAACTCTTCGCATAATCAATCACTCCATTTCTGGCGATTTTATTCGAGTTTAAAATGAAAAAGGGGGATGAATACCTCCCCTCCCCCCTTTAAACCAGCCTGTAACCATAGTAGCTTTTATCACCTGCAACCTGGCAACAGACCTGCACAGACATTAAATATTTTGCGCAAAGTTTCAGGAATGCTCTGAAATATAGTCAATGGCATCCTGAACTGTCTGAATTTTTTCTGCATCCTCATCAGGAATTTCTATATCAAATTCCTCTTCAAGTGCCATAACCAGTTCTACAGTATCCAGAGAATCAGCACCAAGATCATCCATAAAAGAGGCCTCATTTACGACCTTGTCATCATCAACACCAAGCTGCTCTGCAACAATTTCCTTAACCTTCTTTGCTACATCTGACATCTCACACCTCCATGTGTTATAAACAGTTGTTCTCTGTTTTGTTGAGTATTCCTGCTTCTTAGCAAACCGCAACCTTAGTTGTCAAAGTAAATTTCATCTTGTCACGCTAACTGCAAAATTCTGCTTCTGTTACATATACATACCGCCATTAACAGCTAACACATGTCCGGTAATATATCCTGATGATTCTGCTGCCAGAAACTGAACTGCATTGGCTATATCATCTGCACTGCCCAGGCGTTCCAGCGGAATCTGCGCTGTCAGCTCATCACGTACTTTCTCTGGTAGTGCATCGGTCATGGCAGTGGCTATAAAACCTGGTGCCACAGCATTAACCGTAATGTTACGTTTGGCAAGCTCCCTTGCATTTGATTTTGTAAGCCCGATCAATCCAGCTTTGCTGGCACAGTAGTTTGCCTGCCCTGCATTACCCATCTGACCTACAATTGATGCAATATTGATAATTCTGCCATAGCGCTGCTTGCTCATCACCTTGCACACTGCCCTTGTACAAAGGAAAGCACCTTTAAGGTTTACATTTAGCACTGCATCCCAGTCATCATCTTTCATGCGCATCAGCAGACCATCACGGGTAATACCTGCATTGTTGACCAGGATATCAATACGGCCAAAGTTTTCCACAGCCAGATCCATTATTTTTTCTGCATCACTGGGCAAAGTAACATTGCCAACAACTGCCAAAGCATCAGCACCTGTAGCCTTAAGCTCTGCCACCATGGCATCTGTTGCTTCCTGATCAAGATCAACTGCCACAATGGTAGCCCCTTTGGCAGCAAGGGCAAAGGCGATACTGCGACCTATACCTCTTGAAGCACCTGTAACAACAGCAATCCTGTTTTTAGGCATGATGATTACTCCTTTTATTTGTTAGGCATCTGCCACTACTACTTTAAAAGCAATATAATCTTGGCAAACTGACTGAAATCAGTCAGGAATTTCTATCGGCAAAAGTCGCTTTAAGTCCTGCCTCAGTAACAAGTTTTCCATCCACAAAGGCTTTGCCTGAAAAAATCCAGATTCCACGCTTGCAGCCTGTTGCCTCCACCTCCAGGCGGAGTTGATCACCAGGTTTTACCGGCTTTCTGAATTTGGCGTTATCAATGCCCGCAAAATAGGTGACTTTATCACGAATCGTTTCATCAGACTGGTAAGCTAAAATTCCTGCAACCTGCGCCATTGCCTCCACAATCAGCACCCCTGGCATCACCGGATGACCTGGAAAATGCCCTGGGAAAAAAGGTTCATTTACGCTTACATTTTTTAAGGCAACTATGCGCTTGCCTGTTTCCAGCTCAACAACACGGTCAACCAGTAAAAAAGGATGACGATGCGGCAGGATGGACATAATCTGATTGATGTCAAGCATATTAACTCTCCTTCACTGGTTTGATCAGGCAGATGGCAGAGCCTTCAAGGTAGCCATATCTTCCACTGATGCGGTTAATGCTCCCTTTGAAATTCTTTTTACAAGCCCTGATAATACTTTGCCAGGACCAACTTCAATAAACCGTTCAACTCCAAGCTGAACCATCTCAAGTATTGATTGCTCCCAGCAAACAGGGGCACATACCTGGGTTACAAGTAGGTCTCTTACACGTCCTGCATCGGTATTTGCCTTTGCTTCCACATTGGTAACCACAGGCAATGCAAGCGGATTGATAGTAAGCTGATCAAGCACTGTTGCAAGTTTTTCAGCAGCAGGCTGCATTAGTGAACAATGAAATGGTGCACTGACAGGCAGCAACATGGCTTTCCGGTAACCTTTAGCCTTTGCTGTTTCAATGGTACGATTTACAGCTGTTGCATGACCTGCAATAACTATCTGACCTGGTGAGTTAAAATTGGCAGGTGATACAACTTCACCTTTAGCTGCTTCTGCACAGATTGCTTCCAGTTCATCCTTTTCAATTGAAAGCATTGCAGCCATAGCCCCCACGCCCACTGGAACCGCCTCCTGCATAAAAGTACCGCGAGAACGTACAGTTCTGACAGCATCGGCAAGTGACAGAGCACCGCTGCAAACCAGGGCAGAATATTCGCCAAGGGAGTGACCGGCAACACAGGTTACACTGCATCCTGTTTCCTGTTGCAATACCTTCAAGGCAGCAATACTTGTGGCAAGAATCGCCGGTTGTGTATTAAAGGTAAGCTTCAGATCCTCTTCAGGACCGTTGAAGCATAAGCCGGACAAACTAAAGCCAAGGGCATCATCTGCTTCCTCAAAGACCTGTCTGGCCACAGCAAAGTTATCAGCCAGTTCTTTACCCATGCCAGCATACTGTGATCCTTGACCAGGAAACAAAAAAGCATTTGATGTCATTAAATAAGGCTCCTTTTATGGTTTTTTACGGGATTGTATGCAGGCGGGACAAGCAATCAAGGGGTCGGCAGCAGCAGCTTCCAGACAGTTAGCATCCATTAGTTTGACGGTGAAACAAAGCACTGTAATTTTCTGAAAGAGTTTCTGCAATACGTGATGTCACGCCACTGGTTGCGTATTCATGGGCAAAACGGATAGCATTTTTTATGGCTTTGGCGTTTGAGCCGCCGTGGCAGATCATCCCGACACCATTAATCCCTATCAAAGGCGCACCACCATATTCTGCATAATCAACTATTTTCTTAAAACGACCAAAAGCACCACGCATCAGAAAATATCCCATTTTTGCAGAGATGTCGCTCATTATCTCACGCCTTAGCATTGCGCTTAACGCCTCGGCAAGCCCTTCTGAAAGCTTCAGCACAACATTTCCTACAAAGCCATCGCACACAACCACTTCCACTGCTCCATTAAATATGTCACGACCTTCAACATAACCGGAATAGTTAAGTGACATCCTACGCAGAATCTGGTTTGTATCTCGGGTAAGGTCATTACCTTTTGAATCTTCTGCGCCGTTTGACAGCAAGCCGATGCGCGGATTGTCAATACCCAGCGCATATTTGGCATAGACCTGCCCCATAATGGCAAATTGAGCCAGATGTGCTGGCTTGCAATCAACATTGCCACCCACATCCAGAACCATTGTTTTACCTTGCAAGGTGGGAAATATCTGGGCAATAGCCGGACGTTCAATACCGGCTATCCGTTTTAACACAAACATTCCGGCAGCCATTGTGGCACCGGAATTGCCTGCGCTGATCGCTGCACATGCCTTGCCTTCACTAACCAGCTCAAAGGCCAGCCGAACCGATGAATTACGCTTTTTGCGTACTGCATCAGAAGGTGAATCATACATGCCCACCACTTCACTGGCATGATGAATATCAATATCCAGACCACTGATCTGGTGTTTGATCAGCTCCTGTCGCAAACGTGCCTCATCGCCCACCAAAGTAACGGCGATACCATACTCTTTTGCAGCAGCTACCGCACCCTCCACCTCCACAGCAGGTGCGTTATCTCCGCCCATTGCGTCAATGGCGATTCGCATTTTTCAGAACTGAACCCCGCAGGTTGTATTATGCAGCATCAATAACCTGTCTGCCTTTGTACATGCCACAGGAAGGACATACACGATGGGACATTTTGGGCGCACTGCACTCCGGACAGACAGAAAGGTTTGGCGCAGTCATAAAATCATGTGCGCGTCGCATATTCTTACGGGATTTGGATGTTTTTTTCTTGGGTACTGCCATGGCTTTCTACTCCTTTAAGACCTGTTTTTTTATGTTTTGGTCTGTTTATAACCGGTTTTTATCCGGAATCTGGCTGGAATTTACCTTGAAATTTCTGAGGGCTGAAAACTTTGAAAACTCAAGGGATTGTCCACAGTTACATGCTTCCTTGTTGTTATCAGCACCACACACAGGACATAACCCTTTACATAAATCACTGCATAATGGTTTTAGTGGAATGCTTAACGCAGCTTGCTCGCCTATTTCAGGCAAAAGGTCAATTTCATCACCCTGAAATGTGACAGAAACAAGATCCTGCTCCGCAAGCTCAAGCTCTTCTTCGTCGGGTTGCTCGTTGTACTTGGACTCATGGAAGAAAAAAGTAAAACGGGAAGATAAGGTTTGCTCAAAATCAGCCAGGCAGCGTGAGCAACAAAGACCTACCGGCACTGACAAAGAGCCTGTTATCCGGTAGCAGTCCATCTCTTTGGCAGCAGTTAGCTCAACTGCCACAGAGCTGTAAAAACGGCACTCACCCGCTTTTTCCATCTCATCCAGAACAGGAAATGCCGAAGCAGG
>JAVERM010000054.1:0-12463 GCA_034007105.1 Trichlorobacter sp.
AGCAGACCACGTATATCAGTGCGGGTAAACTTCTCCGAAACCAGACCAAGGTCTTCACAAACCCAGGCTTCAAAGCCGTCATCACCACGGTTTAGCAGCTCCTGGGCAATGGCTGCCGGACTGTTAACCCTGTCTGTCAGGATGCAGGCTTTTTCAGCAGCAACAACGCGGTCAATTGTGCTTGCCATCCCTTTGCCCTGGGCGGAAAGAAAAATAGCATCATCCCAAGGTTCTTTAATACGGGCAAAGGCGTACTGCATGCTGGTCACATTGGCAAAAATTTCAATTCTTTCCTTGGGCAGGTTGCGCAATAAAAAACGCCCTACACCAAAGAAATTAGGATCACCGGAAGCCAGTACAACAGTACGTTTGCTGGTTGTTTGCAGCAGTGAGAGCAAGGCAGGCCATTCGCCAAGCACTGCTTTTTCACCAGTAAAGCCGGGGAACCGATCCAGGTCATGCTGCCGGCCTATCAAAAGCTCAGCACTGGAGATGACCTGCAAGGCGTTGACGCTGAAACCTTCCATCCCCACAATACCAGTGCCCACCAGGCTGATTGTTTGCTGTGACATATGTTGAATCTCCTGTTGTGTTTTATTCAGGTTATTTTTCTTTGCACTGCCTGACGGATAATACCAGCTCTTTCCCTGTTTTGTTCTGCGGAAAGTACCAGTTCATCATGGGATTTTGCCCATATAGGCTGTGGCCAGAGCGGATCAGAGCTGTGTCGCGGTATCAAATGCCAGTGAATATGGGGCGACATGTTGCCTAAAAGCTCGTAGTTCATTTTGTCTGCATTAAAAACCTCTGCCAGCACAGAAGCGATAAGGCTTACTTCTTCTGTCAGCTCCTGCCTTAAAGCGGTTTCCATTGTAAACAGTTCGGTCTGATGCCTGCGGGTGAAAAGCAGGCAATAGCCAGGGAAAAACTGGTCGCGGTTCAACATCAGCAAGCTGTTGGCAAACTCCATAATCTGCAAATCTTCATTTGCAGACCAAAGATTACAGATATTACAGTTGGCAACATTCATTTTTTCTCCAATATCGGCAGGTTAAGGGTAATGGTGGTGCCTTTTCCTGCTCCTTCACTTTCGGCAGTAATGGTGCCACCGCTTTCCCTGACAACTGTCTGCACTATGTAAAGTCCAAGACCGGTACCACGAATCCGATCCCCCGCAGTTTCTACACGATAAAAACGGTTAAATATTTTTTTCTGATGCTCTGGTGCAATACCGTAACCTTTATCTTTTATGACAAGCTGGGCATAGCGACCTTTGCGCTTAAGCTGTACTGATATTTCTGCAAGGTCAGCAGAGTAAAGCACTGAATTTTCAAGCAGATTACGTAATGCAGTACCCAGCTCTTCCGGGTCTATTGCTGCTTGCAGATCTGGTTCGATGTCGGTGTCCAGCCTGGTGCCTGGCGGCAGCTGATCGCGGTTATCTTCAAGATAACGGCAGATAAAGGCAGAAAGGTCAATCTCCCTTCGTTTTGAAGGTCGCAGGCGTTGTTCCATTCGTGCTGCCAAAAGCAGGTTCTCAATCTGCAAATGCAGTCGTTGGGTATCGGCAAGCATTGTTTCAACAAAGGCATCCAGGCGATCCGGTGCTGGTCGGCGCAGACGGATGGTTTCCAGATGCAACTGTATTGATGCCAATGGCGATTTCAGCTCATGGGTAATCCGGGTGATAAACTCCCGCTGTTGCTGGTATAGCCGCGATTGTCGCTTCCAGAACAGAAACAGTGTGTATGCACCTGCCAGCAGCAGGGTCAACAGAACAAGCCCCTGAAAAAGATCAAACCAGCCGGTACTGCGTAAAAGCAGCTCGTTTCTGTAACGATCAGCAAGCTCGGACAGCTCGCGGTTGCGACCAAAAAACCAGGTGGTCCATAATATGACCAGCAGCAGCCAGACCACCTGAATCGCCACCAGAGCAGTCAATGGCCCCAATATACGTCTTGATGGTTTCATGGAGCGGCAAAGTTCCTTCATGATTGTAAAAACAACAGTTAATCTGTTATAACCCGAAACTGCTTTGGTTTCCATGGGGAAACAAATTTACCAAGGAGTTTTTATGTCAGCATATAACCTTACCCGCCTGAGACGGCTGGTGGTGATCTACCGCGTTATTCAGATTGCCTTGATCGGACTTTTGATGTTTATGGCTTACAATTTTATCCATCTTTTTGCTGGTCAGGGCAGACCGGATTTTTTGTTTAAATCAGTATTATTATCAGTAGTGGTTATGTTGTTGCTGATTTACCCTGCCTGGCTGCTTGCCGGCAAAGATTTGCAGGTTGAGGTTGAAGCCAGCCTGGTGGGGATAACCTCAGAGCAACAGCTGGCTTTGCGCAGACGCAGGCTGATCGGGGATTTGTGGAAGGTAAGCGCACTTTGTTTTTTTATAGTTTTCATATCCCTGGTGCCGGATGTGGGCAAAGGGCGGGGGTTATCGCTGATTTTATCCACAGCGTACTTCTCGTTTTTGTTAACCATCCTTACCTATCTGCAATGCTTTAACCTGCGTGCCAGCCGCAAGCGTAAGGAGCTGTCGTAAAAGTATACCATGCACATTTATGATTGTTTGCATTACCTGCTCTCTCCAAAAAAATCCTTTAGCTGCATAAAAACCTGTTTGGCTGGTGCGATTATCTGGGCTGCGGCTGGCAATGATTTGAAAAAGCGGGAGCCGTAGTTTTTACTGACAATGCGGCTGTCAAGAATCAGCACTGCGCCGCGGTCATTGTTACTTCTGATCAGCCTGCCAAAGCCTTGCCGCAGTTTTAAAACCGCCTGGGGCAGAGAAAGCTCCCGGAAAGGGTCTCCACCACGGCTGGTGACAAGTTCTGCCCTTGCCTGCTGAATCGGCTCGGTTGGCACCTGAAATGGCAGGCGGGTGATGATTACCAGCCGCAGGGCATCTCCTTTTACATCCACACCTTCCCAGAATGAATCAGTACCAAACAGTACGGCGTTTTTCTCCTTGCGAAACCGCGCCAGCAACTGGTGCCGTCCGCTGCCTTCCCCTTGCCGCAGCACGGTTAATCCCAATCTTTCCAGATCAGCTTTTAAGGCACTGCTTACTGTGCGCAGCAGTTCAAAGGAGGTGAAAAGCACAAAAGCCCCGCCACGGGAGATTACCAGTGCTTGCAAGACGGCATCAATAACCGCCTGGGTAAAGGCTCTGCCGGATGGATCAGGCATGTCAGAGGGGATGCCGATTACTGACTGTTTACTGAAATCAAAGGGGGAGGGCAACAAAAGCTCGGACAGATTTTTGCTTGCCAGCAGATCAAGTCCGATACGTTTACGCTGGTATGCAAAGGAGTTACCCACTGTCATGGTGGCAGAGGTAACCACCACTGTGTCCAGTGATTCAAACATTGATTTGTGCAGCAGGTTTGCCACTTCCAGTGGAGCTGTACAGATGACCGGCTGTATGGCAGATTGCCCTGTTTTTTTAAGTTCCAGCCAATGGCAGTAATCTTCATTGCTACTGCAAAAAACAGTCAAGGTATCGGCAACACCAACCAGTCGCAAACCAATGCCAGCTGCATCAGTCAGCCAGCTATCCAGCGTCATGCGCAGTTGATCCGGCAGTTTGGCAGCAGCTTTGTTCAGGTTGCCAAGACCATCACCAAGTTCTTTAAATTTCTCAGCCAGTTGCAGCAGCTTAGGGCAAAGTGTGTTCCAAAATGGTGTTTCTCTGATTAGGGGAGTGATTCTGCGGCGTACCTCGTGTCCACGCAGATCATCTCCTGCTTCACGTTCCTGCAACGCCTTTGCCAGCCAGTCCAGCTCTTTATCCACTAATGCGGCAAGCTCCATGGTTTGTGGCTGCAAGGCGGTTTCGATAATGGCAGAAAGCTCCTGATAAAGCCCTTCCAGGTGTTCCGGCAGATCTCTGCCGATACGGTTATTTAAAACAGTGAGGATGCCACTTTTTGCACCTGTTGATACCAGCCTGGCAAGCTGACGCATAATGGCTGCACGGCTGATTTGCGCTGAATAGGCTTTGGTTGCTGCCTCTTCAAGGTGATGACCTTCATCAATAATTAGTCGCTCAAAAACAGGTAGCACTGATACGGCATCATAACCATCATCATTATCCTGGCGCAAAGCGATATCTGCCAGCAAGAGTGCATGGTTAACCACCAGAACACGTGCTGAAGCTGCTTCGCGCTTGGCACGGTAAAAAAAACATTTCTGAAAATGGCTGCATCGGGAACGGCTGCACTGATCACCTTCACAGCGCAAATTATCCCAAACCTCCCAACTGGGTTGAAAACCGATATCGCTTAAGCAACCGGTATGGCTGTTTTCTGCCCAACCAGCAATGGCATTTAATTCTTCAGAGGCAGCATCGGGGAAAAGTGCCGGCTCGGTTTCAGCCGCAGTCATTTTGCGTTTGCAAAGATAGTTGCCGCGTCCTTTCAGCAAGCAGGCAGTAAATTCAATTGTGCTGTTGCGTTGCAGCAAAGGAATATCTTTTTTAATCAACTGTTCTTGCAGGTTAATGGTGTTGGTGGAGATAACCACCCGCTGATCATTACGTACTGCCCAGATGATGGATGGTATCAGATAGGCAAGGGATTTACCGGTGCCGGTACCGGCTTCAATCAGTGCAACACCGCTATTATTGAAACTGTCAGCCACGGCTTGCGCCATTTGCACCTGTTCCTTACGCTCTTCATAGCCTTGCAAATGCTTTGCCAAAGCACCGCTTGTACCAAAAGCCCGTGCAACTTCCTCTAAATCAAGTGGTGCATAATCTTGCGGCTGGTGGGGTGTAACCACCAGATAGCAGTCATCGCAACTGTTGTTGATGATGGCAAAACCAATGCTGTTATTACCGGCAACAGAAGCGATATCAAGATCTGCGTCCGATGGGGTCAGGTCACCGGAGGGGTGGTTGTGCAGCAGTATTTGCCCTGCCCTGGCACGGGATATGACGGCAGATACAGCGTTTTTATTGCCACGGGCAACCGCTTCAACTGCAATAACACAGCATTCAAGGTTGCAGTCGGCAATAAAAAACACCTCGTTATTATTTGCCTGGCTTATTTCGTAACGGATGAGTGAGCTGCAAGAAGATGAAAAGGTCAGCTTCATGGTCAGGGCTGGCTACTATTGACTTCCGGCAGTATTGATTGGCTTTTGCGGTAGACCATCCCCTGAAAGATGGCAATGGTTTCATCCTGGTCATCGGTGATGGTGACAGTGTAGCTGGCGAGCTTGGGATTAAGGGCTATTTCTGCGGCATCAGCATAAAGTGTGCCGGTGGTGGGAGCTTTGACATAGGAGATGCTGGTGTTAATACCCATTGCCAGTTGTCCGCGAGAGTTGGAAGCAGCAGCAAAGGCAAAATCTGCCAGGGTGAAGATTGCGCCACCATGTACAGTGCAGGCACCATTTAGATGAAAAGGCTGCACGTCCATGCTGGCGCGGGCAGCACCAGGGGTAACCTGTAGCAGCTTTATGCCACAATGGCGGGCAAACTTGTCTTCCTGCTCAAAAAACTGCCGGAGCAGAGCCATATCAATAGTCTGCTCCGGTTGCATGGTTTGCTGGCTACTTTTTGACATCAAGCAGCTCCACGTCAAAATTAAGGGTGGCATTGGGCGGGATAACTCTTCCGGCACCACGGTTGCCGTAGCCGAGCTCAGGTGGAATAATCAGCTTGCGCTTACCGCCTACTTTCATGGTGGCAACACCTTCATCCCAACCTTTAATCACCTGACCTTTGCCAATAACAAAGGTGAACGGTTTGCCACGATCAAGGGAGCTGTCAAATTTTTTGCCGTTTGCCAGTGTGCCGGTGTAATGGACTGTGACAAGATTGCCTTTTGACGGGCTGGCACCTGTGCCAACCACTTTGTCCATATATTTTAATCCTGTGGTTGTGGTAACCACCTGTTCTTTTACTGTGTTTGCCATTGCGGCTGTGCCCAGCAGCGGTGTCAAAGCCAGTGCCAGCAGCAACTGTTTCATTTTGCTCATTATGTTGATTCCTTTCTGTGTCTGCCTGATTTATGCAATCACAATCCGTACAAAGCGGCGTTTACCGATCTGCACCACATATTCACCAGCAGCGGTCAGCTCCAGATTGGTGTTGGATACTTTTTCGCTGTTCATCTTTACACCACCCTGGTCAATGGCGCGGCGAGCCTCACCGTTTGATTTGGTCAGCCCTGCCTCTGTCAGTACCTTTGCCAGCAGCAGCGGACAATCGGCTGTCTTGTAGTTTGCCTGGGGCATTTCATCCGGAATTTCATTTTCCCGAAAACGTTTTACAAAATTATCTTCAGCCAGTTGTCCCTGTCCAAAGCCGTGGAAGCGGTCCACCAGCTCACGCCCCAACGCCTTTTTAGCAGCCATTGGATGCAGATTGCCGTCTTTAATATCGGCTTTCAGCTTCTCAATATCTGTCAGGCTCAAGTCGGACAACAGCTCATAATAGCGCAGCATCAAAACATCAGAAACCGACATCACTTTGCCGAATATTTCATCAGGAGTCTCGCTGATACCGATATAGTTGCCCAGGGATTTGGACATTTTGTTAACGCCATCCAGCCCTTCCAGCAGCGGCATGGTCAGCACACATTGCGGCGGTTGTCCCCATTCCCTTTGCAGTTCACGTCCCATCAGCAGGTTAAATTTCTGATCTGTACCGCCAAGTTCCAGATCAGCTTTCATGGCTACTGAGTCGTACCCCTGAATCAGTGGATAAAGGAACTCATGGATGGCAATCGGCTGCTGGGTGGTATAACGCTTGTGAAAATCGTCCCTTTCCAGCATCCTTGCCACTGTGTATTTTGAAGCCAGACCGATCATTCCGCCGCAGCCCAGTTCATTTAACCAGCTGGAGTTAAAGACGATTTTAGTTTTATGGGGATCAAGGATTTTAAATACCTGCTCCTTGTAGGTTTCGGCATTACGCATCACATCTTCACGGGTTAAAACCTTGCGGGTTTCAGATTTACCGGAAGGATCGCCGATCATGCCGGTGAAATCACCGATCAGAAAATGTATATCATGCCCCAGTTGCTGAAGTTGGCGCATTTTCTGGATGAGTACCGTATGCCCAAGGTGCAGATCCGGTGCGGTTGGGTCAAAGCCGGCTTTTACAATTAGTGGTCTTTTTAATGCCAGTTTTTCTTCAAGCTCTTTTTCAATCAGCAGCTCTACGCAGCCCCGCTTGATTACTGACATCTGCTCTGCTACAGGTAACATCTTTCCTCCTCATTGACAGGGTATGTTTATCCGTTCCACACCTGTTGCTTTTCCGTTTGTTGCATCCACAGTAAGTACCACAGCGTTAAGGTGCAGATTTTTCTTTGGGATATCAAACTTGGCTGGCTGCTGGGTTACAAAACGTTTGATCGCCTGCTCCTTATCCACTCCGATTACCGAATCAAAGGAGCCGGTCATGCCAACATCGGTGAGATAAGCCGTACCACCAGGCAAAATCCGTTCATCAGCGGTTTGTACATGGGTATGGGTGCCAAATACTGCCGAGACGCGACCATCAAGGTACCAGCCAAGGGCAGACTTTTCAGAGGTTGCTTCGGCATGGAAATCAACCATGATGATCGGTGTCTGGGCGCGCATTTCAGGAAGCAGGGCATCAGCGGCACGGAAAGGGCAATCCAGGTTTTTCATGTAAACCCGTCCTTCCAGGTTCAGCACTCCCACCTTGATGCCGCCAGCAGTTTCCATAATGGTTGCCCCCTGACCGGCTGTTCCGGGAGGATAGTTGGCAGGACGGATGATTCTGCCGTCCCTTTCCAGTAGATTGCCAACCTCTTTTTTATCCCAGATATGGTTGCCGCTGGTAAGCAGATGTATACCCTGTCGGAAAAGCTCATTGGCAGTATCTGGTGTGATGCCAAAACCACCGGCAGCATTTTCACCATTTGCAACCACTAAATCAATATTATGACTGTCCACCAGACGGTGCAGTTCACGTCCAACGGCACTGCGACCGGATTTGCCAACGATATCGCCTATAAACAGAATACGTACCAACATTATTTGGCGTACTCAGTTGCTCTGGTTTCTCTGATTACGTTTATCTTGATCATGCCCGGGTAGGTCATTTCACTTTCTATTTTTTTGGCAATATCACGTGCCAGCATGGTGGCGTTGTCATCAGAAACTTTTTCGCTGGCCACCATGACGCGGATTTCACGACCTGCCTGAATGGCAAAAGAGCTTTGTACCCCATCAAATGAAGTGGCTATCCGCTCCAGGTCTTCCAGCCGTTTTACGTAGTTTTCCATCATTTCACGTCTGGCACCGGGGCGGGCACCGGAAAGTGCATCGGCAGCCTGCACCAGCACAGCCAGAATGGAGGATGGCTTTTCGTCTTCGTGGTGGGCAGCAATGGCATGGACTATTTTGGGTGATTCCCCATATTTACGTGCCAGTTCGGCACCGATAACCGCATGTGAGCCTTCCACTTCGTGATCCACTGCTTTGCCGAGATCATGCAGCAGACCGGCACGTTTTGCCTGCTTTACGTTAATGCCCAATTCGGCAGCCATGATGCCGCACAAAAATGCCACTTCAAGGGAGTGCTGGTAGACATTTTGGGTGTAGGAGGTGCGGTATTTAAGCCGTCCGATAAGTTTAAGGATTTCCGGATGAATGCCATGTACACCAAGATCAAAGGCAGCCTGATCACCTGCTTCCTTGATTGATTTTTCCACTTCTTCAGCTGATTTGGCGACAATTTCTTCAATCCGTCCAGGGTGAATACGTCCATCAGCCAGAAGTTTTTCTAAAGCCTGGCGGGCAACTTCCCGTCGCACCGGATTAAATCCGGAAAGGATTACTGCCTCAGGAGTGTCGTCAATAATCAGATCAATGCCGGTGGCAGCCTCAAGGGCGCGAATATTGCGACCTTCCCGTCCGATGATTCTTCCTTTCATCTCATCAGAAGGCAGTGGCACCACTGACACACATTTTTCTGATACATACTCGCCAGCATAACGCTGGATGGCAGAGGAGATGATTTCCTTTGCTTTTTTATCTGCGGTTTCGCGGGCTTCTTCTTCAATCTGGCGGATCCGTTTTGCTGCATCATGACGCGCTTCCTGCTCCATCTGGGCACTGAGGTTGTTTTTTGCTTCTTCGGCGGTCATGCCGGCTATCTGCTCCAGTTTTTCCATCTGTTGTTTCAGACAAAGAGTTATCTCTTCATCCTTTTTGGTCAGATTTTGCTCCCGCGCAGTAACAGACTGTTCTTTTCTACCCAGATCAATCTCTTTTTGATCAACAAGTTCAGCCTTTTTGTCCAGATGCTCTTCTTTTTGCTGCAAACGGCGTTCCTGCGCCAGAACTTCTTTCTTCTTTTCGCTTAATTCACCCTCAGCCTGTTCCTTTGCCACAAGCGCAGCGTCTTTTGCCCGCAATTCTGCTTCCTTGGCAATGGTTTCAGCTTCGCGCTTGGCATCTTCAAGCATTTTGGCAGCAAGCTCTTCTGCCTGCAAAACAATGCCTTCGGTGTTTTTACGACCAAAGCGATTGCCTGCAAAATAGGCTATTCCGGCAACGGCAACTATGATCAGTGCCATAATAATGCTGGTCATCATAGGTATACTCTCTCTTTCTATTTTATATTATTCCGCTGCTATCCCAATTAACAGAGTTTTGAAAAGCTACTGCGGAGGCTGTCTACTGCGTTGCGCGGTACTCGCTTCCTCGGCTAACTTTAAATGTTATGCCTCGTTGCTGCGTGCCGTGCGCCTTGTATCCAGCCTTCCTCATAACGTTTTTCAAAAACCTGTTAAGTAAATGGCAGCGGACTTGGTTGTGCTGTCTTCAGTTTTCAGCAGCGGTTTTTATCATTTGTTTGTCTGTTACAATGTAATGCATGTTGATGTCATGGTTTTCAGCAGGTAGCTGCTCAAGCAGCTGAAAATCATGGCAAAGTCCTGTCAGAACCGGTTTTTGTGGCAGTTGTGACAGACAGCGGTCATAAAATCCTTTGCCAAAACCGATCCGCCTGCCGCCATGGTCAAAGGCAACCCCTGGTACAACTATCAGATCAGCCTGGTTCAGCTGGCATCCGTTGCCCTTGTCACCAGGTTCAGGGATGCAGTAACTGCCAGGTTTTAGATCTGAAATATCGCTTACAGGTAAAAAACAAAGCTCTGCACCCTTTACACAGGGATAAAAGACCTGTTTGCCGCTGCTTATCGCTGCCTGATGCAGTAAAAAGGTGTCAACTTCGTTACGGACAGGCGCGTAAAGGGCAATGCTTCCCGCGGATATAAATATATCGCTTGCAAGCAATCTCTGCTGGGCGTTTATGCTGGTCTGCTGCCAGGCTTTTGGGCTGATACCATCGCGAATAGCCAGCAGTTGGCGGCGCAGGGCTGTTTTGTTGCACATAAAAAGACTCAACCGGATTTTTGTAACCTGGTCTCTTCAGGAAGGATGAAAGAACTGACAATGCCGGCAGTTACTTTTAGTAGCGGTTATTGCCAGCTTCTTTCATTGGGGATGGATATATAAAAAACAACTGTTTCAAGTTGTGTGATGCAAAGTCAGATATATATCAAAGTCTCTCCTGAAGAGACCGGAAATTGTTACTGCATTCTTTCAAAGGTCTGTTGCACTATCAATTTTTTGCAGTAGCTGTTCTACCTTTGTTTTTAGTTCTGTGCTGCCGATTGTGACGTTTCTTGCCATTTTCAGATGCTCTTCTGCCAGGTTTAAAAGTGCCAGCAGAGATACCAGATGGGTGTCAGCAGTGGTCACACTGTTCTGTATATCGTCAAGACGTGAGTTGACAAAGGATTCAACTGCCCGCACCTGTTTTTCCGGTGCCGAGCTTCTGACCGGTATTTCCCGTCCCAAAACGGTCAGTTGGTAGGTGGTCTTCATCTTTTCTACAGGTTGTCAAGCCTGCTCAAAATATTATCAATGCGGTGCTTCATCGCTTCCCGCTCCTGCTGCAACTGCTGGTTTTCGCTAAGCAACCGTGCGTTCTCTTCCTTTAAAGCTCCATGACGCTCAAGCAGACCGTTAATTCTTGCTTCCAACTGTTCAAACATTTCAGTATCCATGTTGTTTTCTCCTCGTAAAGGGTTGATAATATATTGATTTCCTTGAACCAGGTCAAGAACCATTTGGGGTGATGCAGTCCCGAAATCTTGCTTTTCAGACCTGAAAGAGTGCATTTACAAACTCTTGCGGATCAAAATCCCGTAAATCTTCAATTGATTCGCCGATACCTATAAAGCGCACCGGCAAGGCTGCTTCATGGGAGACGGCAACAATAATTCCTCCTTTGGCAGTGCCGTCAAGTTTGGTAAGGGCAATGCCGGAAACACCGGCAGCTTCCTTGAAAAGCCTTGCCTGGGAAAGGGCGTTCTGACCGGTTGCAGCATCCACTATCAGCAATGTTTCGTGGGGTGCCCCAGGGATTTCGCGCTCAATTACACGGCGGATTTTTTTCATCTCTTCCATCAGGTTTACCTTGGTGTGCAGGCGACCTGCCGTATCAATAATCAGCAGATCAACCTTGCGGGCAACTGCTGCCTTGCAAGCATCAAAGGCAACAGCAGAAGGATCTGCACCTTCCTGGTGGTGGATAACATCAACTCCGGCACGCTCTCCCCAGATCATCAGCTGTTCTGCTGCCGCAGCGCGGAAAGTATCTGCTGCTGCCAGCAGAACCTGCTTGCCTTCTGCTGTATAACGGGCAGCAAGCTTGCCGATGGTGGTTGTTTTGCCAACGCCGTTTACGCCCACCACCAGCAGTACAAACGGGCTGGCACCTTCCGGTTTTAGCAGGCTGTGGTTAGTCAGCAGGCGATTTAAAAGTTCTTCTTTAAGTGCTGCCTTTAAAGCATTTCCATCTTTTAGCTCTTTGCGGGAAAGCCGCTGTTCCAGGGCGCGAATCAACTCCACTGTAGTGTTTACACCGATATCAGAGGTGATCAGAATCTCTTCAAGGTCATCCAGGGTGTCGGCATCAATCTCTTTTTTGCCCATTACCAGGCTGTCTATCCGCCCCACCAGGCTGTCGGTGGTCTTTTTAAGGCTGTTTTTAAGCCGTGCAAAAAAACCGGCTGATTCCTGCTTTTCTTCTGCCACAGGGGCAGGTGATACCGGCTGCTGTGGTTTATCAACAGTATCAGGCTTGCTGCTCTCAACAGTTGCAGCAGTTTCTGTAACTTCAATATTCTCAGGGGTTTTTGCAGGTTCAACAACGGCTTCACTCTGTTCTTCAGTTGTAGTTGCTCCGGTAACCCGTCTTAATAAACCTTTAAAAAAACCATTTTGGTTGGTGCTCATTTTAAATAAGTTTCCTATTCTTTTTACTATATGGAAAGGGTTCTTTTTCCTTCTGGCTGTGTCAATCTTCGGGATTGTTTGTGCGACGTATTTATATATACGCCTCCGCACAATCCCTTGCTTTCCTTGCCAGAAGAAAAAACTCCTCCTTTCC
>JAVERM010000055.1:0-12418 GCA_034007105.1 Trichlorobacter sp.
GGAATAAATTCCAGGCTCACTTCATGACCAGAGTGCAAGCCAATGCCATTAAGCTTGAAAATACTGTTGATGGTTGTTTGACGTTTTATCATTTTGTATAAACTCCGGGGCTTTTATGAAAGCCGTTTTTTCAGTTCTTCATGCTCTTTTTGCAGCTGATCATATTTCTGCTCAAGGCTCTTTATCTGATCAAAAAGGCAGGCAATGGCAGTGGCAGACGGGTCAGGCAGCTTGCCATGCTCAAGATCAGGCCGCCCTTCTTTTACGCTTTCCTGTGCCATGACAATTTTACCAGGAATACCAACCACTGTGGCGTTTGGCGGCACTTCCTTTACAACCACCGAGTTTGAGCCGATTTTGGCACCTTTGCCAACGGTAAAAGGTCCAAGCACCTTTGCGCCAGAGCCGATAACCACCTTGTCATCCAGCGTGGGATGGCGTTTTACCTTGTCCCAGGTAACACCACCAAGGGTAACGCCGTGATAAATGGTCACATCATCACCTATTTCAGCAGTTTCACCAATTACTACACCCATACCGTGGTCTATGAAAAACCGTTTGCCTATTTTTGCACCCGGATGGATTTCAATACCGGTAAGCAACCTGGAGATATGGGAGGTAATCCGTCCGAACAGGTATAGATTATGGTTCCACAGCCAGTGCGCCAGCCGATGAAACCATACTGCATGTAATCCGGGATAGCAGAAAAAAACCTCCAGTGATCCCCGTGCTGCCGGGTCACGATCAAACACCGAGCGGATATCATCACGAATCTGCTTGAACATTACTTTTTAACTCCTTGGATTGACTAAAAACAACTTCATTCATCTACCATAAAACCATTATTTTAGTCAAAAACTCACTGCATCGGAAATTACGGCTCGACAACAAAAGAGCTTTTACTTATGATGCTTACAAGTTGTATACAATATCTTATTAACTCCGGTTTTGTTATTTTAGTATCCATATATGCACCCGCTTTACAAACCGGAAAACAACAAAAAGAAAGGAGCAACAAAGTATGGCTACACCAGATTTTTTTTATCAGGAACCTTTTCCAGTTTCAGGTGACAATACAACTTACCGCAAGCTGGAAGGTTCTGAGAAGTTCGTTTCCGTAGCACAGTTTGAAGGTAAAGATGTTCTGAAGGTTGCACCAGAAGCTCTGACAGTGCTGGCAAATGAGGCAATAAGGGATGTTTCGTTTTTGCTGCGTGCCGAGCATAATGAGCAGGTTGCCAAAATTCTGGCTGATCCGGAAGCATCCATGAACGACAAAGGGGTGGCTTTGGCATTTTTGCGCAATGCCATGGTTTCTGCCAAATTTGAACTACCGCTTTGCCAGGATACTGGTACAGCCACCATTGTTGCCAAAAAAGGTCAGCAGGTGTGGACAGGCGGCAATGATGAGGAGATGCTGTCCAAAGGGGTTTACAAAACCTACACCGAGGAAAACCTGCGTTACTCGCAAACCGTTGCCCTTGATATGTACAAAGAAAAAAACACCGGCACCAACCTGCCTGCCCAAATTGATATTGCTGCCTGTGATGGTGATGCCTACAAGTTTCTGTTCATCACCAAAGGTGGCGGTTCTGCCAACAAAACCATGCTTTATCAGGAAACTAAAGCTCTTTTAAATCCAGCCACCCTGAAGAAGTTTCTGGTGGAGAAAATGAAAACCCTGGGTACAGCAGCCTGTCCGCCATACCACATTGCATTTGTCATTGGTGGCACCTCTGCTGATGCCTGCATGAAAACCGTAAAACTTGCCACTGCACGCTATCTTGATGAACTGCCCACAACCGGAAATGACCATGGTCAGGCTTTCCGTGACACAGCTCTTGAAGCAGAAATACTGGAAGAAGCCAATAAACTTGGAATTGGTGCCCAGTTTGGTGGCAAATACTTTGCCCACGATATCCGCATCATCCGCCTGCCCCGCCACGGTGCTTCCTGCCCGGTGGGTATGGCTGTTTCCTGCTCGGCTGACCGCAACATCAAAGCCAAAATCACCCGCGATGGTCTGTTTGTTGAGGAGTTGGATCGTGATCCGGGTCGCCTGCTGCCAGAGAAATACCGCATGGCAAAGCATGAGCATGGCGCAAAAATTGATCTAAACCGCCCGATGAGCGAAATTCTTGCCGACTTAAGCAAGCTTAAAGTTGGTGACGCGCTGCTCTTAAACGGCACCATTGTGGTTGGTCGCGATATCGCCCATGCTAAATTCAAGGAAATTCTGGATAGTGGCAAACCTATCCCTGAATATCTTACAAAGCATCCGATTTATTACGCAGGTCCTGCCAAGACACCGGCAGGCAAACCATCCGGCTCCTTTGGTCCCACCACTGCCGGTCGTATGGACAGCTATGTGGGACTATTGCAATCAAACGGCGGCTCAATGGTGATGATCGCCAAAGGTAACCGCAGCCAGCAGGTAACCGATGCCTGCAAACAGTACGGCGGTTTTTACCTTGGCTCCATCGGCGGACCTGCTGCAATTCTGGCTGATGAAAACATTAAAAAGGTTGAATGTATCGACTTCCCTGAACTGGGTATGGAAGCTGTCTGGAAGATTGAAGTTGAAAACTTCCCGGCATTTATTCTGGTTGATGACAAGGGTAATGATTTCTTCAAACAACTTGGTCTGTAATCAATTGTGATTAACTGAATTATATTTGTAAACTTGCAGGGGCTGAAAAAGATTTTCAGCCCCTTTTTTATCTGCCTGACACCTGCGTTTCCACGCTGTGCGTGATTCCATCTGTCTCCACTCTGATGGTGCCATCATAATCTGTACGGTAAAGCTGTACATTATGCTTCATCAGCCTGCCTAAAACCTCCATTGTTGGTAATCCGAAACGATTGTTACGCCCGGAACTGATTACAGCCAGCTCCGGCTTTATCCTTTGCAAAAACAGCTCACCAGTGCCGCTGCGACTGCCATGATGCCCAACCTTGAGTAAAGTTACCGGTGGTGGCTGTTCATACTCTGCCATTTCTGTTTCTGTTGGCACTCCGGCATCACCGGTGAAAAGCGCACTGAAATAACCATAACTTACGCGAAGTACCAGTGAATCTTCATTATCACCCACCAGCTGGTCAAAGCTTTTCTCATCAACAAAAGGCGCATGAACCGTTACTGTCAGCTTGCCGGCAGCCAGTGGCTGGTCGCCTGCTGCCAATATCCTTAAATCTGTTCCACGATGTTTTAACGCCTTGCGTAACCGCCAGTAATCAGGAGAGCTTCCCTGCCAAGGTCCTTGCCAGAACTCACCAATCGGCATCTGCTGCGCCACAGCCGGCAAACCACCAAGGTGATCCGGGTGGGGGTGGGAAAGCACCAGGTAATCAATCTTTTTAACCCCCAGCCTGCGCAATGCTGGCAACAGATAGCGTTCGCCAAAATCATTTTCTGTCTCAAAGAGGTAGCCACCGCCATCAATAAGCATGGTACGACCGCCAGGCAGTTCAAGCAGGGTTGATTCAGATTGCCCCACTGATAGAAAAGTCATCCGCAGATTATGTTTGTCCCGAAAATCAGGCGTAAAATGCAGCAACACAAAGACAGACAGGGCAAGGGCAAAAACACTCAGTTTCATCCGTCTGCTGGCTCGGCTGCCTATTACCAGCAACAGTAAGATACTCAGTAAAAGGTCGGCATAACCTGCGTTAAAAGAGTGCAATACCGGTAAGTTGGCTGCTTTGTACACCACCTGATTAGCCAACTGCACCAGCCAGCCACAAACAAGCAAAAACGGTTTGGCAGCAGGCGGATACCAAAGCAGCAGCGGGATGGAAAACGCGCCCAGCAAAGTAGCTCCGTAACCCAAAAGCGGCACCACCAGTAGGTTGCTGATAATGCCGCTAAACGATGCCTGGTTGAAACTCATCAAGGCAGGAATTGCAGTGGCAAGTGAAGCCGCAGCAGATGCAGCCATTAGCTGTGCAACCGCACGCACAGCTTTGTTTTTCAGCTTTTGCTCAAAAGGAGCAATAAAAAGTGGAGTGAGGGCTAAAATCCCCCAAAGGGCAAGAAATGAAAGCTGAAATGATGCAGAAAACAGTAACAATGGCTGAAACAGCAGCATCAAAAAGGCTGCGGTCAGCAGTATGCCTGGTAAAGAGCTTTCCCGCTCTGCCCAAAACGCCAGGGCTACCGCTATCAACATTACCGCAGACCGGACAGTGGCTGGAGCAGCACCGGTAAACAGCAGATACCAGATAACAAGTGGCATGGCACAAAGCAGTGCTGCCCTGCGGGGTAATATCCGCAAGGCAAGCCATTCCCAGTAAAGAAACAGACGGGTAAGCAGCAAAACCAGCACAAAAGCTATAATGCCAAGATGGAAGCCGGATATGGACAAAATATGGGCTACGCCTGCCCTGGCATAGGCTGTGGCAAGCTCTCCTGGCACTTCCTGCTTGCCTCCGGTAACTAGGGCAGAAACAATGCTGCCCTCTTCTGTTTTGGGGAGGATTGCCCGAATTACATTGCGGCATTGCTGTGCCTGTCGGTCAATCAGGCTGCGCAAAAATGAAATTTTTGCAGCTCGTACCAGTACCAGCTCATCTGCTGTTTTAATGGTACCTGTGGCACAAACCCCTTTAAAGGCAAGAAAACGCGGATAATCAAACTCTCCGGGCAGACCAAGTTTTTGCGGGATACGGGGTGATGTTCTGAAACGCACACGGTCACCGCGCAGATAACCGCTGCGTCCTTCTGTTACAGCAAGCTGTAAAAGCCCGCTGACTGGCATCCGTTTGCCTTCACTAACCAGATGATCAACAGCAATGACAACCCGCTCGCCAGTTGGTAATGGTTCCGGACGCTCGGCAACAACACCTTCCAGCACCTGGCTGCCTTTGTTGCAGATGCTGCGCAATGTTGCCTGCTCCACCCCTGCCAGATGCTGTCCAGACAGGTTGGCTGCCCATAATGACCAGAAAAGCAGCAAGGCCAGGTTCCAGCACAGCTGCCCGCCGTACCTTGCAGACAAAGCAAGCAGCAAAACTGTTGCAACCAGCCCATATAATGGAATCGGCAATGCAACAGCAACGCCCCAGACAGTACCGGCAATCAAACCAAGTAAAGGTATGGCAAGAGGATGATGTTTTTCAGAAAATGGAGACATAGGCTGTAAATACAAAAAACGGCAGCTTGATCAAAGAAGCTGCCGTTATATAATGTAAAATTTAAACAGAGTTACTTTTGTTCCTCATCCTTAACAAACTTCCCCTTCTCACCGCATTTGGGGCATTTTTGCGGCTTGCAACGTCCTTCTTTAGTGAAACCGCATTCACACTTCCAGTTGGCCATTTTTAATCACCTCCTTTCCATCCTGAAGTTACTTGATGCAGACCTTGCGCACTTCCTTCAAATCAGTCAAACCACTTAAACATTTAAGAATTCCATCCTGTTTAAGGGTGGTCATACCATCACTAATCGCCTGCCTGCGTATCTGTTCAATCTCTGATTTACGTTTGATCAAGGACTTCATTTTGTCAGTGCCTTCCAGCAGTTCATGCAAACCAAGCCGCCCTTTATAGCCTGATTCGCCACATCTGGCACAGCCTGTTGCCCTGTAAAGCCTGATGGAAGCCGGATCAATTCCGGTGCGTTTGAAGTCATCCTCACCATACTCCATAATCAGCTCGGCAAGTTCTTCCTGATCAGGCTGATACTCTTCCTTGCAGCTGCACAAACGCCGGCAAAGACGCTGTGCCAAAATGCAAAGAATGGCATCGGAGAACGAAAACGGATCAAGCTCCATATCCAGCAGGCGGGTGATTGTTTCCGGTGCCGAGTTGGTATGCAGGGTTGAAAACACCAGGTGACCGGTAAGTGATGACTCAATACCGATTTCGGCTGTTTCCTGGTCCCGCATCTCTCCCACCATAATCACATCCGGGTCTGCGCGTAAAAATGAACGCAGGGCTGCCGCAAAGGTAAAGCCTATGCGGGGATGCACCTGCACCTGACGAAGACCAGGCTGGGTTATCTCCACCGGATCTTCGGCAGTCCAGATTTTTGTTTCAGGGGTATTGATTACTGAAATGGCTGAATGCAGTGTGGTGGTTTTACCAGAGCCGGTTGGTCCCACCACCAAAACCAGACCATAGGGCTGGTGGATGCTGTGCAGCAAAACCTTTGTGTTGCGCTCTGTAAGCCCCAGCTCTTCAAAAGGCAAAGTTGCCTCACCAGAAGCCAGCACACGCATTACCACATCTTCCATCCGTCCGGCTGTGGGGATGGTGGCTACCCGCAGCTCTACAGGCAATGTACCGAATTTTTTAAAATCTATCTTGCCGTCCTGGGGTTTGCGCCGTTCTGATATATCAAGACCACTCATGATTTTAATCCGCGAAGGTATGGCATATTTATACTGGTAAGGTATCCGCTGATAAACCTTGCAACGCCCGTCAAAACGCATCCTCACCAGCAAATCTTCCTTGCCTGGATAAGGCTCAATATGTATATCAGAAGCCTTGTTTTGCACTGCATCAATAATAATCTTGTTCACCAGCTGTACAATCACGCTGTCCTGCTCGGAAACCCTGGTGGTTTCCTGTTCAAACTCCGGCTCCGGCTCAACCTCCAGCTTGTTAATCAGTTCATCAATACTGCTGCCATCACCTATCTCCTGCCCTTTATTGTAAAACAGGTTGATAAAGCTTTTGATATCTTCCCTGAAGGCACCAAGGCAGCTTATCCGCTTGTATTCCGGATAGATAAAGCGGATTACATCCTGACGCGCAAGATCAGAAGGATCATCGACCAGTACAAAAAGAGTACCGTTTTCCACCTTGTATGGAACCCACCATTCCCTTAGCAACCTGTCCGGTTTTACACGTAAAAGCAGTTCCTTTGCCACTGCCAGTGCCGCCGGGTCGTACAGGATAAATTCAGTACCGAAAAAAAGGGATAATGACCTGGCCATCTCCTCTTTGGGGATTTTGAAGTCACGCAAAAGCACAGCATCCTGACCAAGTTTTGCTGCATCAGGGTGTGACGCTGATCTGGCAATTATCTTTTCATCAAGCAGGTTTTTATCAAGCAGATAATTGTAACGGCTATGCTGGCGGATTACCCTTGTGGTGGCCTGCAGGCGGTAAATGTTGTAAATGGCAATGGAAAGCGAAGTGGCAAGCTCATGGGCATAGCTGACATCAAGCTCATCAAAGGCAGTGTTATCCTTTTTGTTGATAACCTGGATAACCCCCACCAAAGTACGCTGAAACTTCATTGGTACACAAAGTACCTGGCTGGTTTTAAAACCGGTTTTGCTATCCCACGATTTATCAAGCTTGAGATTTGAGCTGATCATCCGCAGCTCATGTTCATCGTAGGCGTTTTTTATATTCAGCACCACGCCGGACAAAGCACAGTATCCGGCAAGACTGTCATCAGATATCGGCACCACTATCTGCTTGACATCTGATCCGGAAAGAACCTTTGAAATCAGTATGTTACGCCTGGAATCAGCCAGATAAACAGTAATACGGCAGGCCTGAAAAAGCTCTGCAATGCTGTCTTTTATATCCAGCAAGATAGTATTAAGGCTATCAGCAGAGTGAATTTCATTCAGCTTGTCCATCAACCGTTTACGGTATTCAAGTTGATGTTTCAGGTCGTTGTTTATATCTGTTTTTGCACTGGACACAGGCTTCACCTCCGCAGGTGAAAAAACAATATATGTAAACAAACTGCTTAGAAATCAGAAAGGAAAAGTTTTTTCCAATAGTTTTTCAAAGTTCTGTTAAGCAGGTTATTTCAACTCTTTCAGCAAAGCTTTAGCCTTGCCTGCCTCCTCACTTTTAGGATGTTCCTGCACAAGGCGGTTTAAAACATAACGTGTGCTTTTGATGTCTTTAAGTGCCTTGAAAGCAACTGCCTGCTTAAGCATTGCAGCCGGCTTCTTGTCGCTTTTTGGATATTGCTTGATAACATCCTGAAATTCCAGCACAGCCTGCTCGTAATTTTTTTCCCCAAAGTAGGTTTCACCCACCCAGTAGATGGCATTGGGGATCAGATCATGATCAGGGTACTGCTCCATAAAGCGGTTGAAAGTCAACCTTGATGAAGCCATATCATTGGCTTTAAAGTACTCAAGTGCCTGGGAATACAAAGACTCCGGATCCAGCTGCTCAGACTGCATACCGCCTCCTTGCAGGCTGACAATACGATCTTCAAAACTGGTAATCCTCTGGTCAGTATCTTCTCGGTAACGCCGCAATTCTTCGGCTGTTTTCTGTTGGGTCTGACCAAGATCATCAAGACGCGCACCAAGTACACGCATTTCAGATCTGGCATCTTCCAGCAGACTGGAAAGTTCTGCATTGGTTCTTCTCATTACATCCATACTGCTTTCAAGCTCACGCACCGCTGTCATTTCCCTGCTCAGCTTGTAAATCTGGCTTTTGGTGTCAGATTGATCCTGACGAACCATATCAAGTGAGCTACTGGATGCACAGCCAGACAGCATAGCTGCAAAAAGCAGAGCAGGCAGAAAAAGCTTCTTCATATTGGCAATCTCCTTTGTTGAGTATCTGTTTTCAAGCAGTGAAACTTGTTTTACCATAAACATTTAATATCATATTCTGACAATCTGGAATCAGCAGACACAAGAATCATTTTGTCAACTATTGCTTGAGCAACAAGCAGCCTATCAAATGGGTCACGGTGGTAAAAAGGAAGGGTTTCCACCTTTGCAATATGCTTAAAATCTATCGCCAGCAAACTAAAATCATTGGCAATGACTTCTTCAGGAATAAAGCTTTCTACTGGTTTCACTAAGCGAAGCTTACCAATACTTGACTTGATTGCCATTTCCCAGCAGCTTGCAAGGCTTAGAAAACACTCGTTCCTTGCATCAGATATAACTGTTTTAGCTGTGGCAGAAAGCAACGGATCATTACTAATCCACCAAAGAAAGGTATGTGTATCAAGAAGTAGGCGCATTAGCTGTACTCGGAGAAATCTTCCAATGGCTCATTAAAGTCAGGAGCAACAAAAAGGATTTTACCTTTGGCTGAACCAGGCTTACGCTTTCTAACCGTTTTTTCTATTGGTACAAGCCTGAGGATAGGCTGATCATCTTCAGCTATAACCACATCCTCTCCGATTAACGCTTTTTGTACCATTTCAGGGAAATGTGACTTTGCATCAGCTACATTAAATCGCAGCATGGTATCCTCCCGCAAACTATCATAGGTTTGATAACGACAACAACCGCTCTGCAATCGGTAAATCTTCCGGCGTGGTGATTTTGATATTACTGTAATCACCTGTAACAATGGCGATTTTACCACCTGCCCTTTCGTACAATGCACAATCATCTGTACCCAGAAAACCATCGGCATCAGCCTTTTTGTGTGCATCAAGAATCATGCCAAACCTGAAAGCCTGCGGTGTTTGTGCCTGCCACAGTGTGCTGCGATCAGGAGTAGCAACCACAAAGCCGTTGGCAACGGTTTTAATGGTGTCTTTAACAGGAACTGCAACCAGTGCCGCACCATGCTCTTTAACATTGCTGTACATCTGTTTGATCAGCTTTTCATCAATAAAGGGACGCACACCATCATGGATCATCACCACGTCTGTTGCAGATGCGTATTTCAGCAGCTCCTGCAAACCGTTAAACACCGAGTGCTGCCGCTCTTTGCCACCTGGCACAATGGCTATTACTTTATCAAGTGCATATTTTTCAACTATTTCCTGTCTGCAAAACGTAATCTCCGGCTGTGGTGTTACCAGTATAATCCCGTCAACCAATTTACTTTGCTGAAATACCTGCAGGGTACGGGCAACAATCGGCACACCATCCAGTAGCAGGTACTGTTTATTCATCCCTGCCTGCATCCGTTTACCCATGCCGGCAGCAGGAACAATGGCAAAGCAACGGGCTTCATCCATTTGCAGCCTCCAGTGCCTGTTTTATTGCTGCTGCCAAAAGCGGAGTTTCTGCTTCAGCCAGTGTGCGTACATCCAGCAAAAAGCAATCATTACGGATTCTGCCCACCACTGGCGGCGATGTGTTGCGTAGTAAAACCTCCAGACGGCTGGCTGTAACAGACGGGATATGCAGTTCAATCAGCCTGGTTGGCAGCTGGATAAGTGGCAATGAACCACCACCTGGTGCAGAATTGCCATCTTGCAGCTTCAATTCAATCTGATCCGGCAGCAGTTTACGCAACTCTTGCATAATCCGCTCGGCTTTTTGTTCTATTTCCGCAAGGGAGATGGTCAACATCCGCAAGGTTGGTACAGTGGCAAGCAGTTTTTGTGGATCGCGGTATAGAAGCAAAGTTTCCTGTAGTGCTGCCAGCGTCAGTTTATCAATACGTAATGCACGTAAAAGCTGATGCTTTTTGAGCTGATTGATTAAACCCTGTCTACCGGCGATAATACCCGCCTGGGGACCACCCAACAGCTTGTCTCCGCTGAAAGAAACCAGGTCCGCACCTCTTTTCAGATAGCTTTGAATGGTTGCTTCGCCTGCTATTCCGTACTGCTCCAGATCAAGCAGGCAGCCACTGCCAGCATCAACATAAAGCAACAGACCAGCCCCATGGGCAATGCCGGCAAGCTCCTCTACATCAGTTTCAGCAGTAAAACCGACCTGGGCAAAGTTACTGGTATGCACTTTCATGAGCATGGCAGTCTGTTCGGTAATTGCCTGGCTGTAATCCCTGGCATGGGTACGGTTGGTGGTACCCACCTCCACAAGCATGGCTCCCCCCTGGCGCATAACTTCAGGGATACGGAAAGAACCGCCTATTTCCACCAGTTCACCACGGGAAACAATGACCTCTCGCTGGGCTGCCAGTGCGGTCAGACAAAGCAGCACTGCTGCCGCATTGTTGTTCACCACCAAAGCAGCCTCGGCACCGGTAAGCTCACATATCAGATCATCAACATGACTGTAACGCTCGCCACGCTCACCACGTTGCAGATCAAACTCAAGGTTGCTGTAACCCCAGGCGGTTTGCAGCAGTCTTTCCCGAGCTGAATCAGGCAATGGCGAACGGCCAAGGTTGGTATGAATAACCACACCACTGGCATTAATCACCTTTTTAAGCCCGCTTTCAGACTCTTTTTGCAGCCTTTGACCAATCATTTTGGTGATTGCCGGCAAAGATAGATCAGGTTGCTGTTGCCTGGCGATAATTTCACGCAGCTGATCTAGCACTGCCCGTGCAGTTGCCCGCACCTGCTGTCTGCCAAATCGCTCCATAAGCGGTAAAATCTCCGGCAATGCCAGCAACAGATCCATTTTGGGCAAGCTGCTTCTGTTATCGTTTTGTTTTGTACCCATAACCCTTATCCCACTGTCAACATGCAGCCATGGTAACCTGCGCCCCATGCCCTTCCATCAACACCCTGCCGCCATACTCGGCATTTTTGCGCACAAGCTGCTCTGCTTTTTCACCATCTCGCGCTCGGAAAGCCTCAATAATCTTTTTATGCTCCTGCACCGAAAGAGCCATCCTGCCCGGCAGGGAAAGGGAGGTAAAACGCAGACGCTGAAAACGCTCCACCAGACTGTTGTGGATTTCCCGCAATTTTTCATTATCTGCTGCTTTAATGAATAAGGAGTGAAAATCATTATGTATCTTAAAAAAATGTTTAACGTCATTTTGCCGACCCAAATCTTCCAGACGGTTATTTATCGCTTCCAGGCGGTCAATATCCTTGTCACTTAATTTCTCGCAGGCAAGCCTTGCTGCATAACCTTCAAGGATACTTTTTACTGCGTAAAACTCTTCAATATCCCTGGGAGAAAAGATACGGATTACAGCACCTTTACGGGGTACAATGGTCAGGTATCCCTCGGCAGCAAGCTGGCGGAAAGCCTCGCGGATAGGCGTGCGGCTGATACCAAAACGTTCAGCCATCTCCGGCTCGGAAACCCTGCTGCCTGCTTTCATTTCGCCACTGATAATGGCATCTTTGATTACTTCAAGTATTTTCTCCCGCAGCGTCTGATGTCTTTCCACTGTTTTTTTCATAAAATCAGTTATTTCCCCAATCTGTAAAAGATAAAAACAATTGATGAACATTGTATACAGTGCACAAACAATGTCAATAATTCCAATCAGGAAACTTGTCACAAGTTGCAACAGATAGTAATGTTCCTTGTTAACAGGCTTTTGAAAAACGTTATGAGGAAGGCTGGATACAAGGTCGCAGGTCACGCAGCGACGAGGCATAACATTTAAAGTTAGCCGAGGAAGCTTGTGACCTTGCAACAAAGTAGACAGCCTCCGCAGTAGTTTTTAAAAGCTCTGTTAAGCAAAATAAAGAAAGGTTTTACTAAATGCCCAAACTTGTTTGTGGTCACCTCCCCTGGCAAAAACTGGAGGAGCACTGCCACTTTATTATCTCGCAGAAAATTAACCCCGAACTGTTTCTTAACGC
>JAVERM010000056.1:0-12271 GCA_034007105.1 Trichlorobacter sp.
CACTTAGCCAGGTTATTTCATTTACAGATAGTAATCCATACAAGCACCTGATTGCCATGGCATGGGACAGTTACTATTTGCATGGGGCTACTGGCTGTATTGTTGCTGCTCCATAGTAGAGACAGGTCTTGTAACCGGTAGCGGTTTGCAGATAATCGCTGCCGTCTCTGTCTTTATCAGAGCTTTTAAAAATTACTGCGGAGGCTGTCTACTTTGTTGCGCGGTACTCGCTTCCTCGGCTAACTATTTGTTAGCTCCAATAGCCCCTAACAACGTTAGATGAGAACCGAGAAAAATCATGACTCTTGATGGATATGACCTTTCCCCTAAATTAGTACCATAGCTCGTTGATTAGTCCAAAGCGTATGATCTTTCCCCCAATAATGAGGCCATGAAGCAGGTGCCAACATTGTTAGTTGTGCAACCCATGTTATGATAAGTCCCATCAGCGTAGAGCAAGCTAGCAAGTCTCGAATTCATACTTTTGCTCTTAAATTAGTGCCTGCACAAATATTCGGAAATTAATTAATGAACTTAGAATTACAGGATTATCTAAACTTAATGCCTATAGAGCGATTTCAAGCGTTTATGGGTAGCTTGTCGAAAACTAATCGAACCCCTAGTTATTACGTTGACTGGAATAAAATAACTAACAATATAAAAGAGTATGAACTAAATCTGCATACTTTAAATTACTTGGTTGGTAAGGAAAATATTTACGAACGTGCATTGGATTTATTTACTAAGCAGCCAGAATTGATAAAAACCATACCATTATTACTGGCTTCCAGAGAGAATAGACTTGATGTGCTAGAAGTTGATAGTAATACTAATATGAGCTTTTATAGTCTCGACTTTAAAGCAGTGGACACTAGCAACATAGTGTCTTATGTCGACTTTTGTTCAGAGTCGGGTCTACTTGATTTTCTACAAAATCATATCAATAAAAACCTGGTTGATTACGCTTTTGGAGTTGAAGCTGGTCTTGATAGCAATGCTAGGAAAAACAGAAGCGGCAAGGTAATGGAAGCTATATTAAACAAGTATGTGAGCTCCGCTTGTGAACACCTCCAGCTAGAATTTAAGTCTCAAGCAACCCCCACTTATATCCTACAAGAGTGGGGTGTTGAGGTTCCAAAGCATGAGGCGGAACGTAGTTTTGATGAGGCTATATTTGATCCAAAAACAAAAAAGTTGTGGTTGATTGAAACTAATTACTACGGCGGTGGCGGCAGCAAGCTTAAGGCTGTCGCAGGTGAGTTTTCAGACCTCAATAGGCTTATAAAATATGAAAGCAAAAATATAGATTTTATTTGGGTTACAGATGGGCAGGGTTGGAATACAAGCAAAAACTCTTTACAAGAAGCTTTTGCGCAAATTAACTATATCTTCAATCTCAACATGCTTAAAAACGGATTTCTTTTTAACTTACTTCAAGAATATAGAAATGACTAAAAAGCAATTTCTAACAAAGCCTTTTTTAAAATGGGCTGGTGGAAAGTTTAAAATTATCGATAAGATTTTAGCCGAACTTCCAAAAGGACAAAGACTTATAGAGCCGTTTGTTGGTTCTGGTGCTGTTTTTTTGAATGCTCCCTACAAGCAGTTCTTGCTAGCAGATACAAACCAAGACTTGATTGATCTGTTTACTTTTATTCAGCAAGAAGGTCAAGATTTTGCTGATTATGCTGCTAAACTATTTATACCTGAAAATAACCAAGCCGATGTGTTCTATGAGTTACGTGCTGAGTTTAATATAACGACAGATACAAGAAGAAAAGCTGCCTTGTTTATTTACTTAAATCGACATTGCTTTAATGGTTTGTATCGCTGCAACTCTAAAGGAGGATTTAATGTTCCTTTTGGGCGGTATAAAAAGCCTAGCTTTCCTTATGATTTTATATTGAGCTTTTATGAAAAAAGCCAACAAGCTACGTTTTTACACCAAGACTTTTTGCAAACTATGGATATGGCTCAGCCAGGTGATGTGGTCTATTGCGATCCACCCTATGCACCACTTAGTCCAACAGCCAACTTTAGTGACTACACTGCCGCAGGCTTCAGCCAAGAGCAACAACAGCAACTGGCAGATAAAGCATATGAATTAAGCCAACGCGGCGTGAGTGTTGTCATCAGCAATCACGACACTCCTTTTACGCGTGAAATCTACCAAAAAGCGAGCATTGTTGAATTTGACGTGCAACGCTTTATCTCTAGTAAAGCCAACCAACGTAACAAGGCCCCTGAGCTAGTGGCTTGCTTTTAACTACAAGGACAGTATGTGGAATATCCAACAAGCTTAGGCAAGCATTACTTATTGGCTGAACATAGCGACAGCTATAATTCAAGTTTGGTTCTGGCTGATACCAATCAGGATATTTATCTTTACCAAGCAAACTGCTTAGATTTGATGGATAAGATTTTAGTCAAACACCCTAATGGTGTATTCGACGCAATTTTTGCCGATCCACCATACTTTCTTTCTAACGACGGCTTTACTTGTAGCTCTGGCAAAAAAGTATCGGTGAATAAGGGTAAATGGGATAAGTCCTTGGGTGTCGATCAAATGCATAGCTTTAATAAACTCTGGCTAAGTAAATGCCAACAATTACTTAAACCGAATGGCACAATTTGGGTTTCTGGCACCATGCATAATATCTTCTCGGTTGGCCTTGCCATGCAGGAATTGGGTTTTAAGGTGCTTAACGATATCACTTGGGAAAAGCCCAACCCACCCCCTAACTTATCTTGTCGTTACTTCACTCACTCTACCGAAACACTTATATGGGCGGGAAAAAATAGCAAAACCAAACATTTCTTTAATTATGAAAAAATGAAGCTGGATAATGGCGGAAAACAGATGAAATCTGTTTGGCGCATAGCGCCACCCAGTAAACAAGAAAAAGCATTAGGCAAACATCCAACGCAAAAACCCCTAGACCTTTTAATGCGCTGCATAGAAGCCGCAACCAATCCTAGTGATTTTGTTTTTGATCCTTTCATGGGCAGTGGCACTACAGGAGTGGCTGCAAGTTTACTTAAACGTAAGTTCTGTGGTGTAGAACAACAAGCGGTATTTATTCAATTGGCCGTCAAACGATTACAAGAGGTAGAGTTTTAGTTATGGAAAGGCAAGAAGCATTACACAAGCTGAAATCGCTTATTGGGCAAGATTTGCATGCACTGGCAAAAAAATTCCAAGTAACCATAGTTGCAGAAAATGGCAAGGTAAATAAAGGCTGGGCTGGGCACGTTTGCGAGCGTTATTTAGGCTTGCCCGTCAATTCGTCACAAAGCCCTAATTTTGGCTCTTGGGAGCTGAAATCTATCCCATTAAAACACCTTAAAAATGGACAATTAGCCTTTAAAGAAACTATGGCTATTACCATGATTGACCCTTGGGAAGTGAGCCATAAAACGTTTGAAGAAAGCCATTTATACGCCAAACTACGAAAAGCTGTCTGTGTTGCCCGGATAGTGGGTGATGATTATTCAAAACCCACCTTCGTTCATTCGGTAACCACTTTAGATCTTGAAGGGGAGTTGTTAGAGCAGGTCAAACAGGATTACGAACTGATTAGAGCCTGCATCCAAGACCCTAAGCGCGGCTTTGAAAAACTAACCGGAAGAATGGGTAAATATATTCAGCCAAGAACGAAAGGAGCAGGGCATGGCAGCACAACTCGTGCATTCTATGCCCGCAAAGATTTTTTAAAGCAGTTTATTGAACTTAACTAGGCTTAGTTTTAAACCCAGTGAACGATATAACAAATCGCTGCACTTGACTGACGTTCCGCCACACTCCACGGCAGCAATTGAGCTCAAGCGTTATGCCTCGTCGCTGTGTGACCTGCGACCTTGTATCCAGCCTTCCTCATAACGTTTTCAAAAGCCTGTTAAAATCAGTCTGGTTTGTCGTCCGGCTTATCATTTTCTGTTTCCTCTGTTTTCTCTTCTTTTATACCGGTAAATACTTCGCTGATATCGGTAAAAATCCGTACCGGAAGTTCAAAAACCCGCTGAAAAATCCCCAATGTACCTTGGGCAATGGATTTTGCAGTTATGGTGCTTACCTTTGGGTCTGACCAACTGCCTTTTGCCTCAAAGTAGGCAGAAATCAGATTGTTATCACCGCCGGTTAAAATCCAGCCGATTATGGGGATGCGACTTATGATTTTATCCACAGTCTGCAAAGGCTGGATTCCAATCAGCAGATCAAGCTTTTCCTGGTGCAGATCAACATCCCCAACCATTGAAATATGCATGGCATTACTATCCACAAAAAAGTTTTTAGTGGAAAGCACTCCGTTTTCAAGATTGTAGGTGGCAGTGATTTTATTAAACGGCATACCGTCATGCACCATATCTGGCAGCTCAAAGGATAGTAATTGCGACAGGTTAAGAATGGAGAAAGCTTTGGATAGTGCATTAAACTGCTTTAATGTTCCCCGCTCCATTTTTATATCCAGCTTGCCCTGCAAGTTACGCCTCATCTCATCAAAACTGTTGCCCTTTGTGGAAAGATTGCTGTTCAGGTTTAACCTGCCGCTTATTTCGCGGTCAATCTCCAGGGCATTAAAAAAATCATCGGTTCTTGCCTGTAACAGTTGCGTCTGCAAAGACCAGTCAGAAGCACTGCCAGGGTTAAGGGTCAGCTGCCCATCTGCATGTAGCATACCGTCAAACAGTTCTGCTTCCAGATTATCAAGATTTAGCTTGTTGCCGTTACGTTTCAGGTTGACTGAAAAATTGCTGAACCTGAAGTTGTGGTAGCAACCATTTGCTGCCCGCAGACGACCGGTTACCAGCAGCTCCGATGGTTTTACATCATCGCTATTTTTGGTGTTTGCCGTCCGTGTTGCTGATAAAATTGGCAGTAATTCTTCTATATCAACCATTGGTGCATTGATATTTAAATATAATGATGGAATTGGCTTGCTGCTGTATCTGCCTCGGGCAGATACTTCTGTTTTTTCCAGATTGGCTTTCAGGGAACGTATTTTAAAAGAATGATCGTTTAAAGAAAGCCTGGTGCTGAAGTTATGTACTGGCGGCAGGTTGTCGGCAATCAGCCCAAAGTCTTGCAGGTTTAACAATGGGGATTTTACCACCAGCTGGGCTTGGGGTGCTGCCAGATTTTCCACTTCTCCACGTATGGTCAGTTTTGTATTGCCATATTGCAGATTAAAATCAGTTGTTTGGGCAGATTGACCGTTAAATATGATTTTACCATTCATGGATTGCAATGGTTCAAGATGTTTAATCGGTCTGATGGAAAAATCAGTAAGTTTAATTTTGCCGTTATACTGCATGGTTTTAAAATCTTCCGGATTGCCATCGCCATAAAGGTCGGCTTCTGCCATGCCGATTGGCTGAAATTTCTGCAAATCAGTAAGAATGGGCAGTTGTGGGCTGATGTTGAAACGGTTGCTTTTAAGCTCAAAGGAAAGGTGTGGCGCACCTTCGTCAGGATGTTTGAAAAGACCCTGTGCCGATAGCTGCATTGGGGGAAGTTTGTAGTTAATGGATGTAAAGCTGGTTTCATCGTTACTTAAAACAGCACTAAAATTGAGGCTGTTATGCAAGCGGGCTGGTTTGTCAATAACAGATGGCAGTGTATAGTTTGCAGAGGTCAGGTTCCAGTTGCCGGAAAGCTGGTAGGCTCTGATCAGCCCGTTTCCGTTAAGTTGCAGTTTTGAAGGTCCGTTGAAGACAAGTTCATCAAGACCAACATAATGGGCAAGCCAGGCAACTTCGCCAGGTTTTGGAACCGTATCCATGGTGAAAAAATAGCTGCACGGTATACCTTCAGTGGCATATTCTGCGATGCTACCAACCATCTGAAAAGGTGAATCACCAAAATAGCCTCTGCCATCTGGCAGATTGAAGTTACTGCCTTTAAGCTCCAAAGTGGTATTTATCCGGTTAAATTCAGGAACATTGTTACCGTAGCTGACCACAGCATTTTCAGCCAGCCCGTGGATAAACAGTGTGGAGGCATTATCTTCCCCTTCAAAATTTACCAACTGCGAAAAACGTGCATCCAGTGTCCCTTTAACCAGTTTAAAGCGTCCGGCTCTGATTTTGTTGCTGATAAAATCAGCCACATCTTCTTCTATAATTCCAAAAGGGATATAGCTGCGTGTTTTGCGATAATCGAAAAAGCCGGTTTCTCCACGGGCTGTAAGCAGTGGATCAGGACTGGTCAGATCAGACAGCTTCAGGCTGCCTTTGAATGAAAAATTATCCAGATCAAGATTTATGCTTTTAAAATCCAGCTGTTCTGGTGTCCGCCTTGCATTAAAAACCAGCTCTGCCTTTTGCGGGGCAACGGTTTCAGGAAATACCGCTGGCCAGCGCAGGTGTGCATTTTTAAACGTAAGGTTTACCTTGGAGTAAAAATCCTGCCAACTTCCTTTTACGGTCAGTTTAAGGTCGCACAGTCCGCCTGGTGGCGCAAAAGGGATGTGATCGGCAAAGTAATGCCAGAAATGCGCGTAATCAAGATTGTGCAGTTGCAGGGTTGCATCCAGGTTGCTTGCAAGCAGGTTTTGATCCTGTTCCGGCATTTGCAGGCTGCCCTTGATTGAAATAGTGCCTGGATTACTGTTTTTTTCCACTAACGACGTATGCAAGCTGATGTTGCTTTTTCTGCCTGGCTGCAAGCTGTCTGCCGCCAGCCTGATGGCGGTAAAATCAGCAATAAACGGCTGTCCGTCCTGTGTTGCCTGATCATACCAGCTTAATTTCCCATCAACTATTTCCAGATCATATAGCCGGATTGCAGGTTTGCCATCTGTACTTTCCAGCAGGTCTGCAATGGAGAGGTTGCCGTTTTTGTAACGGGAAATGCTGATTTCAGGTTGCTGGATTTTTATTTCAGCAATGGCTATCTGTTTGCGCAGAAGTGGCAGCAGGGCAAGCCGAAAAGATACTTTTTCGGCAGATATAAAAGGCTTATCCTTTTTATCCGATTTGTCGTCTGTCAGCTGTTCTGCAATCAGCAGGTTGCTGAAAGAAAATATCGGTCCTGGTTTCCAGGAGAGCTGGCAATCTCCAAGTACTACCTGGCGGTTAAGGTTTTGGCTTAAAAGGCTGGTGATGTGGGCTTTGTAATTATTCAGATTTAACAGGCGGGGCAGGGCAAGATTCAAAGCAGCAAAAGCAATAAGCAGCAGTATAAGAAACAGGACAAGCAATTTAGGTGGTTTAAGGCGCATATTTTATTTCTGGAGTATTTTTTACTACCGGTTTTTCAAATCATGTTCAGGTATTATCCGCACCCGTAAAACAGCAGTACGGGTTACTTGCTTGCAGACAAGTTTATAACCCATCCAGTGCAAGGCTTCACCCTGTTTGGGCAAACGACCAAGTTCATTGAGAATCAGACCGGCAAGGGTGTCATAATTAGGATCATCTTCAAGCTTTATATGTAATGGTTCCTGCAAGTCAAAAACAGACACCAGACCATCCACCAGCCAGCTGCCATCAGGCTGTTTAACAATTTTACCAGGTTCACCTGTATCATGTTCATCTTCTATCTCGCCCACCAGTTCTTCAAGTAAATCTTCGGTGGTCACCAGCCCGGAAATACCGCCATATTCATCCACCACCAATGCCATATGGTTTCTTGAAAGCTGCATCTCTTTCAGCAGATCATCTATCCGCTTGGCTTCTGGAACAAAAATCGGTGGACGCAGCAAGGTTTCCAGATTGATTTTTTGATGATGTACAAGCGGACTGATTAAGTCTTTGTCATGCACCACACCGATAATTTCTTCAATGCTGTCACGGTACACTGGATAACGTGAATACTGGTTTTCCAGCATCACCTTCAGTAATTCTTCACGTTCTACAGAGACTTCAAGGGCAACCATGCGTGTACGGGGAATCATTACCTCTCGCACACAGGTATGGGTAAACTCAAAGATATTGCGGATATATTCGTGTTCTGCCTCACTGAAAATGCCGCTTTCATGTCCTTCCAGCACCATATGCTGCACTTCTTCGCGGGTGATAAAGGCATCTTGACTACCTTTTATGCCCAAAAGCTTTAACACTGACTTGCTGGAGAAGGTAAGCAGTGTCACCAGCGGTTTGCATATGGCTGCCATAAAACGCATGGGACGTGCCAATGAAAGGGCGATGCGATCAGAAAACTGCAAGCCCAGTGCCTTGGGAACCAGCTCGCCGATGATCAGGGTGATAAATGAAATAGTGGCTATTACTGTAAAAGCAGCAAGGGGGTCGGCAGCGCTGCTGACAAAAGTCCAGGGAGCCTTGGCAAACACAGGGCGCAGTTGCTGGATTGCCACAATGCCGCCAACGGTAGATGCAGCAGAGCCAGCTACAGTAACGCCGATCTGGATTACTGCCAGCAGGGTGTGGGGGTCTTGCTGATATCTTTCAATAATGACTGCCCGTTCGTCTCCTTCTGCAACCAGCTGGGCAATGCGGCTTTTTCGGCTGGAGATGATGGCAAATTCTGACATGGAAAAGAAGCCGTTTGTGGCTATCAGAAATAATATAATCAATAATTCTATTAAAATAGAGTCCATAGTCAAAATATAATCTACTTATATTGGAATTTTGTCAATTCTGTACAGATACAAGAAAAGCCCGCCGGTAAGGCGGGCTTTTGACGGTCAGAGGGCTGTCGGGATTCCTAGGTTGCTGCAACCACAACCTTGATTGTTGCCGAAACCTCTGGATGAACTTTAAGGGAGACAGAGTGCTCACCGATCTGCTTGATAGCCTCGGGCATGATGATTTTTTTGCGATCAATTTCAAATCCGGCATTTTTCAGGAAGTCTGCAATATCCATGTTGGTTACAGAGCCAAAAAGCTTGCCATCTTCACCAGCATTAACAGTCAGGTTTACAATAACTGCTGACAGTTTTTCTGCCATGTTTTTTGCAGATTCAATGGCTTTGTTTTTCTTGTAAGCCAGTTGACGCTTGGCATGTTCAAGTGCTTTGGCGTTTTTCTCTGTTGCCGCAATGGCAAACCCTTTTGGCAGCAGGTAGTTGCGGGCATAGCCGGGTGCCACTTTTACGATGTCGCCAATCTGTCCCAGGTTGTCGATGTTTTCCTGCAGAATTACTTTCATTGTTTTGTTGTCCTTTCAAGCCTGTTTTACAGGTTTTTTTCCTGCGTATCACGCGGAATTCTGAAGTTGCCCCAGATATCAAATATGCCGATAGCCGAAACAATCATCGCTAGATAAGGTTGCGTAACCAGAATAATAATCACAAATGCTTTCAGCAGTGTGCCGTACTTATTACGCTCTGCCAAACAGAAAATTATGGCAAGACCTTGTATAAAATATACAGTAATCAACACCAACAACAGATTTAATGCCGGTGTGGTAATCAGTTTGCTTTCTGCCAGCATGGCAAAACCGGAAAATATCAGCAGCCAGACAAGTATGTCCGGTATGCGAAACTCCTTAAAAGGTACATACTTGAGTGCTGATGCCCGTTTTGCAGCAAAGCGGTGAAAAAGACTGGTGGTTATAATGGATACTGCCAGAATATTAAGGGTTGCCAAAGCCGGGTAAATGCGCAGTAATACCTGGGCAATGGTGGTCATACCGCTTTCAAAAGATTCTTTTTCCTGTTCAGCCAGTTTTGGTAATTCATAAAGCTTTAAAGCCTGTTGCATACCCTGTTCTATCTCTTTTTCAACAAACTGCTGAGGGTTTACATTAAAAGTAAAAACAGCAGCCAGCAGTAATGTTGCTGTCAGTACCACAACAGCTGCACTGCTCCATAAGATTGTACGCGCAGGAACAAAGCCGCGTACAGATAGCTCTGAAACCAGAAAACCGGTTACACCAAACTGAACCATATACCAAAGAGCTATCAGTGGGGAAAAAGTCACTGCAATCAGGGCTGTTCCAAGCACAATTGCTGCCAGGGTTTTTCCACAGCTGTTTTTAAGACGGATAAGCGCAAGTGGTGCAGCAGTCAGAAAAGTAACAAAAGGGCCGAGCAAAGGTATGATCAGACCTGTTGCAAAGAGCAGGATTGATACTGAAACCCCAAGAAAAGCGGCGGTCAAGTTTGAGCCGCCGCCTGATACAGAGTCGTTATAATCCATTTTAGCCGTAACTACGGCAGGTTATGCCCTGCTGCGATGGGCAGCAACGCCAGTATACGTGCTCTTTTGATGGCTTCTGTAATATCCCGTTGATGCTGTGCGCAGTTACCGGAAATGCGGCGTGGTACAATTTTGCCGCGCTCGGTGATGAAAAACCGCAGTGTGCGTGGATCTTTGTAGTCAATTGTCTGGTCTTTTTCTGCACAGAAACGACATACCTTGCGACGCTGGAAAGGACGTCTTTTACGGTGACCGCCAAAACCGCGATCAGGTCTGCCACCGCCCGGACGACCAGCAGGGCGACCAGCAGGACGTGGTGCAGGTGAAGATGGTGTGCTTGTGCTTCCTGTTGTTGTTTCGCTCATTTTTATCATCCCTCCTGAACGTTATTCTGCCGCAGTTGCTGCGGTTGCCGGTGTTTCTACTGCTTCCGGAGTTTCAGTTACCGGTTTTTGACCAACAATCTTTTTTTCCGGCTCATTGGTAATGTTTACGCTAAGATAGCGCAAAACATGCTCATCAAGTCGCAGGCGACGTTCCAGCTCTGCCACCAGTTGTGCTCCGGCATCAAAGCGCAGGTAAAAATAACGTCCACGGGGATACTTGCGGATTGGGTAGGCAAGCTTTCTGGCTCCCCAGTCATCCAGCCGATGCAGTACACCTTTGTTGTCGGTGATTACACTTTCTGCCTTTTCAGTAATACCTTTAATGGCATCGTCTGTAAGGTCTGGCTGGAGGATAAAGATGGTTTCATACTTCCTCATTTTGGTAATCCTCCTCTCGGATTTTGTAGCCCCGGACAGTTCCGGAGCAAGGAGATTAGTGACCGAACAATTCGGACACGTTAAAAAACAATATATATAGACCCGTCCACTTGGGTTTTGCAACTGTTTTTATACTAATAAAAGCGTATTGCATAATATTTAGCGGTCAATCATAATAATTAAATTATTTAATCAAGACAAAGGAGGATGTATGTTTCCACAAAAGGCAAAAGCTTTGCGATGTTTCTTGTCTGGAGTTTTATTTGTCATTTTAGCAGGTTGTGCTTCGTCAGATATTGTGCTGCGGCCAAATTATCAATCTGAAGGTAAAGTTGCCGGTAAAAGTGGTGTGGTGATGCTGGCTGGCAAAGTTGAGGACAACCTTGCCGGTTCCCGTGTGCAGTGGGTTTTGGGAGAGGTGCGCGAAAGTGGTGGAAAAATAAAAGGCAATGTTGTCAGTGAAGTTTCGCCATCTGTGCTGGTGCGCAACTCATTGCAGCAAGAGCTTTTACGTGCCGGATATACCGTGCCTGTCAGTGAACAGTTGCCGCAGAATGCAGACCGTGGTCTGGTACTTGATAAAATCATGGTTAAGCAGGATGAGCTTTATTCCCTGGTAAAAAGCGAGTCAGACTGCCAGATAAGCTTTTCAGTTGAAGTATGGAAAAAAGGCGAGAAAGTAAATACGCTTTCCTTTGAAGCACGCAGCTCTGATTTTACAGTCCGTGACCGCGAAAAACTCCATACCGAGGTTATGCAGAAGGCTTTATCTTCTGCCTTTTCCCGTGCAATGCCAGCTTTGATTGAAGCTTTGGATAAATAAAATCAGGGAGTTTTAATAAACATTATGCCAATAGCAAATAAAATAGCCGGACATCTTTCAAAATCTTCCTGGATTCGTAAAATGTTTGAAGAGGGAGAGAAATTACGTCAGCAGCATGGTGCTGATAAAGTTTTTGATTTTACACTGGGCAATCCGGAAGTTGAACCGCCACAGTCCTTTAAAAGCGCACTTGCACGCCTTGCCAATGACCCTTGTGTAGGTATGCACCGTTATATGAATAATGCGGGCTATCAGGATACAAGGGCTGCCGTTGCAACCAGGTTGGCACGAGAGTCTGGTTTGCCTGTAACCGCCGAGCATGTCATCATGACCTGTGGTGCTGGCGGAGCCTTAAACGTAGTATTGAAAGCTATCCTGAACCAGGGCGAGGAGGTGATAATCCTTGCCCCCTATTTTGTGGAATACAAGTTTTACATTGATAATCATGGTGGTGTTCCGGTGGAGGTCTGGACAGACAAGGATAGCTTCCGGCTGGATATTAACGCCATTGAGCAGGCGATAACCAGTAAAACCAGAGCTATTATTATCAATACTCCCAATAATCCTACTGGCGTTATTTACC
>JAVERM010000057.1:0-12156 GCA_034007105.1 Trichlorobacter sp.
AAACAGGGCAGATACTATATAGCTAAGTTTCCCAGCTCAAAAGACAATGTTGATGTAGTTCGGATCGAAGCGGCAACGATGTCGCTTGCGGCAACAGCAGGGTTAGTCGTCCCTGCTACCAGCATGGTTCAGTGTGGAGTCAAGCCTGTTCTGCTTGTTGAACGATTCGATTTGCTGCCCCACTACCGTAGGCATATGATCAGTATGCAGACGTTGCTGAAAGCTGAAGGATATTACCAGTGCCGTTACAAGGATCTCCTTCAAATTGTCAGAATGGTTAGCACAGATCCTGTGACAGACAGTGGTCTTTTGTTCCGCCAGATGGTTTTCAATGCTGTAATCGGCAATACTGATGACCACCTGAAGAATTTCTGGATGACTTGTTCGTCTGCCGAAGGGTGGCGGCTTTCGCCATCCTTTGACCTGCTACCGGATATAAGGGAGGCGAGGGAACATATCTTGTTTTTCGACTTAGGGGGCTATTACCCTGGGAAAAAAGCTCTTGAAAAACTGGGGCGAGCCTGGGGGATATCGAAACCGGCTGAGATTGTGGAAGAAGTCTGTGTTGCTCTGCAAACCTGGAGAGATGTGTTTGCCGCCTTTGGTGTAAACGATGCTGATTGTAATCGTTTCAGAGAAATTGACAAGAATATCAGTTCTGCTTTCTGAACTATAACCTGCCTGCATACAGAAAGAAAAAAGTGACAAGTCGCAGTGTAGTTGTATTTATTGCCGATTAAACATGTTTGTGTTATTCTACAAAATTAATTTTTATTAACACTTTAACTGAAGGAGTAAAAAGCATGGAACGTACATTTGCCATTATCAAGCCTGATGCTGTTGAGCGCAACCTTACCGGAAAGATTCTGGATCGGATTGAAGAAAAAGGGTTTAAAATTGTCGGAATGAAAAAGATTCATCTTACCCGCTGCCAGGCAGAGGGTTTTTATTATGTGCATAAAGAGCGTCCGTTTTTTAACGATCTTTGCAGTTTTATGTCCCGTTCGCCGGTTGTGGTGCTTTGTCTTGAGAAGGAAAACGCCATTGCTGACTGGCGTGCTGCAATGGGCGCCACTAACCCTGAAAATGCCGAGCCAGGCACCATCCGCAAAGAGTTTGCCAAGAATATTGAGGAAAACTCTACCCACGGTTCCGATGCTCCTGAGACCGCTGCTTTTGAGATTTCCTATTTCTTTAACAGCTTTGAACTGGTGTAATTAAAAATCATAATGTTGTCGTGGCGGCCTCCATTACTGGAGGCCGTTTTCCGTTAGGTGCGTATGCATAAAACTGATCTGAAAAATCTTTCTTTGCCGATGCTGGAGCAGTTTCTGCAAGGGCAGGGTAAAGAGCGTTACCGTGCTACTCAGGTTTTCAAGTGGCTGTACCAGTATGATGCCAAGACTTTTGCCGAGATGACCAATATCTCCAAGGTTTTGCGTGCCGAGCTGGAGCGTACCGCCATAATCAGCAATATTGAGGCTGAAACCGTGGAGGTGGGAGCTGACGGTACCCGCAAGTATCTGTTTCGACTTGCCGATGGGCAAGGTGTGGAAAGTGTACTTATTCCGGATGAGGATCATAATACCCTTTGTGTTTCCAGTCAGGCTGGCTGTGCCATGGGTTGCGCCTTTTGCCTTACAGGCAGCTTTCAGCTTGCCCGCAATCTCACCACTGCTGAAATTGTAAATCAGATTCTGGCGGTAAGGCGTGATGCCGAGGTACGCAATATTGTCATGATGGGGATGGGGGAGCCGCTGCATAATCTGGATAATCTGATTCCGGCATTGCAGATTATGGTGGATGGTAATGGTTTGCAGCTTTCCAGCCGCAGGGTAACGGTTTCCACTTGTGGGCTTGTGCCAGAGCTTGAACGTTTGGGCAGGGAGGTTACGGTAAATCTGGCAGTTTCATTAAATGCCACCACTGATGAGCTGCGCGACAGGATTATGCCGGTGAACAAACGTTACCCCATTGCTGAGCTGCTTGCAGCACTTAAACGTTTTCCGCTACCAGGACGCAGAAAAATTACAATTGAGTATGTTTTGCTTGGTGGATTAAACGATAGCCTGGATGATGCAAAAAGGCTGGTGCGTCTTATGTCTGATATCCCTTGCAAAATCAACCTGATCCCGTTTAACCCCCACGAAATGGCTGATTTTGTGCCGCCAACGCAAGCAGCTATTGATCAGTTTCATAAATACCTGCTGGACAGGAATTTTACAGTGATTACCCGCAGCAGCCGCGGTGATGATATTTCGGCTGCTTGCGGTCAGTTGAAAGGGCGGATAGAGAAAGTGGCTATGCACTCGTCCAGTCACATCCCTCTTTAGGGCATTTCAAAAACTCACCTTTTCTTTTGTAAACTTTCTTTACCACCAGCGGAAAACCGCATTTCGGGCAGGGTTGCTGCACAGGTAAATCCCAAAGGGCAAACTTGCAATCAGGGTAGCGGTTGCAGGAATAAAACATTTTGCCATAGCGGGATTTCTTTTCAACCAGTTCGCCCTGCTTACACTCGGGGCAGGTTACTCCGGTACTTTGGGGCTTAACAAGCGGCTGGATGTTTTTACAGGCCGGATAGCCGGAGCAGGCCAGATATTTCCCGTACCGCCCATCCTTAATCAGCATCGGCTGACCACATTTTTCACACTTTTCTTCAGATATTATTGGCTCTGCTTTTGCTTCTTCAGCACTGCTTGCAAGATTACGGGTGTATTTGCAGCCTTCTTTAAAGCCGGTGCAGGCAATAAACTTGCCCCTCTTACCCAGTTTTACGGCCAGCGGCTTGCCGCATTCAGGACAGGTTTCGTCAATGGTTTCGGTGGTCAGGCTTTCTTTGCTCACCTCACCCTCTTTTTGCTTTAAAAGGCTGATAAATGGCTCCCAGAACTCGTGCAAAAGCGGTTTCCATTGCTTTTCACCCCGCGAAATCTGATCCAGCTGCTCTTCAAGGCTGGCAGTAAAGTTGTAGTCAACATATTTGGCAAAATGGGCAGTTAAAAGGTCATTTACCACCATACCCACATCTTCCGGAAAAAACCGCTTCTTTTCCAGGCGGCAGTATTTACGCTCTGTCAATGTATTAAGAGTGCTGGCGTAGGTGGAAGGGCGACCAATACCGTATTCTTCCAATGTTTTTACCAAAGTTGCCTCGGTGTAACGGGGCGGTGGCTGAGTGAAGTGCTGCTCTGGCAGAATCTCCAGCATTTTTAATGCTTCACCTTCAACAAGGGCTGGTAAAGTGCCTTCTTTTTCTTCATCCTGATCATCCACGCCTTCAATATAAAGCTTCATAAAGCCAGGAAAGCGCAGTACAGAACCGGTGGCACGCAGGGTAAACTGTTCTTTTGTTTCAGTCTGCACAGCTATATCCACCGAGGTCTGATCCAGTAAAGCTTCTGCCATCTGGCAGGCTATGGTGCGTTTCCAGATCAGCTCGTACAACTTGAACAGATCAGGAGTTAAATGTTTTTTCAGTTCAGCAGGAGTTTTTTCCAGATAGGTTGGTCTGATGGCTTCGTGAGCTTCCTGGGCATTTTTGGATTTATTTTTGTAAAAGCGCGGCTTTTTAAGGGCATATTCTTTGCCATATGCTGTGGTAATCAGGTTTTGGGCTTCCTGCAACGCTTGGGCAGATAGATTTACACTGTCTGTACGCATGTAGGTGATGAGACCCACGGTGCCATCGCTGCCCACTGCAACCCCTTCATACAGTTTCTGGGCAGTGGACATGGTTTTTTTTGCTGAAAAACCAAGTTTGCGTGAAGCTTCCTGCTGTAAAGTAGAGGTGGTAAAAGGTGGCGGTGGAGTGCGTTTGGTTTCCTTGCGGGTAACGGTTGCAACTGTTGCTGCACCTTTGGCAATGCTGTTTTTAAGCTGTTCGGCTGTTTCTGCATCCGGAATATCAAATTTACCCAGTTTTTTACCGTTAACTGCCACCAGCGAAGCTTTCAGCTGATTGCCATCCTGCTTTTGCAGTTTGGTGGCTATTGTCCAGTATTCCTGCTCCACAAAAGCGCGGATCTCTTTTTCCCTTTCACAGACCAGGCGCAGTGCAACCGATTGCACCCGTCCGGCAGAAAGACCGTAGCGGATTTTTTTCCACAGAAACGGAGAGAGGTTAAAGCCCACCAGGTAATCCAGAATAGAGCGTGCCTGCTGCGCATCCACCAGATCACCGGCAATATCACGAGGATTTTCAACGGCATGGATAATGGCATCTTTGGTGATTTCATGGAAAACCACCCGTTGCACCGGTATTTTGGGTTTTTTATCCAGACCAAGTGCAGCCAGCAGATGCCATGAAATCGCTTCTCCCTCGCGGTCGGGGTCAGTTGCCAAAAGCAGCCTGTCAGCATTTTTAAGAGCCTTTTTAAGGGCATCAATATGTTTTCTGCTTTCTGGCAGTACCTGATAAAGCGGTTCAAAATTATTGGCAATATCAACTGAACCTTGCTTGCTGGGCAGGGCGCGGACATGGCCGTAGGAGGCCATAACCTGGTAATCAGATCCTAAAAACTTTTCAATTGTTTTGGCTTTAGCCGGTGATTCTACAATAACCAACTGGTGTGACATGGCGAATAAATCCTTAAGGGAGTGAGTAGTATGAGCCGGGCAACTGTTGCAACAGCCCTTTTAATTCAAGACCAAGAACCATAGCTGATACCTCGCCAGCCGTCAATTCCAGCAAGGCGGTCAGCTCATCAATATGGCGTGGTTGCTGTGCTACAAGTTCATATAAAGCTGCCTCGCGAGGGGTAAAGTTATGCCCAATTACTGATGCAGGCTGATCAAAAAGAGGTGTTGATTGGCTTTTGGCAGTTAAATCCATTGCCAGGGCATCCAGAATATCCTGCAGGCAGTCAACCAGTTGCGCACCTTGTTTGATCAGGCGGTTACTGCCACGGCAGGAACGCAGGTTGATCGGACCAGGCACTGCCATTACTTCACGCCCCTGATCCAGAGCATAGCGGGCAGTTATCAGTGAGCCGCTTTTTTCAGCCGCTTCCACCACCAGTATGCCGCGGCAAAGACCACTGATAATCCGGTTACGTCTGGGAAAATGCTCAGCCAGCGGTTGTGTACCCAGCGGAAATTCAGAAATTATGGCACCGGTTTCTGCAATTTGGTCTGCAAGGTCACGGTTTTCCGGCGGATATTGAACATCAATGCCGCAGCCAAGCACTGCCACAGTGCTGCCGTTGCCACGCAAAGCACCACGGTGTGCAGCGGTATCTATCCCCCTTGCCAGTCCGGAAACAATCATTACGCCTGTTTCGGCAAGTTCTGCCGAAAGTTGCTCTGCTGCTTTTAGTCCAGTGCGGCTTGCCTGCCTTGAGCCAACCACAGCAACGGCCGGATCCCAGCTCGGGATAACACCGCGCAAGTACAAAAGTGGCGGTGCATCACCGGTTTCCAGTAGCCGACGGGGGTAGCTAGCATCAAGAAAGGTTAAAAGCCGGATGTTGCTTTGCTCCAGTTTTCTGCATTCCTGCTCGGCAAAATTTTGGCAACTGCTGCCCAGTATTGCTGCACAGGTGGCTGGACTCATCCCTTTTATACTTTGCAGCTCCTGTGGTGAGGCTGCCAAGACATTGGCAGGTGTCTCAAACCTCTCCAGCAGACGTCTGAAAAGGACAGGACCTACGCCATCAGCTGCCCTTAACGCTATCCATGAAAATTTATCCAACTGTCAGCTGCCTCCAAAACCTGTCGCTGTCTAATGTGGTGTGCTCAAAACCTGCTCGTTTTTGAAAACAGAATCAATACTCTTGACTATTAACGCGGTGGAGGTGCGTCTTCCGGTTTTAATAATCACCACAGCACCAATAACATCAAGCGGATAGCGGTTTTCCTGGAACAGATACTCTGCAACGGTTTTTGATTCTTTAAAACTTTTTTTAATGCTTACATCCCGCACAATATAGAGCAGGTTGCCTTCTTCTGCGCCATGTTCAGTGCCCAGGTCAAGATAAATCACATCACCGGCTGCCAGGGCGTTGTTGCCTGTATAGCTTTCAACAATATATCCGCTTAATTCCTGCTCGCTCGCTTTAAGTGATATTTCCTTACGCTCAAAATCCTGATGGGGTATCAGCATATCTCCCCTGGCTATCTCACGATAGGATTTGGTGATGATTGCCCGTGAGCCATCAGCAGCTACTCTGGTAAGTTGCAAAACACCAAGGGGCAGCACACGTCTGCCCAGTTTTTCTTCTGTAAACGGATGATAAACTTCTTCAGTGCTGCGCAAAATTGTATACTGTTCTCCTTCGGTGGCCTGCTTGTTGCTGCCGATGTTGGTAAATACAGTATCTTCTTCTCCTATCAGCTCTCTGCCGTGCTGCCCACCAACAATTATGCCGGATGCCTGTATTTCTTCTTCAAACAGACCACCTTCATTACCATAAACTGTAAAAGTGCGTTCCTCGGCAACCTCTTCGGCTGGTTGTTCCACAACTTTTGGTGCTGATGCCTTAGGAACTGCGTCCTCCTTTTGCATTATTTCAAGCTTGCCATCAACAAAACGCACCCGCTGCCCCGGATAAATAAGGTGCGGGTTGGTTATATCGCGGTTTTTTGACCAAAGATCAGGCCAGTACATCGGATCATTCAGAAAGCGTTCGGACAACCCCCAAAGTGTATCACCTTTTTTTATGACATATATGGTGTTGTCGCTTGCCAGGGCAGGGATTGCAACCAGGCATAACAGCAAAATCTGTAAAAATAGCTGCCTTAAACCGCTTTTATTCATTTTCTATCCTTTTCAAAGTTTTGTAATATATATAAATCAAACCAATAAAAACTGTTTGGCTATGGGGCGCTGATTATGATTAAAACTGCAACTTTTGAAGCATTGCTTGAATCATTGGTTGAAGAGGATAACGGGTATCTTTTTACGCTTGAAGGTAAAAAATACCGGATCAAAGATCGTGACGAGGTGGTTAAGATAGCAGAAGAGCATGGCTATATCATTATCTATTAAACTGCCGCTACTTGTTATCTGTTTTTTGTTGTCCAAGCTGGCGTAAAATAGCGGTAAACATGGCTTCTTGCCTGCTTTGCGATACCGATATCACCATTTCCACTTCAAAATAATGCCCACAAAGATCACGCAAGGTCTGCTTGCTGGCGACACCAAGTATCTGGCTTCTGCCATCAGCCAGATAATCTGCAATGCCTTGTTTTAACTCCTCCGGCTCTTTCATAAAATCAAAAATAGCCTGCCCCAGTAGCTCTTCTTTCTCCAGTCCCAGCAGTTTTTCTGCCTTTTTATTGGTAATCACAATCTTGCCATCGGGTAAAAAAGTTACAATGGGTGAAATGGCAATTTCAATGAAATTACGATAACGCTCATCTGCTTCAGTCCTTTGTCTGGTTCTGCGTTCCAACTCCAGCATCAGTTCATTAAAAGACTCCACAAGGTTGCCTATTTCACCTTTGCTTTTTGTTGTAATAGGTGTTGCAAAGGTGCCGGTACGGGTAACACTGGCAATCCCTTTTGCCACTTTGGACACCGGTGAAAGCACTGTCACATGAATTAACCGCCCGGCTGCAAAAAGTACCAGCAGCAGTACGGCTCCCTGTATTATCTGCTCCTTGAAAAGGTTGTTTGCAATCAGAGATCGCAGTTCATCAAGCGGTATGGAGATTGAGATGGCACCAATCGGTTCACCCTGGCTGTAACCGTAAGAACTGTGCCCCTTTGGAAAATGCTGCTGCACAAAACGCGGGGCCTTTTCAAAGCTGCCGTGGCAGCCAAGACAGGAGCTGTTTGCCGTCATCGGCAGCAGGTAGCGCAAGGTTTCTGTGCTGCCCAGTTTAACTATTTCAAACTGTTCATGGTTATCATCGTTAGCAAGCTGATTAAGCTTTTTTAGCTCATAGTTATCAGGCTTGTTGGCAGGGTTGCGGTAACGGTTTGAAATCTGGCGGACATAATAGGGTGTACCATCAGTTAAATGTCGCATTATATTTGTGGTTGCAACTTGTGGTACCAGCTTGTAGTTTTGCTCCAGCTGGCTGTTTTCAACAGTTGCAGACAGATATTCACTGGTTGCCAGAGCCTGTTTTGCGATGGTACGCGCCTTTTCAACTGATTCCTGTAGCATCATGGCCATGTTGTGGCGGTATGAGTTCCAGGTAAGGAAAAAGAAAAGGACAAGCAGCAGCAGGCTGATAATCATATATAGTTTGGTTGTGATACGCATGGCTTGTTTCCGTTTGGAAAGGATTCTGGATTTTTCTGTGCATTAGTGTAACAAAGAATATAGCTAAAACATTATGTATGGCAATACAAGTTTCCGGATATTTTTTGATATTACAACAGGAAAGGAGCCTTATCCCATGTGTATAAGCTGCGGATGCAGCCCGACATCAGGGCACAGTCACGATCACCATCATAGTCATAGCCATGAACATGACCATGACAATAACTCCCATCAGCACAAAACAGATAAAACCAGAAAAATAATAATTGAAGAAGACCTGCTTGCCAAAAACAACCGCCTGGCTGCATTTAACAGGGCACTTTTCAGGGAAAAAGGGATTTTGGTACTCAACCTTGTTTCTTCTCCAGGTTCGGGTAAAACAACTATTCTGGAAAAAACATTGCTGGATATTTCAAAATATTTGCGCTGTGCAGTAATTGAAGGGGATCAGCAAACAGATAATGATGCCTGCCGCATCGCTGCAACCGGTGTGCCGGTAAAGCAGATTAATACCGGTGCCGGTTGCCACCTTGATGCCCATATGGTAATGCATGCCACAGAAGTTTTTGATCTGGATAATCTGGATATTTTATTTATCGAGAATGTGGGAAATCTGGTCTGTCCGGCAGCTTTTGATCTGGGTGAACATCATAAAGTTGTGGTGCTTTCAGTAACAGAAGGGGAGGACAAGCCACAGAAATATCCCCAAATGTTTCACAACTCGTCCCTGATGCTGCTGAACAAGACCGACCTGCTGCCGTACCTTGACTTTGATTTGCAAAAATGCAGGCAATACGCAGATCAGGTTGGCCATAATTTGCAGATTATTGAAACCTCTGCCACCAAAGGGGACGGGCTGGATATATGGTACAAATGGCTGGAAAAAGAATCGGCTTTTGTAAAAGACCCGATCCGGCAAGGGGAGGCAACTAATGTCTGAAAAGTTTGATCTGGTGGTTATAGGGGCAGGACCTGGCGGGTATCTGGCTGCTTTACGGGCAGCCGGACTGGGGATGAAGGTTGTGGTGGTGGAAAAGCGGGCAGCTTTGGGCGGGGTATGCCTTAATGAGGGTTGTATTCCCAGTAAGGCATTACTTGATTCCAGTGAATACTTTGCCCTGGCAAGGGACAACTTCAGCAACCACGGTATAGAAGTTGGAACGCCACAACTTGATCTGCACAAGATGATGGCTCGAAAGGACGAGCTGGTCAAGCGGTTGGCTGATGGCATCAGCTACATGTTTAAAAAAGATAAGGTGCAGCAGATAACAGGCACTGCCAGTCTGCTTGGTGCAGATGCCGAGGGCATACATCAGGTTCAGATAACCGATGCCAATGGTGACAAAAAAATTATTTTTGCAGCAAAAGTGCTGCTTGCAACCGGCAGCGAGCCGGTGCCGCTACCTGGCTTGCCGTTTAATGGCAAAACTGTGATCAGCTCCCGTGAGGCTTTAGAGCTTGATAAGGTACCAAAGCATCTGGTGGTGGTGGGTGCCGGTGCCATCGGGCTTGAGCTGGGGTCGGTCTGGCGCAGGCTGGGGGCAGAGGTTACAGTTTTTGAAATGCTGCCGGAAATTTTACCAAATATGGATAAGCAGGTGGCAACAGGTTTGCAACGCTCCCTGAAAAAACAGCGGATAAACGTAAAAACCGGTGCGGTTGTGCTTGGTACCGCAGAAAAGGACGACGGGCTTAAACTTTGCTACAAACAATATGAAGAAGAACATGAAATTGATTGTGATGCAGTCCTTGTATCCATTGGTCGTTGTCCGGTATTGAAGAACCTTGAGCTTGAAAAGCTTGGCGTACAGTTGCTGGATAATGGCAGAATCAAAGTTGATGAAAATTACCAGACCAATCTGGCAAACCTGTATGCCATAGGTGATATTGTTGCTGGTCCGATGCTGGCGCACAAAGCATCTGAAGAGGCGATTGTGGTTGTGGAGCGGATGTCTGGCAAAGATGTTGCTGTAAATTATGGCTGCATCCCTGCGGTTATTTATACCGCACCGGAAGCAGCATCTGTCGGGCAGAGTGAAGAGCAGCTAAAGCACGCTAAAATCCCGTACAAAACCGGACTTTTCAACTTTATGAATAATGGGCGGGCAAGGGCTTTTGGCGAAACCGATGGCTTTGTAAAAATTATTGCAGATGCAACAACAGATCGTTTACTGGGTGTGCATATTGTTGGTCCCCGTGCTTCTGACCTGATTGCCGAAGCTGTGGCAGTTATGACACTTAATGGCACGTCACGGGATATTGCCTATATGGTGCATGCCCATCCTACTTTTTCAGAGGTGATGAAAGAGGCTGCGCTGGTGTTGTATAGTAAAGTGTAGGTTAAATTTTTAGATTAAATGAATACATGAGGATAACTCTGCATGAATCGTGAAAAAAGAAAAACCAAAATTGTGGCAACACTGGGTCCCTCCAGCAGCAGCAGGGAGGTGATGGAACGTCTGATCAATGCCGGTGTTGACCTGTTTCGCCTTAATTTCTCCCACGGCACCCAGGATGATAAACGGTATATGGTTAAGGCCATACGTGAGATTTCAGCCAAACATGGCAGACAAGTGGGAATACTGGCTGATCTGCAAGGTCCCAAAATACGCACTGGCAAAATGGCTGGCGAAGGCATGTTGCTGAAAAAAGGCGATCAGGTGGTTATCACCACTGATAACATTGAAGGTAAAGACGGTGTGATTCCCACTATTTATACCGAGCTGCCCCGAGATGTAATGCCAGGAGCCCAGATACTGCTGGACGATGGTCTGCTTGAGTTGAAAGTTTTGGCCATTGAAGGAGAAAAAGTGCGCTGCCTGGTGATAAATGGCGGGCTGCTTAAAGATAATAAGGGTATCAACCTGCCCGGAGTACGGGTTTCTGCCCCTTCCCTAACAGATAAGGACCTGGATGATCTTGATTTTTGCCTGAAGGAAGATGTTGATTACATTGCGCTTTCTTTTGTACGTACCCACGAAGATGTTGAAAATATAAAACGACACATTTACGCAGCCGGAAAAGATATTCCGGTTATCTCCAAAATTGAAAAGCCGGAGGCTTTACGAAATTTCAACAAAATTTTGAAAGTTACCGATGGAGTGATGGTTGCAAGGGGTGATCTTGGCGTGGAAATGCGCGCGGAAAAAGTGCCTCTTATCCAGAAAAAAATCATCAAGGCCTGTAATGAGGCAGGTAAGCCGGTTATAACTGCCACCCAGATGCTTGAATCCATGATGGCTAATCCGCGACCAACCCGCGCAGAAACCTCTGATGTTGCCAACGCAATTGTGGATGGCACTGATGCTGTTATGCTTTCAGGAGAAACAGCGGCAGGACGCTTTCCGGTACAGGCGGTTGAAACCATGGTGCATATAGCCAGGGATGTGGAGATGGCTGGTTACGGTAGTCTTACAGATACACCGGTTTCACCCACACCAAGCATTGCCCAGGCAGTGGGGGAAGCAGCCTGTCGTGCTGCCATCAGTCTAAAAGCCAAGGCTATTGCAGTTTTTACAAAATCAGGCAGTACAGCGACACTTATTTCAAAATTCAGACCACCGATTCCGATAATTGCATTTACGGTGTCGGCGGAAATACAACGCAAACTGTCGCTTTACTGGGGAGTACATACCAGAACCATTCCAGAACTGGAAAGCATGGAGCAGCAGATTGAAACCACAGAACAGATGCTGCTGGAGTCAGGGTTAAAGCGCGGCAATGTTGTTGTAATTATTATGGGAACACCTGTTGAAGCCCGCGGTTCCACAAACCTGATGAAAATACACAAGCTTGGTACAGGCAGGTTTTTTGAGATTTTTTAATTTTTTTCTTGTTTTCTTTTATTTTTTATATTACAAGACTCTTCTTTGTTTTTCAGGAATTTGCTTTTGTTCTTTTGTTTTATTTTGCTTTTGTTTTTTGCTTTTTGTTTTTAATTTAT
>JAVERM010000058.1:0-12014 GCA_034007105.1 Trichlorobacter sp.
AAACCTTTCTGTGTTGCAAATTATTGATGTGTAAAACTATATTTAACAAAAAAGGAGGTGGTAAAGGTGAAAATCCGTAAAAAAATATTTGCAGATTTTGAATATTCAGAAGTACTTGATACCAAAACCCGCGAGCTCATCCGTGTTGGTTGTGCTGTGGCAGTGGGGTGTCCCACCTGACTAAAAAAGCACTTTGCCCTGGCAAAGGCTGCCGGCGCCGTGAGTGCCGAACTGAAAGAAGCAATGGCCTATGGAGTTATAGCTCCGGCTGGAAGAGCCAAAAACTTTGCAATAGAGACCATGATGGATGACCTTGAGGATTAGGCAGTTACAGTAGCCCTGATTCAGCAAAGCTGTAAAAACTGCCGTCACCAATAATCACATGATCCAGTACGCGGATATCAAGCAGCTCACCTGCTTCCTTCAGGCGGCGGGTGAGTTGTTTGTCTTCATTACTGGGGGTCGGGTCACCACTTGGATGGTTATGGACAAAAATCACTGCTGATGCCGACTCTCTTACAGCTGGTGCAAAAACCTCTCTTGGGTGAACTATACTTTGGGTCAAAGAACCTTCAGACACCACTATTTTGCGGGATATGCGGTTTTTGGTATCCAGCAACAATACCAAAAACTGTTCTTTTCTGGCATCACGCATTTCATGGTGAAAATACTCAAATACCTGCCCAGGTGTAGTGAAACGGTCAAGGGTGACAAGCGGTCTGCTTTGAAAACGTGTGGCAAGAATAAAGGCAGCTTTTATGGAAGATGATTTGGCAAGTCCAAGCCCTTTAATCTGTTGCAGCTCATTAAGTTCGGCTCTGCCCAAGGCACGCAGATTGCCGTCAAAATGTGCCAGCAGCTCCCGTCCCAAATCTATTGCAGTCCGTTTTGCTGAAGCATCACCGCTGCGTAAAACCAGTGCCAGCAGTTCGGCATCAGAAAGAGCATCGGCACCGCGTTTTAAAAGCTTTTCACGGGGACGCTCATCCTCTGGCCAGTTGTTAATGGCACCGCTACTCATTTAGCTGTTATCTTTTGCATAAATAAACGGGTCAAGATATTCACCGATAAGTATATTTTCGCAGGTAAGCTTGTCCAAATCGGGCTTTTTTACCTTTGTATCGGACTACAAGCCAGTAACAAAGTCCATATCCCAAAATGGCTGCTGCCAGCCCGATTACTGCACTGCCCAGCAATAACGCCCCTGCAAAGTCTTTAAGATAATGCCACTCAAGTGTGGTGATGTTAAAAGGGCGCGCTGTTTCTCCAAGCAACCAGGCTCCCAGCTTGTAGCTGGCGATTAAAACTGGCGGTGTAGTAAAAGGGGTGTTTGCCCATGCACCGGTAATGGTGGTCAGTTTATTCAGGCGGAAGGTAAATGCAGCCATAACTGCCATTAAAGTATGTAAGCCGATAAAAGGAGTAATGCCGATGAAAACACCAATGGCAAACCCTGTAGCAATGTGTCTGGGATGATTATCAAGTGCTAACATTGCTGCCAAAAGTTTTTTCATGTCTTTTATTTTCATAGCTGCATACTGTAAAGATGAGTATATGAATTTGTCAATCAGCAAAAAACATTTTATATGTTAATGTAAGTAATCAGACTTATCATTTATTTGATGTAAAAGGAGTGCAACAATGACCATAAAGGAAAATATAAGCTTTGCTGTCTCTGTTGTTGGTGCAGATCGTCCCGGTATTGTGGCAGCTATCACCGAGGTTCTTTTCCGTCTGGGGTGTAATATTTCAGATTCCAGCAGCACCATGCTGGCAGGGCAGTTTGCCACAATTTTGATTGTTACCCATACAAAGCCTTTTGGCAAAGAGCAGCTGGAAGCTGAGCTTGGCAAGGTTTGCAAGCAGATGGAGATGACCCTTTCTGTTCGCGAGCTGAACAACGGCGAGGCAAGAAGAGGCGAGACAGAAGGTGAAATATGCCAGATTACAGTGTATGGAGCTGATCAGCCGGGCATTGTTTACCACGTTGCAAATACACTGGCTGTGCACCAGATAAATATCATGGATTTACAGACCAAGCTTGCTGGTACAAAAACTGAACCGGTCTATATTATGCTGCTTGAAGCTGCACTGCCTGATAACCTTGTTCCGGATGATCTGGAAAAACTGCTTTCCGGAGTTAAGTCAGAATTGCAGGTTGAAATAGGTGTGCGCCTGATTACACCGGTGGAGCTTTAAATGGCAGTTCAGAATATATTGAAATACCCCCATCCATTATTGAAAAAAATGGCGCATCCGGTTGAACAGCTTGATGCTGAAATAAAAAGGCTTTTACAGGATTTAGTGGACACAATGGAGGCAGGTCCTGGCTCGGTGGGGGTGGCAGCACCGCAGATCGGTGTGGGCTTGCGTGCCTGTGTTGTGGATGTATCCAAAAACCGCCACGGTAAGGACAATAACCACGGCAGGCTACTGATGCTTAATCCCGAGATTATCGACTGCTCCGGTATGGCAGTAATGCGTGAGGGTTGTATGAGCGTACCTGATTTTACCGGTGATGTGCAGCGTTCAACAGATATTACTGTTCGTTTTATGGACGGTGGCAACGGGCAGACAAGGGAGATAAATGCTTCCGGTTTTGAAGCTGTGGCTATTCAGCATGAGATGGATCATCTGGATGGTATGCTGTTTCTTGATCGGGTTGTTAATGTGGCAACAGGGCTTTTCAGGCGTAAAAATTACAAATAGTTCCAGGAGTTTTTATGAATACTGAAGAACAACAGCAGCTTTTGCAACTGGCGCGTGAAACCATCATTGCCTGCACAAAAAAACTGCCGCTACCGGTGTTGTCAGAGCCATCAAAAACCTTATGCGTAAAGGCAGGTTGTTTTGTGACCATCAAGCGCAATGGACAGTTACGCGGATGTATTGGCAGTTTTGTATCAGACTTGCCACTATGGGAAACGGTGCGGGAAATGGCTGTATCCGCTGCCACCCGCGATCCCCGCTTTACCGTAATGCAGGAAGAGGAACTGTCTGATTTTGGGCTTGAAGTCTCTGTACTGTCACCTTTGCGCGATATCAGCTCAATAGATGAAATTGAAGTTGGCAAACATGGCATTTATCTGATTAAAGGTGGTGCCCAGGGTGTGCTTTTACCACAGGTTGCAACTGAATTTGGCTGGGACAGGGATACTTTTTTGCGCCAGACCTGCCGTAAGGCAGGATTACCGGAAGATGCCTGGCAGCATAATTGCCGTATCCTGATTTTTACAGCAGATATTTTTGGTGACTGACCAGGAGCCTGTCAGTTTAAATTTGCCTTGCCTGCTTTGTAGTTATTTCCGGTTTTTATGGAGGTTTTAGCAATGAAACGATTTATAGCTATCCTGTTTACTGCTCTTTTGTGTCTGCTTCCGTTGCCGGTTATTGCCGCACAGGTGGGCACAATAACCGCTGTTTCCGGCGAGGTTTCATGGCGGGCACAGTCCAATATCCCCTATAAACCGCTTGCAAAAGGTGCGTCTGTTGGCGAAGGAAACTGGCTTAAAACCGGCGCAAACGGCTGGATTGAGCTTACCCTTAACGATAAAAGCAAGTTTACGCTGGCAAATAATACCGAGTTTGAGATTACCTCGTTCCTGCTCACAAAGGATAATCGTGCAGGCAGTTTTAATCTTGCACAGGGCAAGTTGCGGGCATCGGTTGTCAAGTTTGGTAGCAAGCAAAGTGGCATGACTGTAAAAAGCGGCACAGCGGTTGCCGGTATCAAGGGCACAGAGTTTATGATGCTCTCTCAGGGGCAGGCCAACCTGTTTTTTGGTAATGAGGGCAAGGTAGAAATTACCGGTGATGATCAAAGGCAACAGCAATCGCTTACCCCAGGTACCATGACCCAGAATACCCGTGGCATTACACCGATCAAGCCACTTGTGGTTGAGCCAGGCACACCACTTGCCGAAGCAAAGGATGTTTTTGATCAGATAACTGCAGCCAGCCCGCCTGCTGAATGGATTGATTCTGGTCGGATTGCAGACATAATTGCCCGTTGGAACATCAATTACGGGCATTATCTGGCAGATAGTGGCAAATATGATGAAGCATTGCATGTTTTTCAGATTGCACTTGATCTGACTGACATCGCTTACCTGCGTGCTGATGCTCACCTTGAACGTGGTGCGGTTTATGCCCGTTTTCTGGCAAATCCGGAACAGGCACTGGCAGCCTATCTGCTGGTACTTGAAGAATATCCACAGCTTGCCCAGGCTGAAACAGCCCTTTTTAACGCCAGCCAGACTTTATTGGATATGGGTTTTGCAGAACAGGCACGTCAGCGGTTTGAACAGTATCTGCGCAGTTATCCGGATGGTCGTTACGTAAGTACCGCTGAAACCTTGCTAAAGAGCATTCAGTAATCAAGCCTTGAAAAGCTGCTACATAGGCTGTCTGTTTTTGTACGCTGATGTAGTTTCCGGATGAAAACCATGAAAAAGCGGTTACCATTCATACTTTTTGGTCTGTTGGGTATTCTGGTTGCGTTTACTGCCTATCAGCAGGCTTTTCCTGCTTTACAGCAGCTGGACTACCGGATGAAGGATACCCGTTTCCGGATCAGGGGAGCCATGCCGGCAGATCCTGCTGTTGTTGTGATTGCCATTGACCATGCCAGCATAAAAGAGCTTGGTCGTTGGCCCTGGTCGCGGGAAATTACCGGCAAACTGATTGAAAATCTGGCATTTTACGGTGCCAGGGTAACTGCACTGGATATTGTTTTTTCAGAAACCCAGGATGTTGCAACAGACAGGGCTTTGGCTGCTTCCATTACCAATGCAAAAAATGTTGTGCTGGGCTATTTCTTCAGGGATGAAGAGCAGCCGCTTGATCCGCTGGCAGCTTTGCAGCTGGAGCGTTCTGCCATCAGGCTGATGCGTGTGGCAGATGGTGTTGAATCCCTACCTTTGGTGGAATACAGCAACATTGATACTAATCTGCCGATTTTGGGTGAAAACGCACTCGATGCCGGCTTTTTTAACGCCCGCCCCGATGGAGATGGTCTTTACCGCCGTACCATCTTGCTGCTTTTGCACGATGGCAGTATTTACCCGTCACTTGGTCTTTCAGCACTGCGCCATTATCTGGGCAGCGATATCATGCTTGAGGTTCAGCCCTGGGGTGTAAATGGTGTCTGGGTTGGACAAAAGGCGATTCCCGCGCGGGAAGACGGTACTTTGGCACTTAACTACTATGGTTCATCCGGTGCATTTCGTACTGTTTCCGCGGCAGACGTAATTGCAAAACGGTTGCAACCCGATGCCCTTAAAGATGCGCTGGTCTTTGTGGGTGCCACTGAAATAGGCATCTACGATATCCGTCCCACCCCTTTTGATACGGTTCAGCCAGGAGTAGAACTACATGCAACCCTGGCTGCCAATGCTCTGCAAAACAGATTTTTACTTTACGATGGTGATACCCAGCTGCTTGAAATTATATGTATTATTGTGTTTCCCCTGTTACTAGGTCTGCTGCTTGCTTTTGTGCCCGGAACCTTTGGTGGTCTGCTTGCCGTTGGCGTTCTTTTAGGCAGCTTCAGCCTTGTTAACTACCAGGCATTTGCCACCTGGTTTAAGGATATGACGGTGATTTATCCGCTGCTGGGTATGGGGATAACCTACCTGGGCAGTGAGGCTTGGCGTAATCTGGTGGTGGAGAAAAAAGGCAGGCAACTTAAAAAAGCCTTTTCCAACTATGTTTCCCCTGACCTTGTGCGGGAAATTGAAAAAAATCCGGACAAACTGGTGCTTGGCGGTGAGCAAAGAGAACTTTCCATACTTTTTTCAGATATCCGTGGCTTTACAACAGTCTCTGAAAGCCTGACACCGCCGGAACTGGTTAAGCTGCTTAATGAATATCTTTCCCCCATGACTAAAATTGTGCTGGAAGAAAAAGGTACGCTGGACAAGTTTATAGGTGACGCAGTAATGGCACTTTTTAATGCGCCCCTTGACCTGCCCGACCATGCGACCAGAGCCTGCACCGCAGCAGTGCGGATGCTTGCAGAGCTGAAAAAACTGAACGAAAGTTTTGCTGCACGGGGGATGCACACCATTGATATCGGTATCGGTATTAACACCGGAGATGCGGTTGTGGGCAATATGGGTGCTGATATCCGTTTTGATTACACTGCCATTGGCGATGCTGTAAATCTGGCTTCACGCCTTGAGGGGCAAAACAAGATGTATGGCTCACATATCCTTGTCAGTGAAAGTACCCGCAGCCAGGTACCAGATGGCATGTTCTGTTTTCGCGAAGTTGACAGGATAAAGGTGAAAGGTAAACTTCAGCCAGTAATCATGTTTGAGCTGATGACAGAAAACACCGGACTGTTACCCAGATTTGAAGAGGCACTTGCACAATACCGTGCAGCTTCTTTTGCTGCTGCCTGCCAGATTTTTGAAGAGTTGGCTGATAATTTTAACGATAGTCCTTCCAGGCTGTACGTTGAGCGTTGCAAAAACTATATGCAGACACCTCCGCCAGCTGACTGGGATGGTGTCTACACAGCAGAAAGTAAGTAACTATGCCGGAATTGCCAGAAGTTGAATCAGTTTTGCGTTGTCTGCGTGATGCTCCAATCTCCATAATTGGACGCACTGTATTAAAGGTGAACATACTGCGCGAAAATGTTATTACAGGTGACCAGCAGCAGTTTGTTTCTGCATTAACCGGCTCTGTTTTCAAAGAGATAAGGCGGCATGGCAAGTATCTGTTCTTCAGATTTACAGAAAGTTGTGGTACAAAATCTGTTTGGATGATGTTGCATTTGCGCATGACTGGTAAGCTTTTTCTGGTTCCGGAAAACGAGGCACAGTTAAAGCATACACGACTAAGCCTTTTGCTGGATAAGGGGTTGGCACTGCGCTTTGATGACCCGCGGGCTTTTGGTCGGGTGCAGCTGGTGCAAAGCATTGCAGAAATAACCGGACGGCTTGGTCCTGACGGTCTTTGCCTGGAGCAGACTGAACTGTTACAACGACTGGCAAAGCAAAAGCGTCAGCTAAAACCACTGCTGCTGGATCAGGGGTTTGTTGCCGGAATCGGTAATATTTATGCAGATGAAATCCTGTTTCGTGCAAAACTGCATCCATGCAGCAGGGCAGACCGCCTTGATTCGCAGGAATTAACGCTGCTTTGCACAGCCATAACTGAAGTCTTGCAGCAGGCGGTCAGCCTGAAAGGTGCCAATATAGATGGCGTTTTTGAAGCCGGCATGTTTCCGGTGGCTGTTTACGGCAGAGCAAAACAGCCCTGTCCGGTTTGTTCTGCCCTTATACAGCGTGAAAAACTGGCTGGACGTGGCACCCATTTTTGTCCCGTATGCCAGATTTGCAAGATTTAAACCGCTGCTTCATTTTCAAATATAAAACCGGATTGAATTTTATGTTGGGGGTATCATGAAAGAAACGTATCAACTTGCCAGTATAAAAGACGGCAAACAGGATTTTACAGCCATCATGGAGGTGCTGAAAGATATCCATAGTGGTAAACGTAAAAACGACCTGCGCCTGATTAACTACTACCACGAGGTGCCGGTAAGTTATCCTATTTCAATGGAATACGTTGATTCTGAAATGCTTGATCTTAAAGTTAATCAGGCACAGGCTGTTGTATTGTCTGTACAAAAACAGGCATTGTTGACCAGTTCATCATTTCCCAAAGAGCTTGGTGTACATGCCATTGTTGAACGGGTTAATGTGCCCAAATGTGCAGTTACCCTTGGGCGTTTTGCCTATGCCAGTATCCGTGCAGAGCGGCGCGAAGCTGTCAGGGTTACGGTGGATGAACGGGTGGAAGCTGTTTTTGAAGCAGTGCAGGAAGAAGGGCGGGAGCCGCAAATACTGGATGGCAATTTAAACGATATATCTCTTACCGGTTTTTCCATGCTGTCAGACTGTCCGCTGCCTTCAGGTATACCCGAGCAAGGTACAGCCAGGCTTACCTTGGCAAATACCTGCCTTTCCTTGCCGGCTTACCGCATCAGCAACAGACGTGCTGAATCCGGAAATCTGTATATGTTCAGGATTGATGTTGACAGGCAGGCTGATAAAGTTATTTCCCAGTACATATATAATCGTCAGGTAGAAATCATACATGCCCTGAAAGAACAGTTTGGATAAGAGCCTGTGCAGGAGTAACAAAAATGAAACTTCGTATTCTGGGCAGTGCCGGTGCAGAATTTCCTGACTTCAGACCACCAGCCTTTCTGATTGATGATGCGTTATTACTTGATGCAGGTACTATTGGCTCTGTGCTTACCGAGGACGAGCAGTGGCAATTGCGTCATATTTTTGTTACCCACTCCCACCTTGATCATATCCGTGGCATTCCTGCCCTGGCTGATAATGTAATCATAAAAAACATGCAGCATCTGGTAACAGTTTACGCAACAAGTCAGGTGATAACTGCCATGCGTGAACATGTCCTGAACAACATCATCTGGCCGGACTTTACCCGTCTGCCCAATGCGGAAAATCCGGTGCTGCAATATGAAGTTATCAAAACCGGAACACCGCTTAAAGTTAATGGTTATACACTGACAGCAATAGAGGTAACCCACACTGTGCCTGCCGTTGGCTATGTTGTTGATTGTGACAGTAAACGGCTTGTTTACACCGGAGACACCGGACCCACAGAAGAAATATGGCAATACGCATCTGGTTGTAATGCACTTATTGTGGAAGTTTCCTTTCCTGATGAAATGGAATCTCTGGCACTTTTAACCGGTCATCTTTGCTGTTCGCTGCTTAAAAAAGAGCTGGCAAAAATGCAGGTGTTGCCTGAAAAAATCCTGATTACCCACCCAAAGCCACAATATTATGAAAAAATAAAACAAGAGATTGCCCAACTGGGTATAAAACAGATTGAGCTTTTGCGTGATGGCAATATCTACCATATCTGATACACAGGCGGATATTCCTGCCAAAGTTGGTGGCTGGTTTTTACGTCGCAGCCGTTTCATGCTTAATCTGGCTGACCAGTCTGCTGTTTTCTGGCGTTGTCTGCTATCTTCTCCTTCCCTTGGTAATCCTTCCATAAAAGCTGTTTTACTGAAGCAGATTTACTTTACCGGCCTTGAAGGCTGGAAAATCATCACAGTGCTTTCACTTATTCTGGGAACCATTATTGTTAATCAAGTGGTTGGTCTTGTGGGTGGCGGCAGTGGTTCTTTGCCTGGCAAGGTGCTTATCTGGGTGGTGTTTCGGGAGCTTGCCCCGCTTCTGACGGCAATAATAGTTATTGCCCGCAGTGGTACAGCCATTGCAGCCGAGCTTGGTGCCATGAAAATAAATGGCGAGATAGCATCGCTTGAACAGATGGGCATTGCTCCAGAACGATACCTTATTCTACCCAGAATAGTCGGTGTTGCCTGCTCAGTTCTGGTTTTAACAATATATTTTGTGCTTACCGCTTTTGTGGGTGGCTTTCTGATTGTTTCTGTAGGGCGACACATTGCCCTTGATCAGTTTTTGCAAGGTATTATCAGCTCGCTGGGATTTGGTGAAATTCTGTTACTGACACTGAAAACCATCTGCTTTGGGCTGATAATTCCGCTCATCTGTTGCCAGGCAGGTGGTTCTGTTGGCACAAGTGCTACAGAAATACCGCAGGCAGCCACAAAAGCTGTTATCAACAGCCTTTTTGCTGTTTTTATGCTGGATGGAGTTATAACATTATTGGCTTCACTCATGTTTTAACAGAGCTTTGAAAAACTACTGCGGAGGCTGTCTACTGCGTTGCGCGGTACTCGCTTCCTCGGCTAACTTTAAATGTTATGCCTCGTCGCTGCGTTCCGTGCGTCTTGTATCCAGCCTTCCTCATAACGTTTTGCAAAAGCCTGTTAAGCTTTATTCATCCTTGGTTTTGTGTGCAAAACCGGCTACTCTTTCTCATAACGTTTTTCAAAAGCCTGTTGTTAGTCAAACAAAAATGCTCAAAAGGAGGTAACATCATGGGTAATGCACCCGGCACAACCAAGTTTCAGGTGGATTTTCGCCGCCATTTACGTGACCAGAATATAAGCGGTAATATGGTTCATCTGCTTTGCGAAATAGCAGAGGCCAGCAAATACGTGATTAACGCCATCCGTACCGGTGATCTTGGCGTGGCTGGTACTTCCAATCTTTACGGTGAAGAGCAGCTTGCGCTTGATGTGCTTTCTGACAGGATTATGCGTAAAAGGCTGACCCACTCCGGTGTTGTCTGCAATATCGCATCTGAAGAAATGGAAGAAATTGTACAGGTAACCAGCAATCCACAAGGTATGTTTTCTGTTGCCTATGACCCGCTTGATGGTTCGTCGCTGGTTGATGTGAACCTGGCTGTTGGCACTATTGTGGGCATCTATCAGGGTGCTGATATGCTTCAGCCTGGCCGCAAGATGGTTGGTGCGGTCTATATCCTTTACGGTCCGCGTGTTTCACTTGTTTACTCAGTGGGTAAAGGGGTTTACGAGTTTACCATGAACCAGTTGATGGAGTTTACTCTCACCCGTGAAGACATCCGGATGAAATCATCGGGTAGCATGTACGCACCAGGCGGATTACGCAGAAACTATCTGCCGGAAAATGAGCAATTTCTTTGCTATCTTGAAGAAAAAGGCTCCAAACTGCGCTATTCCGGCGGTTTTGTACCGGATATCAACCAGGTTTTAATGAAGGGTAACGGTATTTTCCTGTATCCGGAGCTGACCAATGCGCCACAGGGCAAACTGCGTATGCTTTTTGAGCTGAACCCGATGGCTTTTTTGATTGAGCAGGCAGGTGGGGCAGCCACCAACGGCAAGATACCGATTCTTGATATTACTCCCGAGAGCTATGATCAATGTTCCCCAGTGTATATAGGCTGCCGTGAGGATGTGGAAAAGGCTGGCGAGTTTTTAAACGGCAGTCTGGAGTGCCAATAGCTGAAAATCAAAAACAACCCAAAAAACGGTTTTGCCACGAATCTACACGAATAAACACAAATAAAATCAAAATCTTGGCATCCTGCACTTTATACAAAATAACATTTGTAAAATTCGTGGCTAACTGATTTATTTAAATCAACTGGTGAAACAAGATGAATAAACAGGAAGCAGAAAAACCAATGGTAAAACGCCTTTGCAGCGAGATACAACTGTTTGATCTCTGCGAGCTTACCCGTTGCAGTTTTAAGGTTAATAATTTTTGTACTGATCCGGCACTGCTTGAGAAGTTTGAGGCAATAGAAGATGTTGATGAAGATGAGGACTCAGGCAGTTCCGGACGTACTTCACCGCTAAATCCTGGCGATCTTGAAGAATGGGATGATGATACAGACTATGGGCTGAACGAAGATACTGAAGAAGATGATTACAGTGTCTTTGATTATGAAGGTGATGAAGAGGATTTTTAACAGCTGTTAAATAACTGATAGTGGCACAGAGTACCGTGCCACTATTTGTGTAAGCAGAATCATCCCCAGATTCCGGCTATTTCTTTACCGCAAACTTTACAAGTACCATCATTCATATTGATACTGCTCACCTGATAACCGTTGCGACTCACCACCACAGTTCCGCAGGCAGGACAACGGGTTGATTCCCGACCACTGCCAGACATATTACCCACATAGGTATAATGCAGACCGGCTCGGTCAGCTGCTTCCAGTGCCCGCTCCATGGATGCCAGCGGTGTTGGTGGATGCTTCATTTTATGACATGGAAAATACCGTGACAGATGCCAGGGGGTATCCTTACCCAGCTCATCGGCAATAAAGCGGGCAATGCCGTTAAGTTGCGCGTCATCATCATTTTCACCTGGTATGACCAGTGTGGTTATCTCCAGCCAGATACCACGGCGGCGGTAATCACGGATATTATCCAGGGTTTCCGACAGCTTTGCTCCGCAGACCCTGTGGTAAAAATCCTCGGTAAACCCTTTCAGGTCAATGTTGGCACCGTGCAGTACAGTTGCCAGTTTGTCCAGTGCCTGGGGCGTGATGTAACCATTGGTGACAAAAAAGTTCCAAAGTCCGGC
>JAVERM010000059.1:0-11840 GCA_034007105.1 Trichlorobacter sp.
TCAGCCGGCAAAAACAGCGTGCCCACATCTTCGCCAGACATGGCTGCGGTAATAATACCTGGCAGATTGCCCTTGACCATCATGGTGGGAACACCGTAGCGGGTGGCTTTTTTTGCAGCTGCAACTTTGGTTGCCATGCCGCCTGTGCCAATATTTGAGCTGCTTTTTCCGGCTGCCCGTTCAATTTCTTTGGTGATTTCCGGCACCAGTTTTATCAGCTCTGCTGCGGGATCATCAGCAGGGTTGGCAGTGTAAAGCCCTTCAATGTCAGTCAGAATCAGCAGCAGATTAGCTTCCACCAGATTGGTTACAAGTGCAGAAAGGTTGTCATTATCGCCAAACTTTATTTCAGCCACTGCAACAGTGTCGTTTTCATTGATAATCGGAACAACTCCGGCATCAAGCAGGGTTTCCAGAGTACTTCGCGCATTTAAAAAACGGCGGCGATTGGCAAGGTCATCGGCAGTAAGCAGCAGCTGCCCGGTGGTTAGTCCATATTGCTCAAACTGTTCCTGGTAAATCTTCATTAACAGCGGTTGTCCCACCGCTGCTGCTGCCTGTTTTTGCGGTATGCTTAAGGATTTTCCCGTCAGATTAAGTGGTTTGCGCCCGGCAGCAACAGCACCGGAAGATACTAAAATCACCTGCTTGCCCTGTTTGCGCAATTTTACAAGATCAGCGCAAATCTGTCTGATTACCGTACAATCAAGCGCACCGCCATCATCGGTAAGCAGACGGCTACCAAGCTTGATTACTATTCGACGTGCATTTGCAAGATATGTTAAGCGTGTCACCAGTTTTCCTTCCCTTTACCCCAAAGCCGGTTTGCTATTGCATCAAGCAATTGCTCTACCCCTTCACCTGTGGCTGAAGAGATGGGATAAACAGCCACATTTTCTTTAGCCAGTTGCTCGCTTATGTGGGCACAATGCTCACGAGCCACCGGTAAATCCATTTTGGTTAATGCCACAATCTGTTCTTTATTCGCCAGTTCTTCGCTAAACATGGTCAGCTCGCGGTTGATGGTTTGATATGCAGCCACAGGGTCGGTTTCAGGTATACCTGAAATATCAAGCAGATGGACAAGAATACCGGAACGCTCAAGATGCTTTAAAAAACGGTGTCCCAGACCTGCTCCATCATGTGCCCCCTCAATGATGCCAGGGATATCAGCCATTACAAAGGAGCGGAAATTTTTGTACTCCACAACCCCCAGGCTGGGGGCAAGGGTGGTAAACGGGTAGTCTGCCACTTTTGGTCTGGCTGCAGAAACATGGGAGATAAGCGAGGATTTTCCGGCATTGGGCAGCCCCAGTAAGCCCACATCAGCCATAAGTTTAAGCTCCAGCCGTAAAGTACGTTCTTCGCCTGCTTCGCCTGGCTGCGCGAATTTGGGAGCCTTGTTGGTTGATGTTGCAAAGCGGGCATTTCCCTGACCACCTCTCCCGCCTTTCAACAAAATTACACGTTGACCGTTTTCTGTCATATCAGCCAGTTCTTCACCGGTTTCGGCATCTTTAATCAACGTGCCTACGGGTACCTTGATGAGCAGGTCAGCTCCGGATGCACCGTGGCGGTTTTTGCCAGAGCCATGCTTACCTCGCTCTGCCTTTTGGTGGGGCTTGTGGCGCAGCTCCAGCAGTGTTGACATTGAGGAGGTTGCTTCAAAAATCATATCCCCGCCCCGCCCACCATCGCCGCCGTCAGGTCCCCCAAAAGGGATGAATTTCTCCCGTCTGAATGAAACACAGCCGGCACCACCATGGCCAGAACCGCAATGTAGTTTAACTTCATCTATAAATTTCAATTTTATTACTCCGGCAGAAACGATATTCTTTAACAATTCTTTGAAAACATAACAATATAGCACAAATATACGCAGCATAATGAGTAAAATATTTGGCTTTTGGTTTGACCATCTGCTTGATAATACCCTATACTTTAATATTCTTGATTTCAGCAGGAGTATTGATTTTGAAAGCTTCATTACTGCGCAAGCTCTGGGTTACTTTCTCTGCATATCTGGTGGGTATGTACGCATCAGTGTTTAATAAACTGGCTATCAAGGGCAGTGAAAACATCCCTCGCAATGGTGGTGTACTGCTTGCCTCCAACCATATCTCTGCCTATGAAACTATTTTTTTGCCTTGGGCTGTAATCCGATCTTATCCCTTGCAGATGCTCTGGGCACCAGCCAAGGAAGAGCTGTTTCAAAGCCGTCTGACAGGGTTTCTCTATTCTTCATGGGGGGCTTTTCCTGTACGCCGTGGCAGGGATATCAAGGCAGGTCGCAGACTTAATGATCTGTTGGCTGATCAGAAAGTAATGCTTTTTCCCGAAGGTACCCGCCACCGTGATGGCAGGCTTGGTCAGGGAAATCGCGGGGTTGGCAAAGTGGTGTACGATACTCGCCCGGTGGTTATTCCCACAGCTTTGGTTGGGCTTAACAGGTGGAAGTTTCCTGCATTTGGGCAAAATGGAACCATTGTTTTTGGTCAACCGCTGCAACTGGATGATTTATTCGTGCTGGAAGATAACAAAGAAACACATAAACTGATTGCAGAACGGATTATGGATGCCATTGCTGCACTTTTGCAGCAAGAGGGGGCTTATGTCGGACGTGTCGAAAAGTAGGCAAAGCAGCAAGCAAAATGATAAAGCTCAGCCAATTCATCAAAATGATGAGGTTGAGCTTTTTTGTGACGGTGCCTGTAGCGGAAATCCCGGACCTGGAGGTTACGGCACGATTTTACGTTATAAAGGTGTTGAAAAAGAGCTTTCCGGCGGAGCAGCGGAAACCACCAATAACCGTATGGAGTTGACCGCTGCCCTTGAAGGTCTGCTGCTGCTCAAACGTCCCTGCCGCGTAAAAATTGTTACAGATTCCCAGTATCTTGTAAAAGGGATGACTGAATGGATTAGCGGCTGGCAGCGCAATAACTGGAAAAACAGCAAGAAAGAGCCGGTGATTAACCGTGACCTTTGGGAAAAGCTTTTGTCAGCTGTGGAAAAACATCAAGTTAAATGGTGCTGGGTGCGGGGACATGCCGGTCATGCAGAAAATGAAAGGTGCGACAGGCTGGCAAGGGAAGCCATTAAAACAACCAAGGGATATAAATGACTTTTTTTGATGCTTTCATACTGGGGATAGTCGAAGGTTTATCCGAATTTCTACCCATCTCTTCCACCGGACACCTGATTTTGGCATCAGAACTGCTTGGATTGCAGCAGACAGACAGCCACAAGGTATTTGAGGTTGTTATCCAGCTGGGGGCAATGCTGGCAGTACTTTTTGTATATTGCCGCAAGCTGATGGAAAAGCCCGAACTGTTTAAAAAACTGGCAATTGCCTTTATCCCCACCGGCACCATCGGGTTTATGCTGTACAACCTGGTAAAATCCCTGTTTGTGCCCACACTGGTCAGTTACATGCTGATTCTGGGTGGAGCAGGCTTTATCCTGATGGAGCTTTTTCTGAAAAAACATCCCCCGGTTGTTACTGATGTCACTGATATTACGGTGCGTCAGGCGTTAACTATCGGTTTTGTGCAGTGTTTGGCAATGATTCCCGGGGTATCCCGCTCTGGTGCCACCATTATGGGGGGGCTTTTGTGTGGTTTTAACCGCCATGTGGCAGCAGAATTTTCATTTTTGCTGGCACTGCCCACCATGCTGGCAGCAACTGTGTATGATATTTATAAAAATCACGCTATTTTTCAACTGGCTGACCTGCAAAATATGGCAACAGGCTTTGTGGTTTCCTTTGTTTTTGCAGTAATCAGTATCCGCTGGTTACTGCATTTTATTACCAGGCATACTTTTATTTCCTTTGGCGTATACAGGATAGCTGTGGGTGTAATGTTTTTGTTGTTCCTGTAAAAATTGATTTTTTTATGGAAAGCAGTTTGCATGTGTTGTATATATGAATATATCAATACATCAAAGGAGCGGCATATGAAAATAACTGATGCAGCCAAAACAGCACTGGAGCCTATTCTGGCACAAAATCCGGGGAAGTTGTTACGTGTGGTATTTGAAGGCTTTGGTTGAGGCGGTCCCCGTTTGGGGCTGGTTCTGGATGAGCCAAAAGAAAGTGATAACAAGATAGACTTAAACGGCATTGAATTGCTGGTGGAGCCAGGTTTTAAATCATTACTTGATGGTCAGATAATTGATTTTGTCAGCTCAGGTTTTCGGGAAGGGTTTGTGGTATCACCAGAGTGGGCAACAGCCTGCTGAAACATAAATTTTAAAACCATTGCGGAGGGAAAGGATTTTCCCTCCTTTTTCTGTACTGTTAAAATAATTTATATGAGGGAAGCCAAAGCGGTTTCCCTTTTTTCAGGTAAAAGTTTTGTGCATTTGTACAAAAGTGTTGACAGCGGAAATAGCCAGGATTAGTTTTGTGCAAGTGCAAATAACTTTTACAGGAGGTCTGAAAATCATGAAACTTTGTTTCCCTGTGGTGCAAAATGAAGGGCTTAACAGCCAGCTGTACGGGCACTTTGGTTCTGCCCCTGGCTTTTTGGTGGTGGATCTGGAAAGCGGGCAAACCAGTGTTGTGGATAATTCCAATGAAAACCATGTCCACGGTGCCTGTAATCCTGCCAAGGCACTTGCCGGTCTTGGTCTGGACGGTATAGTGGTTGGCGGCATTGGTCGTGGTGCCTTGCTGTCACTTAATCAGGCGGGATACAAGGTGTTTCAGGCACAGGGGGCTTTTGTGCATGAAAACCTGGAACTTGCCAAATCCGGAAAACTTGCCGAGTTTGCAGCAGATGCTGTTTGTGGTGGGCATAGTCACGGTAACCAGGGCTGTGGTGACCATGACCATAATCATCAGCATGGCCAGGCAAGAGGGGGACGCAGCCATTGAGCGAAGGGTATAATCAATACACAGAAGCAGTGCTTGATCATGCAAGAAACCCCCGCAACGTGGGAGGCATGGATGATGCCAATGTTGTGGTGCAGGTGGGTGATCCTGATTGCGGTGACACTTTGCTCTTGTTTATGCGTATAGATGAAGGGCTTGTTGCCAATGTCAGTTTTCTGATTAAAGGCTGCGGGGCAGCCATTGCAACAGCTTCTATGGGTACAGAGCTGGTTAAGGGCAAAACCTTGAATGAGGCGTTGCTGGTGACTGATCGTACCGTAAGCCAGGCGTTAGGTGGTTTGCCGGATGAAAAGGAACATTGCTCAAACCTGATAGCATCGGCAGTACACGCTGCTATCAATCAGTATATCAGCACCATTACCGGCAAGGCACCACCAGTGGATTTTGCGGTAAATATGCCGGCAGAAGCAGGTAACAAAGCGCAGGAGGATAGAGTAGATGAATGATTTTGCAGCTCTTTTTCGTGCAGAGACCAGCAAAACAGTGAAGCAGTTTGTTGCTGATCTGACCCAAAATGGACAGCGCAAAGGTTTTTTAATCCATAACGAAGATAAAATGGAGATGGCCAATACTTTTGGTGCTCACGGTGTGCAGGTGGCAGAAGGGTTTGATTTGCATATGATTCAGGTGTGCAAGCCTGAAAAATCAGCCCCCAGCTTGCAGGCCAATCCGGAGCGGGCAGCTTTAATTCCTAAATTTATCACGGTATTTAGTGATAAAGGCAAAACCAGAGTACGTATGCTGCGTTATTTACCGGCACTGGTTAACAGCCTGCTGTCAGATCCGGATTTTGCGGTAAATGTGCAGGGTAGTTATGATGCGATAGAAGGGATTATAAAAGAATCACTATAGGGGTAAGCTTCAATTCAAATGTGTTCCCCCTCTTAAGATAAGAGGGGGCAGGGGGAGTTATGAAAACCCGACATAAACAGAAGGAAAAACCTTTTGCAGACAGCAACTAACAAGGAGTATGACAAATGTCGTCTTCATCAGCAGAACATGAACATAGTCGTCTTTGCAATTTTCATATTACTTTTTTTGCCATAGTGCTGGGGATGGCAGGCTTTACGCTTTCAGTGCAAAAGGCTGGAGGACTGATTCCGGCGTTTCATCCCGTAAGTACTGTGCTGCTATGGATAACTGTGGCTCTTTTTGTCATGGTGTGCGGTATCTATTTTGCCAAGGTGGTTTCTTGTCAGGGTGCTTTGCAAAAAGAGTTTAATCATCCGATTAAAATAAACTTTTTCCCCTTGATTGCCAAAATCTTGCTGGTTTTAAGTGTGGTACTGCTGGAAAGGGATATGACCCTTTCATTTTACAGTTGGGCAGTTGGTACCGCGTTGCAGTTTGTTGCTTCCATTGTGATTATTGCTGCCTGGATTCAGCATGACCGTTTCAAGATTGAGCATATGACGCCAGGCTGGTTTATCCCGATTGTCGGCTCGGTAATCATCCCCATTGCCGGTGTAAAGCATGGTTATCCCGAACTTTCGTGGTTCTTTTTCAGCGTAGGTATTATTTACTGGCTGATTTTACTGGTTATAGTGCTGTACCGGATGTTTTTCCATGCCCCCATTGCCGAGCGGTTGATGCCAACACTGTTCATCCTGTTTGCGCCACCTGCCATCGGATTTATCGCTTATGTGCGGCTTACCGGCGGGGGTATTGATGCTTTTGGGCGTGTGCTTTATTATTTCTCCCTGTTTATGTTTATGCTGGTGCTGTATCAACTGCCAAAGCTGTTGAAAATCCGTTTTTATATCTCATGGTGGGCTTATTCCTTCCCAATGGCAGCAAAAACACTGGCATCTTTTTTAATGTTGTCATTGATAAATAATTGGTTTTTAAGCTTTGTTACCTGGTTTGAGCTGGCTTTTCTTACCTTGATTATTATTGTTTTAACCATCAAAACCATAAAGGCCATAAGCCTTGGTGAAATTTGTGTGGAGGATTAGACTGCTTGGCACGTCCCAGAAAACCCTGTAAATTTTCCTGCCCCAAGCGGTTGGGCTTACAAGCTGTGTACAAGCCGGCTGCCAAACCCATCGGTACGCTGGAACTTATACCCCTTTATCTGGAAGAGCTGGAAGCAATGCACCTTTGCGACGGTCTGGGCAAAACCCAGACTGAAGCAGGGGTTTGTATGGGAGTATCCCGTGGCACGGTGCAACGCCTTTTGGCAGAAGCCAGAAGCAAGGTTGCCAGGGCATTGGCACAGCAGCAGGCACTGGCAATCGGTGCCAGAACAGATGTTGCTGACTGAAAAGCCATGTATACAAGTGCTTGACTATAAAAATAATATAAACAATACTTGTTACTGATTCGGTGAATATCGATAAAAACGAACTAATACTGTCTGCATGATACAAACTGTTATTTATCTGCTTGCTGGCAAGGTACCAACTGACAATATCCATGAAGCTTGTTACGAAATAGCAGGTATATGCAAATGCCCAGGCAACTTCCCGCAACAATCCGAAAAAGTATCAAGCAGCGGATGCTGTTTTCAACTGCTGCTTTTTTGCTGCTGGTATTCAGCTTAACAGCTATTGGTACCCACTGGTATTTTAAGCAAAAGATACGTGAGCTTATTGCAGGGCAGCAATTTGGTATGCTTGACAAGTTGGCAACAGCACTTGATGCAAAGGTGGAATCAACCCATAATCTGCTGAAAACAGCGGCATCTGTAGCTCCTCCCGATCTTCTGGAAAGTCCCCATAAAAACAACAAAATGGCTTGAAAATCGCATCGCATTGCGCAATGTGTTTGCCAGCGGTATTTTTGTATTCACACCAAAAGGCGAGCTTTTTGCAAAGTCTCCCTGGTTTCCTGAACGCCGCTGCCTTGATTCCTCCTTTTATGATCATCACAACCAGAGCCTGCTCTCTGCCAGTCCGTTAGTTTTTCCTTACAACTGCTCAGTACACAACCGCCCCATGGTTATGCTGACTGCACCTGCCTATGATGGCAAAGGTAACCTGATAGCCATATTGGGCGGCACTGTTGATCTGCATGACAGCACCTTGTTCAGCAATCTGCTGACCTCAAAAATAGGGGAAACCGGCTATCTTTACCTTTACACCAAAGACAGGCTGATGCTCAGTCATCCTGATGACACACTGCTTTTTAAGGATAATGTACCCCGTGGGGCAAATATCCTTTTAGACCGCAGTGTCAGTGAAAACTTTGAAGGAGTGGGTGAATGTCTAAATTACAAAGGCGTGCCGGTTATTGCCAGTTTCAGGCATATGCCGTACACAGGCTGGATTATGGCGTCCCACTACCCGACGAAAGAGGCGTTTTTACCGGTTGTCAAATTCAGAAATATCTACCTTAGCTGTGTAATCGTTGCTTTAATAACCGGCATTATCTGGATATACGTGATGTCGTCCCGTATCACCCGCAATTTAAGAAAGCTGACCAACCACCTGCGTCAGGTTGATCCGCGCTATCTTGACACAGTTACACCGGTAGAAATTGCTGATGATGATGAAACAGGACTGCTTGCCGATACTTTTAATACGCTTTTGAAACAGGCTGGTACTTTGCAGTCGCAGCTTAAACAGGCGCAGGAGCTGACCAACACAGGTTCATGGGAGTATGATCACGTAACTGACCAGCTTTCCTGGTCCCTTGAAACCTACCGTATTTTTGAGCAGGATCCGGCTCAGTTCAAACCAACCCTTGAAAGTATATTCAGGTTAATGCCAGAGGAAGAGGCTGAACAGGCTCGTATTGATTTTTACAATTCCATCAAAGGACAAAGCATCCATGATTTTACTCACCGCCTGGTTTTTCCTGATGGTAGTGTAAAGCATATCAGGGAGCATTGTCAAACCAGCTTTGATGAAGATGGTACGCCTTTGCACTCAACAGGTGTTGCCCAGGATGTAACCATGCAGTCTTTCCGGCGTAAACGTCAGGAGCTGCTTTTTGAGGCCATTGCCAAGACCGGAACCTGCCTATTATTGACCGGAGAAGATTTCAGGATTCGCTATGCAAATGCCGCAGCTGTCAAGCGTTTTGGTGAACACGCAAACAGGTTTTGTTACGAACTACTTTCAGGAAGCAAAGCTCCATGTGCCGGTTGCCGTGACCTGGTGGGTGGTTTTTGCAGGCTGGAAACAGAAATTACCCATCCGGATGGTACAATCTTCCATGTGGTAAGCACTCCTTTTATTGATCTTGACGGCAGCCAGGCTTTGCTGTCTTTGCTGCGCGATGTGACCAAAGAATCAAAACTGGTGCAAGAATTGCAGGAATCTGAATTGAAGTTTGCCACTGCTTTTAAATCTAACCCGGCTGCCATGGCACTGATCTGCATGGATGACAGCCTGATTATGGATGTGAATGCAGCTTTTACCAACCTGCTTGGCTTTACTGCCAATGAGGTAATCGGAAAGACAATAGCTGATCTGGATATGGTTGTGGATAATGCCCAGTACCTGCTTATTCGTGAGCAGCTTCATGCGCAGGGCAGGGTGCATAATCAACAGATTGATTTCAAAACCAAAACAGGAGAAATCAGACATGGTATTTTTAAGGCTGACTTGATTGACCTTAAACAAAAACGGCTGATACTTGGAGTGCTGCTTGATATTACCGAAAGAATTAAAGCAGAACAGGCACTTGAGGCTGCACGGCAGGCGGCAAATGCTGCCAACAGGGCAAAAAGTGATTTTTTATCCAACATGAGCCATGAAATCCGCTCGCCCATGAACGGTGTTTTGGGCATGACCGAGCTTTTGCGCTTTACAGATTTAACAGATGAACAAAAAGAATTTCTGGATTGCATCAAGCTTTCCGGTGAAAACCTGCTGGAGCTTTTAAATGATATTCTGGATTTATCCAAAGTTGAATCAGGTAAAATTGAGCTTGAAAAAGCAGATTTCTGTTTGCATAAAGCAATAAACGACATCATAAAAACCCAATCATCATTGGCATTTAAAAAATCCCTTAAGCTTTTGTGCAATATAAACTGCGATGTTCCCAGGCAGGTGCATGGTGACAGCCTGAGACTTAAACAGATTTTGCTTAATCTGATAAATAATGCCATCAAGTTTACAGATAAAGGCTCTGTAACATTAAATGTTTGCCTGCTCGATGAAAAAGATAAAACAGTGCTGGTGCGCATGTCTGTTTGCGATACCGGTATCGGTATTCCTGCAAAAGTGCATGAGCGAATATTTATTCCATTTTCACAGGCTGACAGCTCCACAAGCCGCAAATATGGTGGCACAGGTCTTGGGCTGACCATTTGCAAGCAGCTGGCTGCTTTGATGGGCGGAAGCATTTCCCTTGAAAGTGAGCCAGGCAAGGGCAGCTGCTTCCACCTTGAACTACCGTTTGTGATATCAGACCGCAAGCATGTTAAAAAGGTAGTTAACAACAATTATGAAGCATTGCCAGAAGGTATCTTTGGTACGGTTTTGGTGGCTGAAGATAACCAGATAAACCTGAAAACCGCAGTGATGATGCTGAGCAGGATGGGATACAATAATCTGACTGCCTGTAATGGTTTTGAAGCGGTTGAACTTTGGGAAAAAGGCGGGGTTGATATTATTTTAATGGATATTCAGATGCCGGGTATGGATGGTCTGGAAGCCTTGCGCCAGATTCGCCAAAAAGAAGTTGCCAAAGGGGTTTCTGCCCACACTCCCATTATAGCTCTTACCGCAGACGCACTTAAAGGTACGCAGGAACGCCTGCTTGCCGATGGCTTTGATGCGTATCTGAGTAAACCTGTTACCTACCAGATGTTGCAAGATACCCTGCGACTTTTCCAGACTGCACCTCAACATTAGGAGCCTGTCGGACTTACCACTGTTCTGCTGCGAAAAAGCCGGATTTGGTCATTTTCCCCGCTTTTTCTCGTTAAATAGCTGGCTATTCTCCTCGTAAAACCAGAAAAACTTCCTCAAATCGGACTTTCCCTCGCTACGAACGGGTAAGTCCGACAGACTCCTAGCCTCCCGCTTATCCCAAAATCAGTGCAACAGATGTTTGTATGAATGATAGTACTATTGTATATTGTTCCGGTTTACTATCGCAAAAGGAGGTACGCAAAAATGTTTGGTCTTAAAAACCTGTTTGCCAAAGGTTCTAAAAAACAACTGGTTGCCGATGGTAAAGTACTGGAGATGCATTCTGCTGTTGTTTTGAGAAGTACCGGTGCCAGAGGGATTATCACCGGCTGGAAAACCCCTGAAGAAGATGGCGGGGCAGGGATGATAACCATTAAGATTGACAGTATCCAGGCTGATTATCCACCCATTGCCATTGGTGCCCGCTGGGTTGATGTAAAACCTGATAAATAAAACAACAGGCAACCTGAACATGCTTCCTGAATTTTTTACCTATGCCTTTATGCAGCGTGCTGTTGTGGCTGGTGTGCTGATTGGTCTTTTGTGTGCAGTGCTGGGGATATTTCTGGTATTGCGCCGACTTTCGCTTATTGGTGATGGTCTGGCACATGTCAGTTTCGGTGGTGTTGCAGTTGCTCTTTTTGCAGGCCTTGAAGGAGCATCCATGCTGTTGCTCACGGTGCCGGTAGTGCTTTTGTCTTCCCTTGGTATTTTACGCCTTGCCAATAATGCACGTCTTGGTGGAGATGCTGCCATCGGCATTATTTCATCGGTGGGTGTGTCTTTGGGGGTGTTACTGGCTGTGCTTGGCAGGGGTTATGGTGTTGATCTGATGAGCTACCTTTTTGGCAGTATTCTGGCCATCAGTAATGCCGAGCTGCTGGTGGCAGCAGCTTTGTTTGTGCTTGTTACAGGTCTTTTGCTGTTTTACTTCAATGATCTTGCTGCACTTACCTTTAATGAAGACCTGGCTGCAACTTCCGGTATCAATGTCCGCTTTTTAAACAGTCTGCTGGCTGTGCTCACCGCTTTAACCGTTGTGCTGGCCATGAAGCTGGTCGGGGTAATGCTGATTTCAGCCC
>JAVERM010000072.1:0-9185 GCA_034007105.1 Trichlorobacter sp.
CCATCCCACCCATCAGGAGGCGGCTCTTTTTGATAGCGTTTAATACGCTCAAGGTAAAGTTGATACAACTGGCGATCCGGCTTCCATTGCAACAGTTTTTGCATTATTTCTTCAGCATTTTTCCATTGTTGCCCGCGATAATGCGTAATCATCTGATTAAATAGTTTTATATCATCCAGGTAATTTTCTGCAAGCAGGATTTCCTCACCACATGGTTCGTAAATAGCCACCGGCTCATTTTTACCCTTTACTTTCACCTGATCAAGCTCACGCCAGGCATAGCCGGAAATAAGCTTGCGGGTCTCATGTCCGGCAATCAGCCACACTCCGTACTGGCGGGTAATCCCCTCCAGACGCGAAGCCAGGTTTACCGCATCCCCCATTACAGTGTAGGCAACACGATAGTCTGAACCCATATTGCCCACCCGCATCTTGCCACTGTTTATGCCAACCCCTATTTTAAGCTCGGGATAACCTCGCGCCATCATATCATTGGAAAGAACGACCATTTTTTTGCGCATGGCTGTTGCTGCCTGTACTGCATGTAAGGCATGTTCCGGATCAGCCAGCGGCGCACCCCAAAAAGCCATAATCGCATCACCGATATATTTATCCACTGTGCCGCCGTGTTCATAAATTATGGCAGTCATGGCTGACAGGTATTCGTTCATAAACCTTGCCAGCTCCTGGGGGGTAAGTTTTTCTGAAATACTGGTAAAGCCGACCACATCGGTAAAAAGCACTGTCATTTCACGGCTTTCAGCAGCCATGGTGAAGTTTTGCGGGTCTTTACTCATCACATTAACGATTTCCGGCGGCACATACTGACCAAAAAGACCGGTTATCTGCCGCTTGCTGCGGGATTCAACCAGAAACCCGTAGCTGGCGTTAAAGATGTAAAGCAGCGGAAAAAGTGCTGCCTGGGATGCCACGGGAAGCACCAGACCAGACTGCCAGGCAAACCAGTTGATGGCAATGGCAACAGCCAGCACCAGGGTTAGCAGAAGTAAGGATACAAGGGGACTAAGCAGCGGCAGTACAAGGGAAAGCAGCAGTCCGCCTGCTGCCAGAATTGCAAGATCAGCACCAACAGCATAGCCCGGGGCATGGCGGATGCTCTGATCGAGGATACCGGCGATCATGTTGGCATGGACTTCCACACCGGCGTAAACCGCTGATACCGGCGTAGAGCGCAAATCCATCAGCCCGGGTGCGGTGGTGCCCACCAGTACAATGGCTCCGGCAAGCTCATCCTTATCCACCATGCCGTTTAAAATATCCGCAGCAGAGTAGTAGGGAAAACTGCCCTGATAACCACGGTAGGGGATTAGTGCTGTGCCACGCCTGTCCACCGGAATTTTAATATCAAGCAGTTGCAGCCACTCCAGCTGATCCGGCGCATCGGCAGGTACACCGGTTTCAAGCAGGGGCATACCAAACATGGTGCGCAAAACAGCCAGGGAAAGTGCCTCGTAATAATCACCATTGTATTTAAGCAGAAGCGGCACCCGGCGGGTAACTCCATCACGGTCAGGATCAGGGTTGAAATGTCCGGCAAGCCCTGCTGCCTGCTGCAAAGCCTGGATGTTGCTGCCATAACCGGCTTTGGAATCCACAGAATGCAGTGCCGCAATATCTTCGGCAGCAGCCATGACAGGGGCAGGCAAAAGACCGGAGCGGCCGGCATCCTTGCTATCGTCTGTAAAATAATAGCCCAGCACCACCGGATATTCCTGCAAGCGGGAGGCAAACATACCATCGTAATCAAGTCTTTTGCGGGATTGCACCAGTTCCTGCTGAAAGCGGGCATCATCACGCAAAGAACCTTTTGCCATTCTTTCCAGTTCAATAATGCCGGAGCTGGTGTCTGGCTCGGCAAACACCACGTCAAAACCCACCACAGCCACCTGATATTGCTCAAAAAGCTGATCAAGCATCTGTGCCACAACATTGCGGCTCCAGGGCCAGCGTCCCACCTCTGCCAGTGATTTTTCGTCAATATCCACAATCACAATCCGGTCATCAACGGTTTTGGGCATACTGGTGGTCAGGCGGTGGTCGTAACTCCAGAGTTCAAGGCTATCCAAAAGGGGAAGGGGCAAAAGACCGGCAGCGTAAAATAGTGCTGCCAGGGTGAGCAAAAGACCTGCAATTATGCGGGGGAGTTGCTTTTTCATGGGAGGGTCTCGTTATAACAGGCTTTTGAAAAACGTTATGAGGAAGGCTGGATACAAGGCGCACGTAACGCAGCGACGAGGCATAACATTTTAAGTTAGCCGAGGAAGCGAGTAACGCGCAACGACGTAGACAGCCTCCGCAGTAGTTTTCAAAGCTCTGTCAGCAGCTCCTGCAACTTGGCTCCCACATCAGCTTCACGCATCATCGCTTCACCGATCAGGAAGGCTTTGGCACCGCCAGCTTGCAGCTTTTCAATATCAGCGCGGTTGTTAATGCCGCTTTCTGCCACCAGTAACCGATCGGGCGGCAGCATTTTTGCAAGCCTCGCGGTGGTATCAAGGCTGGTGACAAAAGTACGCAGGTTGCGGTTATTTACACCGATCAGGCTGATGTCGGTGTTGCAGGCTATCTCCATCTCTGCTTCATCGTGAACTTCCAGCAGAACATCCAGGTGCAGCTCACGGGCAAGTCCGGCAAGGTCAATAATCTGCTGCGGCTCTAAAATTGCGGCAATCAGCAGACAGGCATCGGCACCGGCAGCGCGGGTTTCGTAAAGTTGCCAGGAATCAATGATAAAATCCTTACGCAAAAGGGGCAGCGATACCTGCTCGCGCAGCAGGGCAAGGTAGTTTAAATGCCCCATGAAAAACTTTTCATCAGTAAGCACAGAAAGGCAGGTGGCACCGTTATTCTGGTAAATCTCGGCAATCTCCACAGGATCAAAATCTGCACGAATTATCCCTTTGCTGGGCGAACCTTTTTTAACTTCAGCGATAATTGCTGTCCAACCAGAGGAAACAGCCTCCCGCAGGTGTCTTTCAAAACCGCGCACCGTGTCTTCCAGATCAGAAATCCGCCCTTGCAGTTCGCCGACAGTGGTTGCTCTTTTGGCAACTGCCACTTCTTCCTGTTTGTGCGCCACGATTTTTTTCAATATGTCTGCTGTGTTGTTCATATCTGCTTCCACTGTTTTGGTTAGTCTCCGGATGAAGTCTATAGTAACTGCCGGTAATCACAGTTAAGTGCTGCGGCAAGTTTTTTGGCACGCTCTTTACCAATGCCACGCTTGCCGTTTTCCATCTCACTAATATGGTGCTGCGGAATACCTGTAAGCTCGGAAAGATGCTTTTGGGTAAAACCTTCACGGGTGCGGTAGGCTCTTAGCGATATCTCAGCCTGTTTGCCGACATACTCAGGAAAAACTTCGGCAATGGTGTAGCTACGCTCAATTCTTAACATAATCACCTCTAATCGTTCGTCATCTCCACAAGCTGCTCCAGCTGCCTTACCGCCTTGCCGGAATCAATCGCTTCTGCTGCTTTGGTAATCCCTTCCTGAATTGTATCGCAAACACCTGCGGAAACCAGTGCAAAAGCCGCATTAAGCAACACCACATCACGGCGCGGTGATTTTTCTCCCATCAGTATAGAGCGGACGATAATGGCGTTATCCTCGGCGTCGCCGCCTTTTAAATCTGCCATTGTGCAACGGGTAAAGCCCAGCTCTTCCGGTTTTATTTCAAAGCAAAGTACGCCATCAGGAGTTACTTCGGCAGCGGTGGTCTCGCTGGTCAGGGTGATTTCATCCATACCATCGCGACCATACACAACAAAGCCATGTTTGCAGCCCAGACGATGCAGCACACCAGCCAGCTTTTCCACCAGCTCTTCATGGTAAACGCCCATTACCTGACGGTCTGCCCTTGCCGGGTTGGTTAATGGTCCTAAAATATTGAATATGGTGCGGATACCAATTTCGCGACGCGGTCCAATGGCATGTTTCATGGCACCATGCAGGGCAGGCGCAAACAAAAAACCAATGCCAATGCGGTTGATGCAGTTTTCAACCTGTTCCGGAGTAATATCCAGGTTTACCCCCAGCTTTTCCAGAACATCAGCACTGCCGCAGGCTGAAGAAACAGAGCGGTTACCATGTTTGGCAACCTTGACACCACAGGCAGAAACCACAAAAGCAACCGTGGTTGAAATATTGAAAGTATTGGTACCATCGCCACCAGTACCCACCACATCTAAAATGGTTTCCTGATCAATGTTAATATCGTCACGGTCAAGATCCAACACACCCTTACCAACCCTGATGGGCGTGGCATGACTGCGCATAACCCTGGCTGCACCGGTTATTTCATCAACGGTTTCACCTTTCATGCGCAATGCAGTGATGAAGGAACCGATCTGGGCAGTGGTTGCTTCGCCAGACATAATCTGGTTCATCACCTCAATCATTTCCCCTTCTGTCAAATCCTGTTTTTCAACCACTTTGGCTATTGCTTTGCGAATCATGCCCTGCCCTCGCCAACATCTGTTTTACCGGTTATTTTTGCAATCTCTTCGCGAATCAGTTTTTCAGCCAGAGTTGGTACAATTTCCCGCACAAGTTTTTCAATTATTTCTGTGGAGATGGCTGACAATGCTTCCTGCAACTGTTCCTGCGTAACAGCAGGGGCAATTGCAATGGCTTCAGAGGGCAGCTCTGCAATGGTTTCCTGCACAGGCTGCACGATTACCTGCGGCTCTGTTTCCGTTTCTGTTTCAAAAATATAGGTATGATCTTCTGAAGGTGTCCATTCATCTACTGCTGTTGCTGCTGTTGCTGCGATTTCTGGTGCAGTGGCAGCTTCATCATCCTGCAACATTTCCAGCACATCAGGCAGTTCAATATCAAAGCCGTTTTCTGTTATGGATAATTCAGCAGCAGCTTCAGCTACATCTGCGGTTTCTGTACCATCATTTTCGTCATCAGCATCCTGGCTAGCAAAGGCTCCCCAGGGATCATCAGCATCCTGCCCAAAGGTAAAGTCGGTTTCCAAAGAGCTGGCAAAATCCGCTTCTGCCGCTGTTGATTGTTCATCTTCAGAAAATGTTGCTGGATCAGTTTCTGCCAAATTGTTTTTCTGCTCTTCTGCCTGTAGATAAAGCTCCTGCACTTTGTTAATCAACTGCTGCGATTCAAACGGCTTGGTAATATGATCTGTGGCACCGCAACTTCTGGCACGCTCCTCATCAAAAGGCTCAAAAGAACCGGTCATCAGTAAAACAGGCACAGCGGCAAGCTCGGGTTTGTTACGAACCTCCTGGCAGAACTGGTAACCATCCATATCCGTCATCATCACATCAATTAACATTACATCCGGTCTGTTTTCAGCAGCTGCTTGCAGTGCTTCTGCTCCATTTTTTGCCAGACTAAGGGAATATTCGTTGCCACTGAAGATAATTTCTACAACTTTACGGATGGTGGCACTGTGATCAGCAAGCAGAATGTTTATGGGGCTGGTAGTGGACATGGTTTGTACTCCTGTTATCAATGCACCTTAAATTCCAATGAGTTGATTAGTTTTTTGTTCTCATCCAGCAGCTCTACACGCCAACTGCCAACAGAGCCGGCATCAATCATCATGGTACTGTAGCAGTGCCAGTGACGACCTTTAATCGGGATTACTGCTTCTTTAACCAGCTGTTGTTCCTTGTACCAGCGGTGGATAATACTGGTTTCAGTGGCATCATCCATAATGGTGCGGTTAAAGTAGTAAACAACTTTGGTGGTTTTATGGGAAATCTGATGGACTGAATCAAGCGGATTACTCTTATACACTTTAGTGGTTACCGCTGAATCAACCAGTGTTGGTGTCACGGCAAAGCTGCTGGCAGCAGCAAGCGATACAAGTAGTATGGTAATGATTTTCAAGATAGACTTCATTGGCAAGTTCCTTAAACAGTTGACCAGATGTCAAGTGCGGTAATCCGCATTGATGCTCACATACTCATGGGACAGATCACAGGTAAAAATTGTGGCAAAGCCTGCACCCAGCCCCAGCTCAACAGTTACGCAAAATTCCTTTTTTTGCAGCACTTTACTACCCTGTTCTTCAGCATCGCCGCCTGCAAAAATACCGTCTTTTGCCATCTGCACTTCATCAAACCAAAGTGCCAGCCGATCAGGATCAACCTGCACACCAGAGTAGCCAACAGCGGCAAAAATCCGCCCCCAGTTGGCATCCTGACCGTAAAATGCAGTTTTTACCAAGCTGGAGTTAGCCACAGCCAGGGCTGCCTGCTTTGCTTCACTGTCACTTGCTGCACCTTTGATTTTTATTTCCACAAACTTGCTTGCCCCTTCACCGTCTTTTACAATCTGCCTGGCAAGATCAAGCAAAACTTCATCCAAAAGCCTTGCAAACTCGGTGGCTGCATCACTTTCAGCAGTAATTACCGCAGTTTTTGCAGCTCCGTTTGCCATAATCAGACAGGTGTCATTGGTGGAGGTATCACCATCAACGGTAATGGCATTAAAGGAACGCTGCACAGCTTTTTTGAAGATATCTTGCAGCAACGGGGCTTCAATCACAGCATCAGTGACAATAAAGGAAAGCATGGTTGCCATATCAGGCATAATCATGCCAGCACCTTTTGCCACACCGGCAATGGTGTAATCAACACCATTTATACTGCCTTTGCGGATTGATGTTTTGGGGAAGGTGTCGGTGGTCATGATGGCAGCTGCCAGGTCATCAAGGGATGCCTTGCCCAGGTTATCAACCAGAGGCGGTATGGCGTTTACAAACCGCTCCATGGGTAAAGGTACGCCGATAACACCGGTGGAACAGACCTGGATCAGTTCTTCATCAATGCCAAGCTTGCCTGCCAGAACACGGCTGCTTTCCTGTGCATCAACCAGCCCCTGCTTACCGGTGCATGCATTGGCATTACCGCTGTTTACCAGCAATGCCTGGCACTTGTTGCTGCCTATCCGTGCTTGTGACAGCAAAACCGGTGCTGCTTTTACCTTGTTGGTGGTAAAAACTGCCGCAGCCACTGCCGGAGTATCGGAAAAGATTAATGCCAGGTCTTTACGCCCGGGCTTTTTAATAGCTGCTTCAACAGCAGCAAACTTGAAGCCTTTCAGCATTGTTATATTACCTCAAAGTTTGTTGGGCTATTTGCCGCAACATTTTTTATACTTCTTGCCACTACCGCATGGACAGGGGTCATTTCTGCCGGCAGCTTTTGTATTTTTAGCCGGTGCTTTTACCGCTTTATCATCATTATCTGAAATGCTTTCCAGCATTTTGCGGTTTTTCTCTGCCTGTTCTTCTTCCAGCTCCTCCACATCATCTTCACTTGCCACCTGCACCCAGAAAACCTTTTCAACTGTTTCTTCGCGGATACGGATAATCATCTCCATGAACAGCTTATAGGCTTCCTTTTTGTACTCCTGTTTGGGGTCTTTCTGGCCATAGCCGCGCAGCCCGATCCCTTCTTTAAGCTGGTCGATATTCAGCAAATGGTCTTTCCAATGTACGTCAATGGCTTGCAGCATCACCACTTTAATCAGGTGTGTAAACAGCTCTTCGCCCATTTTCTCGGCACGGTCATCCAGATTTGTCTGTGCCTGCTCCCTCAGCAAGTTGGCAAGACCATCGGCATTTAAACGTGCAATCATATCCTCAGACAGATCAAGCCGGATGGAGAAGCAGCGCATGGCTGTTTCGGTAAGAGCTTCCCAATCCCAGTCATGGGGTGAATCTTTTTCATAAGCATAGGCGTTGACAATATCACCGATGGTGTCATCAAACATTTCCTGAAAACTTTCACGGATATCGTTACCACCCAGGATTTCACGGCGTTGGCTGTAAATAACCTCACGCTGCTTGTTCATTACATCATCATAATCAATCAGGTGTTTACGGATTTCAAAGTTATGTGCTTCCACCTTTTTCTGGGCGTTTTCAATGGATCTGGTGATCATGGTGTGGGTAATTGCTTCGCCTTCTTCTATCTTCAGCAAGTCCATGATTTTTGCGACCCGCTCTGAACCGAAAATACGCAGCAGGTCATCTTCCAGCGAGAGGTAAAAGCGGGATGAACCAGGATCACCCTGACGACCTGAACGACCACGCAGCTGGTTGTCAATCCGCCGCGATTCGTGACGCTCGGTACCTATAATATGCAGACCGCCCAGCTCCACAACATCATCATGCTCTGTCTTGCAAAGCTCTTTAAGCTCGGCAAGTTTTGTTGCAGAGGCAGCTTCATCAGCATCCGGGTTAAGCTCCTGCCACTGTTTAAGCAGCCCGTTCGGGTTACCGCCCAGCAAGATGTCTGTTCCGCGGCCAGCCATGTTGGTGGCAATGGTTATGGCACCTTTACGCCCTGCCTGTGCCACTATTTCGGCTTCTTTTTCATGCTGCTTGGCATTAAGCACATGGTGAGGAACGCCCTGTTTTAACAAAAGCTCGGAAAGTACTTCGGATTTTTCAATGGAGATGGTACCCACAAGGCATGGCTGACCTTTTTCATGGTGCTCTTTAATATCGTTGATGACGGCATTAAATTTCTCACGCTCGGTTTTATAGATTACATCCGGATAGTCCGGCCGCAAAAGCGGACGGTTGGTGGGGATGACAACAACATCCAGTTTATAGATTTTATGAAATTCCTCAGCTTCGGTATCAGCGGTACCGGTCATGCCGGAAAGTTTTTTGTACATCCTGAAGTAATTCTGGAAGGTAATGGTGGCAAGGGTCTGGTTTTCACTTTCAATCCGTACCCCTTCTTTTGCTTCAACCGCCTGATGCAGACCGTTTGACCAGCGTCTGCCAGGCATTAGGCGGCCGGTAAATTCATCGACAATCATTACCTCGCCATCTTTAACCACATACTCCACATCGCGGCGGTACATGGTGTGGGCAAGCAGTGCCTGCTGCACATGGTGCAATATTTCAATGTTACGCGGATCATACAGGTTATCGATTTTCAGCAACTGCTCCACCTTGTTTACGCCTTGTTCGGTAAGGGTGGCACTTCTTGCCTTTTCATCAATGGTGTAATCACCGGTGTATACTTTGCGCTTGCCCGAAATGGTACTGGCTTCTTCATCCTTTACCTCACCTTTTTCAAGGTGCGGAATTACACGATTTACAACATAATATTTATCAGTGGATTCTTCAGTGGGACCGGAAATAATCAGCGGTGTACGGGCTTCATCAACCA
>JAVERM010000002.1:0-60786 GCA_034007105.1 Trichlorobacter sp.
TTTCTACTGTTACAGCACTTTTAATCGGGGTTATCGGTTCTTTGATAGCTTCTTTAATCTGGGAGAAAATAATAAATTGAGGAGTTTTATTTAGCTTATGTATAGATTAACTATTAAAACCGGCTTTGCTGCTGCCCATAACCTGATTAACTATCAAGGTGATTGTGAAAACCTCCACGGGCATAACTGGAAAGTGGAAGTAAAGATTGTTGCCAAAGAGCTGGATCAGGCAGGGTTGGCAATTGATTTCAAAATCCTGAAAAAAGAGACCAACAAGCTGCTGGAAGAGCTTGATCACAAATATGTGAACCAGCATCAGTTTTTTCAGGACATCTCCCCATCATCGGAAAACATCGCGCGTTACCTTTATCAGCAGCTTTCCCTGCGTCTGAATAACGATAATATCAAGGTTGACAGCATCGGCGTGTGGGAGTCGGATAATGCCCGAGCCGAATATTATGAAGACTGAAGCTTCTCGGCTGATTGAAATTTTTTCATCCCTGCAAGGGGAAGGGAAATATCTGGGGTACCGTCAGATTTTCATCCGCCTGCCTGGCTGCAATCTAAACTGCTCTTACTGCGATACTCCGCTTAAAGCAGCGCAGTTGTGCCAGGTTGAGGATGCTCCCGGGTCTTCCTGCTTTAAAGGACTGCCCCAGCCGGTATCCATCAATCAGCTTTGCGGATTGGCAACAGATTGGTGCAGGCTGTTGCCAGGGGCGCATCATTCTTTCAGCATCACTGGCGGAGAGCCGCTGTTGCAGCCGCAACTGCTTGAAAACTGGCTGCCAAAGCTGCGCGAAATCCTGCCAGTACATCTGGAGACCAATGGTACACTGCCTGAAGCGTTGCAGAGCCTGCTGCCTGATATTGATCATATCTGCATGGATATAAAACTTCCTTCTGCCACTGGTTTAAAACCGCTTTGGGATACCCATTCCAGATTCCTGAAAATGGCAGCAGCAACTGAATTGACTGTGAAGATAGTGGTCTCAGATATAACTACTGATCAGGAAATTATCAGAGCTTGCAGTCTGGTTGCTGATGTTGATGATAAAATACCGCTGTTTATACAGCCGGTTACAGGTAGTGATGGCAAAGTGGCTGTTGAGTCAGGCAGACTTTTGCGCTGGCAGGCACTGGCTGCAAGATTACTGCCAAAGGTGCGGGTTGTGCCGCAGATGCACAAAATGCTGGAGGTATTATGATTCTGGCTGAAATGACCATGACCCAGGTTGAAGAAGCATTAAAAACCTGCAAGCGGGTGATTATACCTTTTGGTGCTTTGGAGGAGCATGGCTCCCATCTGCCACTTGCCACTGATACCTTGCAGGCGATGGAGGTTGCCCGCCTGTCAGCAGAGCAGATACCGCTGTTTGTGGCACCGCCAATCCATTATGGCAACTGCCGTTCCACCAACTGTCATCCGGGAACCATCTCCATCTCCACGGCAACTTTAAAGGCATTGTTAAAGGATATTGTCCGTTCTTTCTGTAAGCAGGGGATTTCCATTGTACTGGTAATTACCGGTCATGCCGGCGGTGCCCACCGGATGGCGTTGCAAGATGCAGGTGAGGAGCTTCTGGATGAACTGCCCGAGCTGACCATTGCCGTGGTAACCGAGTATGAGCTTGCCAAAGATGCAGGTAAAAATCTGGTGGAAACAGCAGGGGATGCCCATGCTGGTGAGATTGAAACCTCGCGCATTTTGCACAGCCACCCCCACCTTGTGCAGGGGAGTGCGCCGGAAGAATACCCATGTTTCCCCACTGGTCTGCTGGTGCGTGACAAGCGCAAATACTGGCCTGGCGGGGTTTGGGGTAATCCTGCCAAGGCTTCGGCAGCAAAAGGAAGCCAGCTGGAAAAGCTGGTGGTGGATAAAGTTATTGAGCTGCTGAATATTATGGAGCAAAAACAAGATGCCTGATTTGTCACCCCTTAAGAGCTATCACCTGCCAAACGGTCTGTCACCAGTACTTTATGACAAATCACGCCATTATTATGGCGGCTATTGGCAGGTGGTGCTGGAACTGTGTTGCCCTGTTGCAGTCTGTCCTGAGCATCTGGCGCAGTATCAAAACCATGAAGAGTTATGCAGGCTGGGTGAACAGCTTGTATACAACCAGAAAATACAGCGGATGGCAGTGCATCAGGATCAGCTGGACACAGTGCGCCAGGAGTTGCTGACCAGCTTTGAAGCAAACGCATTGCCACTTATTGCCCATCCTGATTTTGCTGCCGGTTTTATTGCCAAAGAGCTGCGCAGGCATCAAAATAAAAACAAGCGTAATTTTCCTGCCTTCCATGAATAATCCTGAAATCACAATTGAAAACCTTGCTGTTGGTGGCAAAGGAGTAGGACGTGTGGCAGGTCAGGCCTGCTTTGTGCCGTTTTCCGCACCTGGTGATCGGATGACCATCCGCATTACCAACAAAAAGCGCAACTACCTGGAAGGGGAGATGCTGGAACTGCTGGAGCCTTCTCCCTGGCGTACAGTACCGTTATGTCCGGCGTTTGGCAGTTGTGGCGGATGTAACTGGCAACATCTTGATTACAGCTACCAATGCCAGACCAAGCGCAACCTGCTGGCTGATCTGCTGCGCCGTATAGCCCGCTTTTCTGAACCGCTGGTTGAGGATACGGTTGCTGCACCATCTGCATTTGGTTATCGTGCCCGTGCCCAGTTTAAGCTGTTTGCCACACCGGAAAAACTTTTGGCAGGATTTTACAAAAATGGCTCCCGTTATGTTGTTGATCTGCCGGATGGCTGCCCGATTGTTACTTTGGATATTAACATGGTCATGCAGCGGCTGCGCAACGTGCTGGAGGCATCGCCAGAGCGTCATCTTATACCCCAGTTAAGCATTGAAGAAGGGACAGAAGGGGTGGTGGCAATTGTCCACTACATCGGGCAGGAGCATAAGCAGCTTAAAGCGTTTTTACTAAAGCATCGTGAGCAGTTGCAGCTACATGGCCTTTGGCTGCAAAGCAGGCGTAAAGATAGCCTGGAGCCGGTTTTTGGCAGTAATACACTAAGCTATAATGTGCCTGCCTGGCTTGAGGACAGGCAGCTGCTTGACCTTAAATATGATATTGGCAGCTTTTCCCAGGTAAACCGCAGCCAGAACAGGGTGCTGATCAGGCTTGTACATGGGCTGCTGGAACCGCATCAAGCAGGCAGATTGCTTGATGTTTATTGCGGTAACGGTAATCTTTCACTGCCTTTGGCAGGGCTGGTTTCCGGCATTGTCGGCGTTGAAGAGTACCCGCCGTCCATTGCTTCGGCAATTGACAATGTAAATGGCATTAGTGTAAATAGTTGTACTTTCAGGTGTTGTTCAGCAAGTGCAGAGGTAGAGCGGCTTTTGGCTGAAAAAGAACAGTTTGATTACATACTGATTGATCCGCCCCGCAGCGGAGCTGCTGATATTGCAGGAAGGCTTGCCCTTTTTAATGCCAGACGTATTGTGTACGTTTCCTGTGATCCGGCGACCTTTGCCAGGGATGCAGCAACCATAGTTAAAACTGGCTATCAATTAAGCAGGGCAATCCCGTTAGATATGTTTCCCCATACTGCTCATCTTGAAACAGTAGCATTGTTTGTAAAACCATAGATTGCAATGAAGCACCAGATATAAAAAGGAGCATTGATATTATGAACAAATCCGAACTGATCGAAGCCTTTGCCCAGCAACAAGATGTTGCGCACAAACGTGCAGAAGAAATAGTAAATATTGTGTTTAATACTATGAGTGAGGCGATGATCAATGGTGACCGGATTGAAATCCGGGGTTTTGGCAGCTTTGTAATCAAGGAATATGGTGCTTATACCGGACGCAACCCCAAAACAGGCGAACCCATTGAAGTAGAACCCAAAAAGCTTCCATTTTTCAAGGTGGGCAAAGAGCTGAAAGAACGTATTCTTGATGGAGAGTAAAAAGTCCGGAAAAATAGCAACTATTGATCTGGGCACAAATACAGCCAGACTTTTAATAGCTGAAGTCTTTGCAAATGGAGATTTTGAACAACGCTTTCTTGCAAGGGATATAGTCCGCCTTGGTGGCGGTTTCAGCTCTGAAAAAGGATTGGCTGATGATGCAATGATGCGGGCTATGGAGTGCCTGCATCAGTTTAAACATGAAATTGAGCATCGTGATGTTGTTGATGTGCGGGCTGTTGCCACCAGTGCTGTGCGTGATGCTGCAAATGGTGCGCAGTTTGTAAAACAGGTGCAGCGCGAAACCGGTATTGTTCTGGCAACCATTGATGGTAATATTGAGGCTGCTCTTACCATAAAGGGGATTAAGGCAGGTCTTGATCAGCAGGCAGAACAGATGTTGATGTTTGATGTGGGGGGCGGCAGCACAGAATATGGTTTTACCTGTGGTGACAGCCCTTTATTTTCAACCAGCCTTCCGCTGGGTGTTGTGCGTTTAGCATCCTGTTCAGCAGACTTTGCAACTATTTCTGATAAAATTGACCAGCAACTATCCATCTTGAAGCAACAGATGGAGGATAAAAACCTGCTGCCAGATCCTGCAAAAACGACTCTGGTGGGTACTGCCGGCACAGCCACCAGCCTGGCAGCCATTGATCTTGAAATGACAGATTATGATTACAGGCTGGTGAATAACCATCAGCTATCCAGACAGCGTATAGATGAAATTTACCGCCAATTGGCACCTCTTTCACCGCTAGAGCGTCTTAAAGTAACAGGACTTGAACCTGGTCGTGAAGACCTGATTATTGCCGGTATTCTGATTACTTTGAAAACCATGGATATGTTTGGTTTCAAGCAGATGAAAGTCAGTGATTACGGGCTGCTTGAAGGCCTGCTTTTTGTTTAGTGACCACAGGTATTGATAATGAAACAGGCTAACCATCTGATAGGCAGGCAGCCGATTTTAAACGGTCTTGAAGAGATAGTTGGCTATGAGCTGCTTTTTCGCAGCCCGCAATCTCCTGGCAAGGCAGATATCAAGTCTCCTGTAAAAGCAACATCACAGGTTGTTTTTGATATTTTGTCAAACTTTGGCATTAAAGAGGTGCTGGGTGAGCACAGAGGTTTTATAAACGTTGATGCAGAGCTGTTGATGAGTGATATGATTGAGCTTTTGCCCACTGAAAACATAGGTCTTGAGCTGCTTGAAGATATCATCATCACCCCTGAAATTATTGAACGCTGCCATGAACTTAAAAAACTTGGTTGTGTGCTGTCGCTGGACGACCATGTCTATTCACCGGAATTTGAACCTCTTTATAACGGAGTGGTGGATGTAATAAAGCTTGATCTTATAGCTACACCGCTTGCCGAACAATACAAGATGGTGGAACTGCTGCGCCGTTATCCTGTAAAGCTGCTGGCAGAAAAAGTGGACAGTCGTCATGTATACCTGCGCAGCCGCAAAATGGGTTTTGAGCTTTTTCAGGGCTATTTTTTTGCCAGACCAACCTTGGTGCAAAAAGCACGGATGGCAAATACATCCCACTCTTTTTTCAAACTGATGCAACTGCTTTCAGGTGAGCCGGATGTTGATGAAATTGTTGAGGTTTTTAAGCATAATCCTGCCCTTACCTATAAACTTTTACTGCTTGTAAATTCTCTTTCCTTTACTACTCGCGAGAAAATCCGCACAGTAAGACATGCCATTACCCAAGTCGGGCTTAATAACCTTAAACGCTGGGTGCAGCTTGCAATTTTTGCTGATGATAGCGGTCAAAGCCTCAATAATCCGCTGCTGGACATGGCAGCGGTGCGGGCAGCTTTTATGGAAGAGATGGCCAGCCTTGATCTTAAAGGCAGCAAACTGGTGCGTCAGGTTTTGCCGGATGAGTCTTTTATGGTGGGTATCCTGTCTATTTTAAAAGACATTTTTGAGATAGATATGGCGCAAATAACTTCCAGTCTGAACTTGTCTGAGGAAATACGTGATGCACTTGTGCAACGTGATGGTGATCTGGGCACACTGCTTTTGGTAAGCGAGATGGTGGAACGTCTTGAACTTACCGAGGCAGCACAATGCCTTGAAAGGCTTGGTGTTTCGGCAGACGATCTTTTGTCTTGCCAAAAGCGTGCATACAGTTGGCGTAACAAGTTCTTCTGACCTGGTTTCTGTCCGGAAAAGGTTCCGCAAAAACTCCTCCTTTCTGTTTGGAAGCCGGTGTTAAAATACAATGTAATTTTCAACATGCAATTATCCGCAAACTTTCTCACAAAAGCATTAATCCCGATAATATGACGTATTCAAATCTGCGCAAACAGGTACTCATCCCTTTAAGCCTTACTTTTTTAGTGTTGCTTGGCAGCTTTCTCTATAGTGCCTACATTATTAAGAGCAACAATATTAGTGATGCCTTAAATCGGCATTACCATGAAACCCAATCGCTTTTTAATGAACTGCTGACCATCAAGTTTGAAGGGATGTTATCAACAGCAGAACAGATAGTAAACGATCCTGCCTTGCAGCAGGGGATGCTACACCAGGACAGAGCCAGGCTACTGGTGCAAGCCACAACCTATTACCGTAAAATGGTTGGTGCAGAAGGGATAACCCGTTTTTATTTCCATACACCTGATGGTCGTAATCTTCTGCGGCTGCACAGACCTCAGCAGTATGGTGATCTGCCGACCGGCAATACCCTGCAAAGGGTGATGGAAACCAAAAGCCCTGCCCACGGTCTTGAGCTTGCCTCCACCGGTGCATTGACACTTTGCATGGTTATCCCCTGGTACAGCGAAAACAGACTGATCGGCTTTATTGAACTGGGGGCAGAAATTGATGATGTTGTCCGAAAACTGGCAGCCATCAGCCATACCGATTATCTGATAGCCCTTGATAAAGCTCTGCTTGATCGCAGTAACTGGGAGGCTGTAAACACAGGTCTTGGTTATGTGGCTGATTGGGAGTTGTTGCCTGATAAGGTGATTTCCGGTCATTCTCTGGTACGTATCCCGAATGATCTGCTGGCAATATTATCCAGACCTTCCACTGGTGCAAATGACGCTGAAGACTGGAAAAACGTTCGGCTGGACAGCACCAGCTTTGCAGCCAGACGGTTTCCACTGGTGGAAACAGGCGGACGAACCATTGGAGAGTTTGTTCTTTTACACGATACAACTAGGATGTCGCAGGATTTCTACAACTTTGTATTTAAAGTGGTGATATTGGGGCTAGGACTTTGTCTTGTTCTTTTTGCCTTTGCCTGGCGTATTTTGGGTCAGGTGACCAGCAAGCTACAAACAGCACAGAAAAAACTTGCTGATGAGGTTGATAATGTTCATAAAGCCAATTTGCAACTTGAGCAGGAAGTGGTTGAACGCAAACGGGTTGAGGCTGAACTTACCCACCTAAACGATCACCTTGAAGAAAGGGTATCCCAGCGGACAAAAGCACTGGAAGAAGCAAGCCGTGAACTTGCAGAAGGACGTAACCAGCTTGAACAGGCCTATCTTGAGCTGAAATCCCGTCAGGCAATGATTTTGCACCAGGATAAAATGGCATGTATCGGTCTGCTTGCTGCCGGAGTAGCCCATGACATAAATAACCCCATAGGGTTTGTGACCAATAATCTTGAAGAGCTACGGGATTATCTGGAAAGATTGCGTGTGTTTATTGAAATCCAGCAGCAGATTGCGGAAAAACATGCAGAAAATGGCGTACTGGTATCCCTTGCCAATGAACGACAAAAACTGGGCATAGATTATATTTTGGAAGATTTTGATACTCTGGTGGCTGAATCACTGGATGGAGCTGGTAGAATCACTGATATTGTTAAAAATCTGCGTAACTTTTCCCGCACTGATGGTGTGGAATACAGACTGGCTGACATCAATACCTGTCTTGACAGCACCATAAACATTACCCACCATGAGCTGCGCTACAAAGCACAGGTTGAACGTAATTTTGGTACCCTGCCAATGGTGCGCTGCTGCCCCGAACAACTTAACCAGGTGTTTATGAATCTGCTGATTAACGCAGCACATGCCATTGAAAAACAGGGTAAAGTGACCATTACCACCTGGGCAGAGGAACAGTTTGTGTTTGTAGAGATTGCCGATACCGGCTGCGGTATTCCTGCTGATCTGCTGTCAAAAATATTTGAACCTTTCTTTACCACCAAAGAAGTGGGGCTTGGGACCGGTCTTGGGCTTTCCATTGTGTATGACATCATCAATCAGCATAAAGGCAAAATAACCGTTAAAAGCAAGCCTGGTGAGGGTACAAAATTTACAATAATGTTGCCTGTTTAGGACTCTTTTAGAATTGGGAGCAGAAAATGGTTGAAAAAACCCGCATCCTGTTTGTGGATGATGAACCGGCATACTGTCGCATCTTCAGTAAGCGGATAGGAAAAGACCCCCGTTTTCTGGTTGAAACTGCATCTGGCGGTGAAGAAGCATTATCACTGCTTGAACAGTTTCCGGCAGATATGGTGTTTACAGATTTGCAGATGCCGTTTATGGATGGCATTGAGCTTTTGACTGAAATTAAAAAACGCTATCCATATATGTTTGTGCTGGTGCTTACAGGGTTGGATTCCACTGCCCAGGCTGTAAAGGCAATGAAAGCAGGTGCCTATGATTACCTTTTAAAACCTTTTGATTTTGAGGTGGTGGAAAAGGCGATTAATACGGTTTGTGCACACCGTGATGCCTGTAACTTCAGTAATACAACCGATTATGCGCAAAAACGTGGCTTTTGTTTTGAGAACATCATTGGTCAGGATCGCAAGATGTTTGAAATTTATGAGCGGATAAACCAGGTGTCACAAACCCTTTCAACTGTGCTTATTACCGGTGAAAGCGGTACTGGTAAAGATCTGATTGCTGCTGCCATCCATGCCAAAAGCGCGCGTAGTAACGGTCCTTTTTTACAGGTTAATTGTGCTGCTTTATCAAACGATCTCATCAGCAGTGAACTGTTTGGTCATGAAAAAGGTGCTTTTACCGGTGCGGTGAGTCGTAAAAAAGGTCTGTTTGAACAGGCTGAAGGCGGTACGCTTTTTCTTGATGAAATCGGGGAAATATCCATGTCCACCCAGATGGCTTTGTTGCGGGTTCTGGAAACAGGTAAGTACCTGCAGGTGGGCGGTGTGGAGACGTTAACATCGGATGTGCGACTTATCTGCGCAACCAACACGGATCTGGATGCTGCGGTTGCAGATAAGCGTTTCAGGGATGACCTTTATTATCGTATAAATGTGGTGTCAATCAATGCACCGCCATTGCGTAAACGACCCTCAGATATCCCTTTACTTGCCAACTATTTTCTGGAACGTTTCCGCAATATTACTGGTAAAATAATTGAAGGCTTTACTGCTGAGGCAATGGAGCTGCTGTGTGCATATAAATGGCCGGGCAACTGTCGCGAGTTGGCAAATATGGTTGAATATGCTGTGGTGTTCAGTCGTAATCGGATGCTTGCTGTAGATGACTTTCCCGGGCTTTTGCAAAAGCCATCTGTCGAGATGGGGGGACTAACCTTGAATTGTAGCTCCTCAACTTTGGCAGAGGTGGAAAAAACTTTGATAATTCAGGTGCTTGGAGATAAGGAGTGGAACCTGAAGCAGGCAGCAGAGGCACTGGATATAGCCCGTGGCACGCTTTACAGCAAAATGGATAAATATAATATCAGAAAGCCGGAATAAATCAGGAATTTGCAAGTTGGCATACTGATTTATGGTCGTACCAGCAGATAAGTAACAAAATCCTCACCAATGCTGCTGTCTTTTACAACACATCCAAGCCTGCTGTAGCACTGTACAAGGTCAAACTTGTCCTGTAGCGGTATGCCGGATAGCAAGATATAACCGCCAGATTTTGTTATTTCCACCAACTGTTCTGCCATTGGAATTAAAATATCAATATAGATATTGGCTAAAACAGTATCAAACTGTTGATCGAATACAGCAGACAGATCACCGCACACAGCACATATTTGTGCTTCAAGCTTGTTTAATCTAATGTTTTCATTACATGAATCAGTTGCAGCCTGATCAAGATCAACTGCAACTATTGATTTTGCACCAAGCCTGGCAGCTGCCAAAGCCAAAATTCCGGTACCGCTGCCAAAATCAAGGATTTCATGGTTGCAGATATCTGGTATAAGGGTCATCAGCTCCAGGCATGAAGCGGTTGTTTCATGCTCTCCCGAGCCAAAAGCACCTTTTTTGCCCAGTATAATAGGCAGTTTACCATCATTTGGCAGGTCATCTCCGGCAGGGATGATGGTAAACTGACCAACAGTAAATGATTTGAAAATTCTACCTGACATGGTTTGTCAAAATATATTGTAAGGTTGCTGCCGTCAATATCGTTAAACAGGAAAGGGGAAATAAACATGCGACTTACTCCGGCCATAGAGCTTGAATACCGCTGCAAGCAGATGCAGGATCAGATGCAGGTAACCGGTCTTGATGCTGTAATTATCGTACAAAATGCAGACCTTTATTATTTTACCGGCACTGTGCAAAACGGTTGTCTGTACATTCCGGCAACAGGGCAGCCGTTGTACCTGGTACGCCGTGACCAGGCACGGGCAAGGATGGAATCAGGATTAAAGGAGATTGTTCCGTTTTCAACTCCCAAAGATATTCCGGCAATACTGGCAACATACGGCTACCCTGAGCCAAAACGGATCGGTCTTGAATTTGATGTGCTGCCGATACTTTTTCTTGAGCGTTACCGCAAAGTTTGGCCAGCAGCTGCGTTTGAAGATGCCACACCACTTGTCCGCCAGGTGCGGATGATTAAAAGTCATTATGAAATTCACCTGCTTCGGGATGCGGCTGATCAGTTGCACAAGGTTTTTGTGGAGGCAAAAGAGCAGATTAAAGAAGGGATAACCGACAATGAGCTGGCTTGCCAGCTGGAATATACAGTACGGAAAAATGGTCATACCGGAATAACCAGAATGCGCGTTTTTAATGGTGAAATGGGTTATGGTCATGTTTTTTCCGGTGCTGACAGTGCTGTGCCTGCCTACACTGATACACCGCTTGGCGGGTTGGGTGTATCACCATATTTCGGGCAGGGTGCCAGCCATAAACCCATTGCTGCCAATGAGCCGATAGTGATTGATTTTGTCGGTTCTGTGGATGGATATATAGTGGATCAGACTAGGGTTTTCTGCATTGGAGGCATGTCTGACAAGCTACGTAAAGGTTATGATGATATGCTTAAAGTGCAGGATTTAATGAAAGAACTTGCAACAGAAGGTATCAGCTGGGGAGAGCTTTACAGTCGCTGCCATACTCTGGCTATGGAAATGGGCTATGCCGACAGCTTCATGGGGGCAAAGGGGTCACAGGTATCATTTATTGGGCATGGTGTCGGGGTTGAACTTGATGAATATCCTTTTATTGCCAGGGGCTTCAAGGATCAGGTGCTAAAGCCTGGTATGGTGTGGGCTTTTGAACCGAAACTGATTTTCCCTGGTGAAGGTGCCGTTGGCGTAGAAAATACTTTTTATCTAAGTGATGATGGATTAAAGCAGTTAACCAGAACAGGTGACGAACTGGTGATACTGTAAAAGCAGTCTTTTATATCAAGCATAAAAATGTATGCTTGATATATTTCATACCCTGGTTTTAGCTCTGAAGCTTTTATCATTATTATACTCAAAAGTACTGACGATTAGTTGTACTGGCATGATGTAGTCTGGTTTCTGTTTCAACATGCTATTTTTACTGGATTATCCCTGTTTGCGTAACCTGTCGTTAACACCGGACTGTATCAAGCAGCGGATTCTTTACTGTATTTATGGGCTTTTATGCATAAAAGACAGGTAAAATCCCTGGAAGCAGCAAATTGCTGTTTTAAGTTAAAAAATCTGTTGAATTTGACAGGTCAGGGTGGTATAACAACAACACTTTTGTATACAGTATTTTAAAAAGTGTTATCAGATCAAATGTTTAGCAATTGCAACACCACCAACGAAAGGAGAAGAACCATGGCATTGAAGGAAACGCTTAAGCAAAAGATTGAAGAGTTTCGCCCCCGCACCACCAAGCTGGTGAAGGAATTTGGCAAAGTCAAGATCGATGAGGTTACTATTGATCAATGTATCGGCGGTGCACGTGACATACGTTGCCTTGTAACCGATATTTCCTACCTGGATCCGCAAGAAGGTATCCGTTTCCGTGGCAAGACCATCCCTGAAACATTTGAAGCACTGCCAAAAGCTCCGAACTCCGCATACCCGACAGTAGAATCTTTCTGGTATTTCCTGCTGACTGGTGATGTACCAACCCAGGCACAGGTTGATGAGGTTTGTGCAGAATTCAAGAGTCGTCAGGTTGTACCTTCTTATGTATGGGATGCTATTCGTGCCCTGCCGCGTGACAGCCACCCAATGGTTATGCTTTCTGTAGGTATTCTGGCTCTCCAGAAAGACTCCAAATTTGCCGGTTTCTACAACTCAGGTAAATTCAACAAGATGGTTGCTTGGGAATATGTTTACGAAGATGCCAGTGACTTGGTTGCCCGTATTCCAATTATTGCAGCCTTTATCTACAACCTGAAGTATCGCAGCGACTTCCAGATTGCACCGGATCCATCCCTTGACCTTGGTGCCAACTTTGCCCATATGATCGGTCAGTGCGAAGAGTACAAAGATGTTGCACGTATGTACTTTATCCTCCACTCCGACCATGAATCAGGTAACGTATCCGCACATACCACACACCTTGTTCACTCCGCACTTTCTGACCCATACTATGCATACTCCGCAGGCCTTAACGGTCTGGCAGGTCCGCTGCATGGTCTGGCAAACCAGGAAGTTCTTGACTGGACACTGAAGTTCCAGGAGAAGTACTGTGCTGATAAAGAGCCCACCAAAGAGCTGATTACCCAGGCTTTGTGGGATACACTTAACGCTGGTCAGGTTATCCCTGGTTATGGTCACGCAGTTCTGCGTAAAACTGACCCGCGCTATATGTCCCAGCGTGAATTCTGCCTGAACACCCCTGGTTTAAAAGATGACCCACTGTTCAAGCTGGTAGCCATGATTTTTGAAGTTGCTCCTGGTGTTTTGGCTGAGCAAGGAAAGGCAAAGAACCCATGGCCAAACGTTGACGCACAATCAGGTGTTATCCAGTGGTACTATGGTCTGCGTGAGTGGGATTTCTATACCGTACTGTTTGGTGTAGGTCGTGCTCTGGGTTGTATGGCCAACATTACTTGGGATCGCGGTCTTGGTTATGCTATTGAGCGTCCAAAGTCTGTTACCACAGCTATGCTGGAAGAGTGGGCAGCAAAAGGCGGTCGTTAATAGTAATATTTTAATCACTTTATAAGCAGTACTTGCGAAGGGGGGATGTTTACAGGCATCCCCCCTTCTTTGTCAAAACTCTTATAAGGACTTGAGTTTGTCAGAAAAATCATTAAAATATCAAAGTTACATCTTTTGTATATTTATATTGAGTTAGGGTGTAACAGGGGAACAGTGCCTGATGCAAAATGCTGGCAATAATCGAAAACTGTATCTGATAACAGCAGGATGTCTGCTGTTTATTCTGTTTTTTACAGTTTTTGGTGAGCGGGGGCTGTTACGTATTACAGAGTTAAATCGTGAGCTTGCGCAACTGGAAGAAAATTCGGCAGAGTTAAAGGCAGCAAACACCAGATTAAAAGAAGAGGTTATGCTGCTCAATAATGATCGTAATTACCTTGAGCGTGTAGCACGTGAAGAGTTGGGTTTGGTTAAAAAAAATGAAGTTATTTACCTTTTTACCTCCAAAAAACATGAATAACAAAAGGTTTGGGCAATGAATATACAACATTGTGCAATATGTGCATGGCGTGAAACCTGTGCAAAACGGTTTTGCGTTACAGACTCTGGCAGGCGTTGTCCCGACTTTTCCCGTGATGTAACCATCAAAATCAGTTCGGATGAATCAGTTTTTGCACCTGATCCCAATTCAAACAAGGAATAAATTGTAAAATGATTCGACAAAAAGTCGCTCTTTTGCTGTCAACAGCTATCCATAAAGCCAGTGTCAAAGGTTTGTTGTCATCAAATGAATTGCCACGACCGCTCATCGGGATTCCGGCAACTGAAACCCACGGTGATTTTTCCTGCAACATTGCGATGCAGCTGGCTAAACCAGAACGTAAAGCTCCTCGCCAGATTGCTGAAATAATTCTTGGACAACTTGAAGATACTGAAAACCTGGTTGAAAAAACCGAGATAGCAGGACCTGGTTTTATAAACTTTTTTATTGCACCTGCTGCCTGGCAAAAATGTTTGCCAGCTATTGTTGATGCAGGTGATACATATGGCAGCACTACAAGCGGTGCAGGCGTGAAAATGCAGGTGGAGTTTGTAAGTGCCAATCCCACCGGTCCTTTGCACATAGGTCATGGTCGCGGTGCTGCTATTGGTGATGTGCTTTGTCGTCTTTTTGCCTTAACTGGCATGGATGTGTTGCGGGAGTTTTATTATAACGATGCCGGTGCCCAGATAGACAACCTCGCGCTTTCAGTGCAATCACGCTGCCTGGGTATTGAACCAGGAGAACCTGGCTGGCCAGCCGATGGCTATCAGGGTGAATATATTAAAGACCTTGCAAAGGCGTATCTTGCAGGTGAAACAGTTGTTTCAGATGACCGCAAAACCACTTCATCAGCAGACCCTGATAATCTGGGTGATATACGTGCCTTTGCTGTGGCCTGGCTGCGCAGGGAGCAGGACGAAGATCTGAAAGCTTTTGATGTCAGTTTTGATAACTATTTTCTGGAATCCAGCCTTTACACAGACGGCAAGGTTGATGCTGTAGTTGAAACATTGATCAAAAATGGACATACCTATGAGCAGGAAGGTGCCCTTTGGTTGCGTACCACCAGCTTTGGCGATGATAAAGACCGTGTAATGCGTAAAACAGACGGTGCCTATACGTACTTTGTGCCGGATGTGGCATATCATCTGGACAAATGGCAGCGTGGTTTTGTGCGGGTGGTTAATGAGCAGGGTGCTGACCACCATAGCACCATCACCAGAGTGAGGGCAGGTTTGCAGGCATTAAATACCGGTATTCCTGAAGGCTGGCCAGAATACGTGTTGCATCAGATGGTTACAGTGCTGCGCAGTGGTCAGGAAGTAAAGATTTCAAAACGTGCCGGCAGTTATGTAACTTTGCGGGATTTGATAGATGAGGTTGGACGTGATGCTGTGCGCTTCTTTTTTGTGATGCGCAAACCTGATTCGCAACTGGTCTTTGATATTGATCTTGCCAAACAGCAATCACTTGAAAATCCGGTATACTACATCCAGTACGCTCATGCCCGTATTTGCAGTATTTTTGAAAACGCAGCAGAGAACAAATGTTTTCCACCAAATAGCCCGGACGCTTCCATTTTGGCACTTTTATCAACTGGCGAAGAACTGAAACTGATAAAAATAATGGACTCATTGCCAGATGTGGTGGATGAGGCTGCCAGAGATTTTGAGCCGCACCGTCTGGTTTACTACCTTACTGAACTGGCTGGATGCTTTCATGGTTTTTATAACAAAACCAAGGTTGTTACAGATGACCGCAGCACAACAGGAGCAAGGCTGTATTTGTTGCAGGCAGTCAGGCTTGTTCTTCGTAACGTATTAAAAGTACTGGGTGTTACAGCACCGGATAGGATGTAGGGGGCTTGCATGCGTATTGATTACAGTTCACCACGCAGGTCTTCAACTGCTGCACCATCCACAGGCAAACAGCGTTCGTCATCAGCAGGCAGCAAGCTTTTTACAGTAATGATATTACTGATAACAGGCTCGGTTATGTTTGGTACCGGTTTTGGTACTGGCTGGTATTTTTCGCAACAGGCAACAAAGCGTGCTTTCAGGGATGCAATGGAGCAAAGCAGCCTTGAAAATTACCCAGCTTCTGAAACTGGAAGTGCTGCCAGCAGTCTGCCACCTGTAATGCCTGTAATTACGGCAGATAAACCGGTGGTTACATCTGCCACGCCTTCAGAATCAGTATCCGACAGTTCCTCCAGTGAACCCTCCTTGATGCAACCAAAACAGGAACAGGAAAGTAAACCAGAATCAACCAGACTTTCTTTTTACGATAACCTTTCAAGTGGGCAAAAAAACATAGTACTGGGTAGCGGAATTAACGAAAAACCCCGTCAGACTGATGAGGTTGTGCCAGTGATTACTGATACATCAGCTCCTAAAACTGCTGAAAGACCTGCTCCCCAGTCTGAGCAAAGCCAGCCACTGACATCTTCTACGCCTGTTGTTCAGCCGCCCAAAAGTACTGCATGGGTAGTGCAAGTAGCTGCTTTTCCTGCCTTAAGTGATGCAGAGGCGTTAAAAACACGGCTTGCTGCAAAAGGCTATACAGCTTCAGTAATGGAGACAAAACTTGATGATCGCGGCACATGGTACAGGGTGCGGATTGGTCGTAATATGAGCCAGGAGGCGGCAACAGATATTGCCAACAGAATTGGTGGCGGAGCCAAAGCTATTCCTGATAAAGATTGATTTTCAATCAAAACCCACAGCGGGTAGTTAAGTGTAATTTTAAAAAACAGTTGCAAGCTGTATGCTGCCATGCTATTGATTGCTTTACATTTTGTCTGTTGTCTGCAAAGTGGGCTCACAAAAGCCCACTTTTTTATTGTGGTGGGGGAGTAGATGGCTGGGAGTGAAATAACTGAACAGGTTTCGACATTGGCACTGCCGGTGCTGGATGCTTTGCAGCTTGAACTGGTTGATATTGAATTTAAAAAAAACGGTCGCAGCTTTGTATTGCGCTTATTTATAGATAAGCCTGGCGGAGTAACACTTGATGACTGTGCTGAACTTAGTCGTGAGCTTTCACTGCTTCTGGATGTGGAAGATATTATTCCGGGGCGTTACACCCTTGAAGTTTCTTCGCCAGGACTTAATCGTCCACTGAAAAACGAACAAGATTTTATCCGTTACAAAGGTCATTTGGCAGTTGTTAAAACCAAAATACTGATAAAAGATGAAAAAGGCAGTCCACGTAAAACTTTTCTCGGTGTTTTAGAAGATATTTGCAGTGATGTAGTTACAATCCGCCTGAAGGAAGGCCCTTTGGCACACCTGCCTTTAACTGAAATCGAAAAAGCCCACCTTGAATTTGAATTCTGATTTGCATATTAAATATTTGGTTTTAGAGTAACAAGGAGATAGTTACCGTGGATACTAACGTTAATCTCAAGCAAGCTATAGAACAGGTTGTCAAGGAAAAGGGCATTGATTACGAAGTAGTAATCGAGGCGATGGAGCAGGCGGTTCTTTCTGCCGCAAACAGAAAATACCGTAATACCCGTACACTTGAAGCCCATTATAATCATGATACAGGTGAAGTAGAGCTGTTTGAATACTTTACCGTTGTGGAAGATGTTCAGGATTCATACAAAGAAGTTACGCTTGAAGAAGCACAAGAGCTTGATCCCGAGTGCCAAATAGGTGATGAGCTTGGTGAAAAGATAGACTCCGGTGATTTTGGTCGGATTGCTGCACAAAGTGCCAAGCAGGTTATTATCCAGAAAGTGCGTGAAGCCGAGCGTGAAACAGTTTTTAATGAATATAAAGATAGATTATGGGATGTTGTAACAGGTCAGGTAAGACGCTTTGAACGTGGTGATCTTTTGATAGACCTTGGACGCGCTGATGCTGTCCTTCCTGCCAAGGCACAGATGCCCCGTGAAGTACTGCGCCCGGGGGATCGGGTACGTGCCATAATAACAGATATACTGATGACCCCCAAAGGTCCGCAGATAATGCTATCCCGCATTCATCCGCAAATGCTTGCCAAGCTTTTTGAAGCTGAAGTGCCTGAAATCAGTGAAGGTCTTGTTGAGATAATCAATGTTGTCCGTGACCCGGGAATCAGGGCTAAAATAGCTGTTACATCACATGACAGAGATATTGATCCTGTGGGTGCCTGTGTCGGAATGCGTGGATCACGTGTGCAAAATGTTGTTTCTGAACTGCGCGGTGAGAAAATAGATATAATACCCTGGTCTGCCGATATTGTCCGCTTTGTATGCAATGCGCTGGCTCCCGCACAAGTGGTAAAGGTGTTTCTGGATGAAGAGCAGCGTGCCCTGGAAGTTATTGTGCCAGATGATCAGTTGTCACTTGCCATTGGTAAAAGGGGGCAAAACGTAAGTCTTGCTGCCAAGTTGACAGGTTGTCGCATAGATATCAAGGCTGAAGGTAAAACTGACAGTGCAGAGCTTGATGATTTCGCTTCATTTGATGGTACACATAATGAAGTTATAACAGAGGATGGGGACATGCCGGAGCAACAGGAATTGGTTGAAGCTCCTGAAAATATGCCGTCAAACGAGGACTTTGCCGAGGCATAGCATAATGAGTAATATTAAAAGGTCAGAACCTCAGCGCAGTTGTATTGCATGTAGGAGCACAAAGCATAAAAAAAGTTTGCTGCGTTTTGTGCTTGCACCTGATGCAGAGCTGGTGCCTGACCTTGAGCAAAAGCTGCCCGGGCATGGTGCCTACACCTGTATTTCCCGCAGTTGTTTGCTTGAAGCAGGTAAAAAACGGCAATTTAGCCGTGCATTCAAGACTTCCGCAATCACTGTCAATTATAATGATTTGGCAACGCTTGTTGAAGTTTTGATGCAAAAAAGGGTGGCAGGCTATCTGTCACTGGCAAACAAGGCAGGAAAGCTGATGTCTGGTGGGGAATCTCTGGAAAGTGCTTTACGCTCCACTAAACCACCAAAACTACTGCTTTTGGCCTGTGATGCTTCACAAGCCAGTGCTAAAAAGCTGACTGCAGCAGCGCAAAGATCAGGTTTGCCGGTATTTAGTGTTTTTGACAAAGACCTGTTGGGGCAGTTGACAGGTAAACATGCTGAACGGGCTGCTGTGGCAATAATGTCAGCAGAATTTGCCTGTTCAATAAAAAATGAATTAGAACGTTACAGGAGCTACCTGGAAGAGGAGAGTAGTCGATGAGCAAGACCCGGGTAAGTAATTTGGCTGAAAAGCTGGGCATTGAAACAAAAGAGTTGCTGTCCAGACTAAGGGAACTGGGTTATGACGTCAAATCAGGTGCCTCCACAATTGATGATGAGGCTGTGGAACGCTTGAGTGCCGACAGAATCGAGGATGATGCAGGTCCTGAAGGTGTGCGTGTATCCAGTACGGTTGTGCGCCGCCGCAGAACTGCTCCGGTTGAGCCAGAAAAAACTGAACCCGTGGTTGCACCTTTGCCGGCTAAGCCTGCGCCAGAGCAATCAACAGCAACTTTGGCTGCCAGTCCGCCAGAAAAAACTGCTGATAAAACCACGGTAAAAATTGTGAAACCAGCCATAGCAGCCAAAGTACAGCCAGAAAAAACTGCCGAACCTGTGGCTTTGGATACTGTCAGAGATACGCAGACTGTTGCAGAAAAACCTGCCACTGAACATGTTGCTGCAAGGCCGGAGAAAACCGAAAAAGTGGTGCAGCCGGCACAACCTGAGCGGGCAAGTGCAAACCAGGCAAGAATTCTGGGCAGAGTGGAAATACCTATTCCTGCAGAGCCAAGACCGGCAAGACGTGAGCAGCCAGCCAGGTTTTCCAAGGAGCGCACCGGTCGTAACCAGGGTGCAGATCAGCAACGTAACCAGCGTCCAGAATCAGCAGCTCCTGTGCGTAAGGTCGAAGCAAGGGATTCTGTCGTGGTGGGTCAGCCTGCTATCTCTGTAGTACCTGCTGTAGCCGAGGAAAGACGTAAGTCTGCACCCCATGGCCGTAAAAATGTGCCACCTAAAGACACAGGAGACACTGTAAAGGCATCAAGGGGCAAGGGCAAAGGACGGGATCAGCACAAAAAAACCAATATTATGGACAGGGAAGAAAGGCTGTTTGATCCGGTGCACAGGTCGCGGCGTAAAGGTCAGAAAGAACGGGTTGAGCAGGGTAAAACAGAGCTTACTGTACCCAAGGCCATAAAAAGAATTATCAGAATTTCAGAAACAATTACCATTGGTGAACTTGCCAAGCGGATCGGGATTAAAGCTACAGACCTGATTAAAGCCATGATGAAAATGGGTTCTATGGTAACCATAAATCATGTTCTTGACTATGATGCGGCAGTTATTCTTGCTGCTGATTACGGGTACGAAGTGGAAAACGTTGCTGTGGATCTTGATGTTATTTTGGAATCATCTCCTGATAGCCCAGAATCATTACAAAAACGTCCGCCTGTGGTTACTATCATGGGTCACGTTGACCACGGAAAGACATCATTACTTGATGCCATCCGCAAGGCCAATGTAATCAGTGGTGAGGCTGGCGGTATAACCCAGCATATAGGTGCCTACGATGTTGAGCTGCGCGGTAGAAAAATCACCTTTCTTGACACACCTGGCCACGAAGCCTTTACTGCCATGCGTGCAAGGGGTGCAAAAGTAACTGATATTGTTATCCTTGTGGTGGCTGCTGATGATGGTGTCATGCCGCAGACAAAAGAAGCGATAAACCATGCCAAGGCTGCTGGTGTACCGATTTTGGTAGCAATCAACAAAATTGATAAACCAACTGCCAAGCCAGAGCGAGTGCGTCAGGAATTGACTGAACATGGTCTGGTTGCCGAGGAATGGGGTGGTGATACCACTATGGTTGAAGTGTCAGCCAAACAGGGGTTAAACCTTGAAGAACTGCTGGAAATGGTTCTTTTACAGGCAGATGTGATGGATTTGCAGGCCAATCCTGATAAAGAAGCAAAAGGTACTATTGTTGAAGGCAAACTGGATAAAGGTCGTGGTCCTGTAGCAACGATACTGGTGCAGGAAGGCACCTTGCGGGTTGGTGATTACTGTGTAGTGGGTGTGCATTCAGGACGTGTGCGTGCAATGCAAAATGACCGAGGCGAAAGGGTGCCAGAGGCAGGTCCTTCCATGCCAGTGGAGGTAATCGGGCTTTCCGGCGTGCCTGATGCTGGTGATATCTTTGTGGCATTAAAGGATGAAAAACAAGCCAAAGAAATTGCCACCTTGCGTCAGATCAAGCAGCGCGAGCTTGAGCTGGCAAAACATTCCAAGATGTCCCTGGACGAGCTTTACAAACAGATTCAGAGTGGTGAGGTCAAGGATCTCAACGTTATTATCAAAGCCGATGTACAGGGTTCTGCTGAAGCTCTTTCCGAATCCCTGCGCAAGCAATCAACAGAAGCTGTCCGTCTTAATGTTATTCATACTGCCGTTGGTGCAATCACTGAAAGTGACGTAAACCTGGCTTCAGCATCCAATGCAATTATTATCGGCTTCAGCATCCGTCCTGAAGTTAAGGCACAGTCATTGGCAGAAAAAGAGGGTGTGGATATCCGTCTTTACAATGTTATTTATGATGCTGTCGATGATGTACGCAAGGCTATGGAAGGTCTGCTTGCGCCAGTGTTTAAAGAAAAGTATCTTGGCAGAGCCGAAGTAAGAGAACTGTTTTCTGTACCCAAAGTTGGTGTTGTTGCCGGTTGTTATGTGCAAGATGGCAAGTTTGTCCGTAATGCCCAGGTTCGTTTGCTGCGGGATAATGTGGTTATTTATGAAGGCAAGCTTGATTCCCTGCGCCGCTTTAAAGATGACGTAAAGGAAGTTTCTTCTGGTTATGAATGCGGTATGGGCATTGAAAACTATAATGACATCAAGTTAAACGACCAGATTGAAGCCTTTGAAATGGAAAAAGTGGCTGCCAAGCTTTAGCAGTCTTTGACAACAGCAGGGTAACAGCTATGCAATATAAACGTTCTGATAAGGTCGCTGAGACCATTCACACCACCATCTCCACCATCCTTTCGCGGGGGTTAAATGATCCACGGATTGGGTTTGTAACCATCACCGAAGTGGAAGTTACCGATGACCTGCATCTGGCACGGGTGTTTTTTACAGTAATCGGAGATGAAGCATCAAAGAAAAACAGTGAAGATGGTCTTAACAGTGCTGCCGGACATATCCGCCGTGAGTTGGGGAAAGTACTGAAGATGCGCTATACACCGGATATTATGTTCAGGTATGACCACTCGCAGGAATACGGACAGCGGATTGATCAACTGCTTAAGGAGGTGGCAATTGCCGATGACGGGAACAATCAGTAAAATTGTTGATGCTATCCGCAAAAGCAGCTCAGTGCTGATAGTCAGCCATGAGGGACCAGACGGTGACGCAGTGGGATCAAGCCTTGGTCTGGCAGCTTTCTTAAGGGCTGTTGGTAAAGATGTGCTGGTGCATCTGGCAGATCCTGTGCCAGAACTTTATCGCTTTTTACCAGGTGCAGATCAGGTTGCAGCCAATATTCCTGATCGTAATTTTGATTTGGCTTTTGTTCTTGACGTTGGCGAACTGCGCCGTGCTGGCAAAGAGTTCTGTGATTTCAGTCAGATAGGCAGCGTAATAAATATTGATCATCACCTGACTTGTGAGAACTTTGGTGCTATTAACCTGATTGATGAAAAAGCGGCTGCAACAGCAGTTTTAGTCTGGAAAGTAGCTGATGCTTACGGTTTTACGCCTGACTATGCCACTGCCATTTGCCTTTATGTGGGTATTACTACTGATACAGGCTCTTTTCGGTATTCAAATGCTGATCGTGAAGCTTTTGAAGTTGCAGGCAGATTATTGGAGGCTGGCGGGTTTTCTGCCTGGGATGTGTCTGAAAAGCTTTACGAAAGCCAGCCGCGTAAACAACTTGAGCTGCTTTCCTGCGCACTTTCCACCCTGGAGTTTGTAGCTGATGGTCGGGCTGCATCCATCACCGTTACCACTGATATGTATGAAAAAACAGGAGCAGGTGCAGAGCTGACCGACGGGTTTGTCAACTACCCCCGCTCGGTAAGTGGTGTAGAGGTGGCAATTCTTTTCCGTCAACTGGATGACAAGCGTTTTAAAATCGGCTTCAGATCAAAGGGTGCCGTAAATGTGGCTGATATAGCACAGAAATTTGGCGGCGGCGGGCATCATAATGCAGCTGGTGGTGTTGTAGAAGGTGATCTGAACCAGGTTAAGCAGATAGTTTATGGTGCAATTCAGGCATTTACCTAAACAGTGTTTCTGCGTTGTATATTGAAAAAGCGAAAGAAATTCATTAAGTGGCACAGGGCTTTTTAATCATTGATAAACCTGCTGGTATCAGCTCCCATGGTGTTGTAAACCGTGTAAGGCGGATACTTGGTGTCAAGCGGGTCGGTCACACCGGTACGCTTGATCCGTTTGCAACCGGAGTGCTGCCAATAGCAGTGGGAGAGGCTACCAAAGCTATCCCTTTTCTTGATGAGGGTATCAAGGAGTATACTGCTGAAATTCTGTTCGGCACTGTTACAGATACGCTGGATATCACCGGTACAGTGTTAAGTAAAACAGCAGATGTAAGTCTTAACCGTAGTTATCTGCTTGCTCAGATGAAGACCCTGACAGGTACAATCAGCCAGATTCCGCCAATGTTTTCGGCGATAAAACAAGGCGGACAACCTCTGTATAAACTTGCACGTAAAGGGGTTGCTGTAGAACGTAAATCTCGGGAAGTAACCATCTTCAGTTTTGAGCTGCTTGATTTGCAGCAACAGATAGCAACTGTGCAGATAAGCTGTTCCCGTGGCACTTATATCCGCTCCCTTGCAGATGATCTTGGTAAAGCAGCAGGATGTGGTGCTTGTCTCACCAGCCTGAAAAGAACAAGAAGCGGTTCTTTTTTATTACAGGATGCAATTACGCTGGAAAATCTGGAAGCAACAGCTGGGGCAGGGCAAGCTACAGAAATTTTTCTTGATACAAGCAAAGCTCTGGGGCATTTACCTGAAATTGTGCTGGATGATCAACAGTCTGCAATGGTTTCAAACGGTCGCTTACCCGTGTTTGCTGACCATAAGAAACCATCCAGACTGACCTTTATGGGCAGGCTACTGGCAGTAACCGGCTTTAATCAGGACAATGCTTTGGTTTTAAAGCGGGTATTTAATCAGAACATCACATAATCTTTACACTCTGACAAGAACGTGATAATAATGTTTTTCTTTAATCATTGAACAAAGTTTCCGGATGGAAACTATTTCAAATCCCCTATGGAGGTACAGACGGTGCTGGCAACCGAGAAGAAGAGAGAAATCATCAACAATTTTAAAACCCATGAAGGTGATACCGGTTCACCTGAAGTCCAGGTGGCAATACTGACAGAGCGTATCATTTATCTGACTGACCACTTTAAAACCCACAAAAAAGATCACCACAGCAGGCGTGGTCTGCTCAAGCTGGTTGGTCAACGTCGTCGCTTGCTGGACTACCTGAAGGCAAAAGATGTCAGTCGTTACAGAACCCTGATTGAGCGTCTTGGTATCCGTAGATAGTTGATAAAAGGTGTGTTGTCAGTAACTTGCATGACAAGCTGATGACACCTGCCTTTATTTCCGGAAGGGCTTTTTTATAAAGCCCTTTCTTTTATTTGAGTTAAACAGAATATGTTGGGGGCGTGGACAGGGATACCTGAAAATACCGGTGTTCCTGTCGACGGCCCCAGCGCATCAAAAGAACAGGAGAAATTATAATGACCTTTAATGAACAGTTTGTTGCGGCTGATGTCGGAAATATGAACATCCGTATTTCCACCGGTAAAATGGCCAAACAGGCCAGCGGTGCTGTTGTGGTTCAATCCGGTGATACCATGGTATTGGTTACTGTGGTTGGCACCAAGGAAGCAAAACCTGGGCAGGACTTTTTCCCTTTAACAGTCAACTACACTGAAAAAGCTTATGCTGGCGGTAAGATTCCGGGCAGTTTCTTCAAACGCGAAGGTCGCCCTTCTGAGGATGAAACCTTAACCAGCCGCCTTATTGACAGACCGATTCGTCCTCTTTTTCCGGAAGGTTACCTTTGTGATACCCAGGTAATGGCAACGGTACTGTCTGCCGAAGAAGATCATGATCCAGCCATTTTATCCATGATTGGTGCATCTGCGGCACTAATGGTTTCTGATATCCCATTTAACGGTCCGATAGCCGGAGTACGGGTTGGACGTGTTGATGGGCAGTTTGTTGCCAACCCCACTGCTGAACAGATGAAAAGCAGTGATATGGAGATTGTGGTTGCCGCTGGTCGTGATGCAATTTTTATGGTGGAAGGTGAAGCTGACTTTGTATCAGAAGAAGATATGCTGGAGGCGATTTTCTTTGCCAAGGATCAGATACAGGGGATTCTGACTGCCCAGGAGCTTTTAGCAGAGAAAGTTGCTGTCAGTAAGCGTGAAGTTGAGCCGCCTACTGTTAATGAAGAGCTTAAGGCAAAAGTAGCCGAGCTGGCTTCAGAAAGGGTTGCCCAGGCCTTTAAAATAAGAAGCAAGCAAGAGCGTTACGCAGCTATTGCACAAATAAAAACAGACATACTGACTGAACTTGCAGATGATTATCCTGATGCTGCAAAAGAGATTAAAGACTTCATTGGTGAAATCGAATACAACCGGATGCGTAATGACGTTATTGAAACCGGTATCCGTATTGATGGTCGCGATACGGTTACTGTACGACCTTTAGCCATGGAAGCCGGTCTTTTGCCACGTACCCACGGCTCGGCACTTTTTACCCGTGGTGAGACCCAGGTGCTGGCAGCAGCAACCCTTGGCACATCCCAGGATGAGCAGCGGATGGATTCACTTTATGGCGAATACCGCAAGCAGTTTATGCTGCATTACAACTTTCCACCGTTCTCAGTTGGTGAAACCAGTTTCCGCCTTGCCCCGGGCCGTCGTGAAATCGGTCATGGTATGCTTGCAGAAAGAGCCATTTCGGCAATTCTGCCGGATCATGATGCTTTCCCTTACACCATCCGGATTGTTGCTGAAACTCTGGAAAGTAACGGTTCTTCATCAATGGCTACGGTCTGTGGTGGCTGTTTGTCACTTATGGATGCAGGTGTGCCGATTAAAGCACCGGTTGCCGGTATTGCCATGGGGCTGATCAAGGAAGGTGATAAGGTCGCTATTTTAACTGACATTCTTGGTGATGAAGATCACCTTGGTGATATGGACTTCAAAGTGGCAGGCTCTGCCGATGGAGTTACAGCTTTGCAGATGGATATAAAGATTGCCGGAGTCAGCAAAGATATTATGCAGCAGGCATTAAAACAGGCAAAAACAGGCAGGTTGCATCTGCTCAGTAAAATGGCAGAATGCCTGTCCACTCCCCGTGCTGATCTCTCGGCGTTTGCACCACGCATTACCACCATCTTTATCAAGCCTGACCGTATCCGTGACGTAATCGGTTCTGGTGGTAAAACCATCCGCAGTATTACTGAGACCACTGGTGTCAGCATTGATATTGAAGATACCGGTAAAATCAATATTGCCAGTGCCGACAAAGCAGCTTGTGATGCTGCTATACAGATGATTCGCGGGCTGACCGATGAAGCTGAAGAAGGCAAGCTTTACATGGGAACTGTAAAAAAGATTATGGAGTTTGGTGCCTTTGTCGAGATTTTGCCCAATACTGATGGTCTTGTGCATATTTCAGAACTTGATGAAACCAGAGTTAAAAATGTCAGTGACATTCTTTCAGAAGGTGACCAGGTGCTGGTAAAGTGTATTGGTATTGATAAAAATGGCAAAATCAAGCTTTCCCGCAAAGCAGCACTTGGTCAGACTCTGGAAGAAGTTGTAGATTAAAAACAGACCGGAGTAAAACTTCTGGCTTTAAAATAAAGGGGGAATAGTGCAGTAGCCACGCTTCCCCCTTTGTTGTCGATAAAATCAAGGAGGGTGCAGATTATGGAGCGTTGGTCTATAGCAGAATCTGCCAAAGTTTATAATATTACCAACTGGGGTGCTGATCTTTTTTCCATCAATAAAAAGGGAAATATCTGCGTACACCCTTCATCCAACTCCAAAAACTCCATTGATCTGCGGGTACTGGTTGATGACCTGATTAAAAGGAAGATTAAACCGCCGATTTTGCTTCGTTTTATGGATGTTCTGCACGGCAGGATTGCATCCATAAATCGGGTTTTTCGTAATGCCATTACTGAAAATCAGTATCCGGCAGGTTATCAGCTTTTCTATCCTATCAAAGTAAATCAGCAACGTCAGGTTGTGGAGGCAATAGCAAACTTTGGCAAACGCTATAATATTGGTCTTGAAGTTGGCTCAAAGCCCGAGCTGGTTGCCGGAATTGCTATCTCCACCGGTAACAATCTGCCGATAATCTGCAATGGTTACAAAGATTCCGAATATATAGAGACAGTTCTGTACGCTACCAAAGTTGGTTACCAGATTACCATTGTGGTGGAAAAACTGTTTGAGCTGGAAAAAATCATCGAGCTTGCACAAAAAACCGGCATTCGGCCTTTACTGGGTATCAGGGTAAAACTGTCGTCCCGTGGTACTGGCAAATGGGCAACTTCCGGCGGTGAAGATGCCAAGTTCGGGCTACGTATGTCTGAAATCATGGCAGCCATCAAGCTTCTTGAAGAAGCAGAAATGCTGGATTGTGTTCATCTGCTGCATTCACATATCGGCAGTCAGGTTACCAAAATAGACAAGATTAAAACTGCCCTTATTGAAGCTGCCCGTATTTATGCTGAAATGCGTAAACTGGGTGTGGATGTGCGCTACATTGATCTGGGCGGAGGTCTGGGGGTTGATTACGATGGCTCCAAATCCAGCTCATTTTCCAGTGTAAACTACACAATGGAAGAGTATGCCAATGATGCCATCTACCAGATCAAAAATATTTGTGACGAGGCAGGGGTGGAGTGCCCTAATATCATTTCAGAATCAGGTCGTGCAACAGTGGCGCATTATTCGGTAATGGTTACAAATGTGCTGAACACAGACACACAAAAACTAATGCCGGATTTTGAGGAGATACTCGAAAATTCCGAGAAAATAGCCCCAACTGTCCGCAAATTGCAAGATATTTACAAAAGCCTTGACCGCTATTCTTTGCGGGAGGATTACCACGACACATTGCAGCTGATCAATGAAGCGGTAAGCCTTTTCAACCTTGGCTATATGTCTCTTAAAGAGCGTTCAATTGCAGAATGGTATTACACAAAAATCATCCGTAAAATCAATAGTATAGTTGAAAAGCTTAAGCCCATACCTGAAGAAATGCAGAATTTCCAACTACATCTGCGTCAGACCTACTTTGCCAACTTTTCCCTGTTTCAATCCATTCCTGATTCCTGGGCAATTGATCAGCTTTTTCCGATTATGCCGATTCAGCGGTTAAACCAAAAGCCGGATGTAATGGCATCGGTTGCTGATATTACCTGTGATTCTGATGGTGAAATCACCAGTTTTGTTGGTGAAAGTGGCCGTACAAAATATCTGCCCTTGCATAAAACAAAAAAAGATGAAAACTACTTTATCGGGTTTTTCCTGATCGGTGCTTATCAGGAAATTCTTGGTGATTTGCATAATCTTTTTGGTGATACCAACGCTGTTCATATCACTTTTAACAAAAAAACAGGCTATATGATTGATACAGTAATCAATGGCGATGTGACCTGGGAAACCTTGAAATATGTTCAGTACAAAGGACCAGAAATCCTGAAACGTGTGCGTGATCATTTGGAAAAAGATGTGGCACGCCGCAAGATTTCCATAGAAGAAAGTAGTCATTTTGTTGAGCTGCTGGACAGGACGTTGCTGGGCTACACCTACTTGGGAGAGTAAAAACAACCGTTTAAGGGATTTAAATGAGTAAGCCTGGCGAGTTTGATCTGATCCGCCGGATCAGTAAAAAATTCAAACAACCTGCTCTGCCCGAGCTGGGGATTGGTGATGATGCAGCGATTATTTCCCCCAAAGCAGGGGAGCAATTGCTGGTTTCAACGGATTTGCTGCTTGAAGATGTGCATTTCAGACTTGATTACACCAGTCCGCATTTACTTGGGCGTAAAGCTCTTAGCGTAAACCTTTCCGATATTGCTGCCATGGGTGCAAAGCCACGCTATTTTTTTCTCTCACTGGCGATTCCGCCAAAATTATCAACTGCTTTTGTTGATGAACTGCTAAACGGCATTGCTGAACAAGCTGAACAGCATAGCTGCATTTTGGCTGGCGGTGATACTTGCAGCTCGCAAAATGGATTGATGATTTCAATCACCATACTGGGTATGCAGCAACCAGAACGTATCTTAAAACGCAATACTGCACAGGTTGGTGATGAAATCTGGGTATCCGGTACCCTTGGTGATTCTGCAGCCGGTCTGTATTTGCTGGAAAATGGTATACGGGCTGGTGATCAATTTCTGCTGTCACGTCACCTTGATCCGCAACCACGCTGCCAACTGGCTTTAATGCTGGCTGAGGCGACCTCTGCTGAAACTGGTGAAAATATTATCTCCAGCATGATTGATATAAGTGATGGCTTGCTGGCAGACCTTGGACATATCTGTGAACAATCTGCCACAGGTGCAGAAATACACCTAAATAGCATACCGCTTTCAAGCCATTTTTGTACATTTGCCGATCAGCAGCAAGCTTACCCGTGGCAGATGGCTGCTTGCGGTGGTGAGGATTATGAGCTTTGTTTTACTGCTGCACCAAAGCATCGTGATGTAATTATGCAGACAGGAAAAAAGGCTGGTGTTTTGCTGACAGTTGTTGGTAAGCTCACAAATTCAGGTCTGGTACAGGCATTTTTACCTGATGGGTCAATATTTGAACCGCATAAACCAGGTTTTAGCCATTTTTAGGGTTCCGAGACTTAATTTCACTTTGTTTGATGCGGAATGGCTGTCTGTTTAATCGTAAATGAAAGGATTCTTAACTATGTCCACGTTTTTTACTGATCAACAAGCTTTACGTTGTGCCAATGCTGTGCGTGTACTTTCTGCTGAAGCAATTGAAAAAGCAAACTCCGGCCATCCAGGTTTGCCGATGGGGGCTGCTGATATGGCAGTTGCCCTTTGGAGTGGCTTTTTAAACTTTAATCCGGCAGATACCAAATGGGTGAACCGTGATCGGTTTGTGCTTTCAGCTGGTCATGGCTCAATGCTGCTTTACTCTTTGCTGCACCTGTTCGGGTTTGATCTGCCGATGGAAGAGCTGAAAAACTTCCGCCAGTGGGATAGTAAAACCCCGGGACATCCGGAATACGGGCATACTTGTGGTGTGGAAGTAACCACCGGACCATTGGGTCAGGGTGTTGCCAATGGGGTAGGGATGGCTTTGGCAGCAAAAATGGCAGCAGCACAGTTTAACACCCCTGATTTTGCACCGATTACCCATAAGGTTTTCGCTTTGGTAGGCGATGGTGATCTTCAGGAAGGGATAAGCTATGAAGCGGCAGCTTTGGCAGGGCATTTGGGACTTGGTAACCTGATTTACCTGTATGACAGCAACAGCATCACCATTGAAGGTGATACAGGCATTGCCTGGTCTGAAGATGTTGCCAGACGTTTTGAGGCAGCCGGATGGCACCTGCAAAAAGTGGATGGTCAGGATCATCAGCAGGTAAGTGACGCACTGCAAAAGGCAGTTGCAGAAACCGGTAAACCTTCCCTGATTATCGCTGCCACTGATATCGCCTATGGTTCGCCAGGCAAGCAAGGTTCTGCCAGCTCCCACGGCTCACCACTTGGTGGCGATGAGCTTGAAGCTACCAGGGTTAACCTTGGCTGGAATGAGCCAGCTTTTACGGTTCCTGCTGATCTGTCAGAACTGTGTAAGAAACGGGTCGATTTTTTGCAGGAAGAATACAAGGCATGGCAGGCAGGCTTTACAAAATGGTACCAAACCAATCCGGAAAAAGCTCTGCTTTGGGATAAATACTGGCAAAAGGAAGTTCCGCAGAACCTGGCTGAAGAACTTATTGCATCCATTGCCGGTAAAGATGGTGCAACACGTGCCCTATCCGGTGCAGTATTGCAAAAAGCAGCAGAGCTGTTGCCAAATCTGGTTGGTGGCTCTGCTGATCTGTCCCCCTCCAATAATAGTGACATCAAAGGTGCGGCATCCATCAAACCAGGTGTTTTTGATGGTCGTAACCTGCATTTCGGCATCCGTGAACATGCCATGGCAGCGATCTGTAATGGCATCTCTCTTTACGGTTGCTTTACTCCTTACTGCGCAACTTTCCTGGTTTTTTCCGACTATTGCCGTGGAGCAATCCGCCTGTCTGCATTGATGAAGCAACAGGTAATCTACATCTTTACCCATGATTCCTACGCTGTTGGTGAAGATGGACCGACTCACCAGCCGATTGAACAGACCGCTTCCTTACGGCTTATTCCTGGCTTGCAGGTAATCAGACCAGCCGATGCGCTGGAAACTGCACTTGCCTGGTATGCTGCCATCAAATACCAAAATGGTCCCACAGCATTGATACTAACCCGCCAGAAACTGCCGGTTCTTCCGCGTATTGCTGATTTTGACAACCAGTTACCGCTGCGTGGTGGCTATCTGTTGCGTGATGCAAACAACCCTGCTGTGGTGTTGATGGCTTCCGGATCGGAAGTGTCTTTGGCACTGGCTGCCGCTGATCTGCTGGCAGAAAAAGGTGTGCAGGCAAGAATCATATCTGTACCTGATGTTACCACCTTTATGGCGCAGCCTAAGGAATACCGCGCATCCTTACTGCCTTGCGGGGTGAAAAGGGTAGCAATGGAAGCTGGTCGTGGAGAATCTTTTGCCCGTCTTTTGGGTGAAGAGGGGCTATTTATTGGTCTTGAACATTTTGGAGCTTCGGCACCTGCCGAAGTATTGGCAGAAAAGTTTGGATTGACTGCGGAGCAGGTGGCTGAGAAGGTGTCTATTTTTCTGAAATAGACTTTAAAGTTTGTACAGGATTGATAAAATGAAACTTGTGGAACATCTGAAAAAAACCCTGCTTTTTTCGGGTCTTGAAAAGTCTGATCTTGAAGAGTTGGCTGCTATTCTTACCCGTCGCAGTTTTTTAAAAGGTGAGGTTTTGTTCAGTGAAGGGGAAAAGGCGGAAGGCTTTTATCTGCTGCTTGATGGTTACCTGAAACTGTGCCGTGTATCAGCTGATGGTCGCGAAAAGGTTTTACATTTTGTTCACGCAGGAGAAACCTTTGCCGAGGCAGCTTTTTTCGGTGATGGTAGCTATCCGGCTGAAGCCCGCGCGCTGGAGGCAGGCGAGGCACTGTTTATCCCGCGTAAGGGATTTATGGAACTTATGTCCGCCAATCCCCAATTCACCATTAACCTGGTGGTTTCGCTTTCACTTTCATTAAGACGCTTTGCCCGTCAGATTGAAGAATTGACTTTTGCAGATGTAACCTCGCGTCTGGCTTCATTTCTTGTCACGCTTGCAGATGAAAAATCCACTAGATATGACGGCATCACCTACCTTGAGCTGGGCATCAAAAAAGGTGAGCTTGCCTCGCAGCTGGGAACAGCCGGTGAAACCATCTCCCGCACCTTCCGTAAACTGAGAGAAGAGGGGATTATTGAAATTGAAGGCAGGAAAATCACTGTTTTGCAGATGGACAGGTTACAGGAACTGGCAGTTAAATATCAATAAAAGTCCTTAAAATTTATGGACTTATCAACAAGCTGTTACGGCTTACGAAAGGTAAAACAGATAATGGGTAAAGCGAAAAAAGGTGACAAGGTTAAGGTGCATTTTGTAGGAACATTGGAAGATGGTGAAGTTTTTGAGTCTACCCGTGAAGGTATCTCCTGCTGTGAAGATGAGCAGTGCTGCGAGGTTGAGCCTTTTGAGCTTACAATCGGCAATGAAGATTTTTTTCCGGCTGTTGAGGAAGCATTGATTGGCATCTCGCCAGGCGAGAAAGTAACGGTTAAAATCCCTGCTACCGATGCTTTTGGTGAATACGATCCGGAGGCAGTGTTGGCGATTGCTAAAAGCGACCTGCCTGAAGATATGGAGCCGGTGGTTGGTGACCTTGTTGTCCTGGGAGCTGAGGATGAAGACGAAGAGTTTGAGGTGGTGATCATTGAAGTTAGCGATGACAGCGTAACCTTTGATGCCAACCACCCATTGGCAGGTGAAGATTTGATTTATGAGGTTGAGCTGCTGGAAATCCTTTAACAGAGCTTTTAAAAACTACTGCGGAGGCTGTCTACTTCGTTGCGCGGTACTCGCTTCCTCGGCTAACTATTTGTTATGCCTCGTCGCTGCGTTCCGTGCGCCTTGTATCCAGCCTTCCTCATAACGTTTTTCGAAAGCCTGTTAAGGTCAGACTCCCATAGCTCCAGATATTGACTTTCACAGCAGGGCGAGAAATTTCTCGCCCTTATTTGATTTAAAGAGGTGGTCAGATGCCTTCAATAACATTGGACAAAGAACTTACAGAGCAGTTACGCAGGGTATTAACGGCTGTTGAGTTGATGTTGCCAAAACCAGCCCCGGAGATAAACTGGACAGATGTACATGCTGCCAACTGGCGCAGGCGCGGTAGTGGTGGCTACCTGGATCCGGTGCCGGAAATTGAATCAATGCACCTTGATGACCTGCTGGGAATTGATCAGCAAAAACGCGTGGTTGAAGAAAATACCCGCCAGTTTATTGCCGGTTTTCCTGCCAACAACTGCCTTTTGTGGGGTACACGGGGCACAGGAAAATCATCATTGGTACGTGCGCTTTTGCACCGCTATGCTACAGAAGGCTTACGGGTTATCCAGGTTGATAAAGATGATCTGGTGCATTTGCCAGCCATGGTTGATGCCATTAAAGGGCAGCCGTACCGCTTTTTGCTTTTTTCCGATGATGTTTCCTTTGAAACCGGTGAATCAAGCTACAAAATGCTGAAAAGTGCCCTGGATGGTTCTGTATATGCCCCGCCGGATAACGTCCTTATTTATGTTACTTCAAACCGTCGGCACCTGTTGCCTGAATATGAAAGCGACAACCGTGGAGCCATGCTGGTGAACAACGAAATTCACCACGGTGAAGCAGTGGAAGAAAAAATATCACTTTCTGGACGCTTTGGACTGTGGGTTGGCTTTCATCCATTCAGCCAGGATCAATTTCTGGAGGTTGCCAGCCAATGGGTGGAGCGACTGGCGCAAAAACAGGGTGGCACAGTTAAATGGGATAAAGAAGCAAGGGAAGCAGCCATCTTGTGGTGCCGCCAGAAAGGTGATAACAGCGGCAGAATCGCCTTGCAATTTGCTAACCATTATGTGGGCAGCAAACTACTGGCAGGGTAGAGCACCGAGAAAAAGCTCAACAACAAAGCAATCAAGCAAAGGTATAATAAGCCTTTAATAAAGTTCTGCTAATACCTTTGCTCCATTTTGGGTACATACCATCTGATGATGTTATGACTGATTCCGGCGGGCGCAGCGACAAGCGGTCCGTAATGTGGTTTTGTATGAGGGTGCTCATGCCTCGTCCTCTGTTTTTTCATTTTCCAGCTGTAGTACCAGCCGATCAAAATCGCTCTGAAACAACCTGTCCTGCACGATGCGGTATTTCTCGAATTCGGTTTCGGCGTGGGCTTTGGCAATTTCTGCTGTCACCTTGCCGGCATCCTGCAATACTTCACGATCCGTCGCTTCAATAAAGCGGTTGAGCCGTGTTTCCCAATCCTGCATGGTCATGGGAATACGGCGTTTAGCCATATCTTCTGCTATTTCAAGATAGGCATTCACCAAGCGCGATAACTGCGCCAACTCATCTTCGGAAAGATAGTTCTTGGCGATCACCACATCGAATTTCTGGATTTTCCCGTGTGGCGCATCCTTCCAGCTCGTCAGCCCCATGTTTTGCTTCTCGGCACCAGCGCGCTGGTACACCACTTCCGCCGCCGTATGTCCGTGGATAGCCCAATGCAGTGTGGCAAAAAAGCGTTTGGTGGCTTGCGCCGTCACATCGTAATCAATGGCCGTGGCGTAGATATCGGTGATCTTCTGATAGAATTTGCGCTCCGAAAGCCGAATCTCGCGGATGCGTTGAAGCTGTTCTTCAAAATATTGATCAGTGAGGATGGAGCCGCCCTGCTTGATGCGCTCGTCATCCATCACATAGGCCTTGATGGTGAACTCTTCGACAACCGTGGTTGCCCACTTGCGAAACTGCACCGCCCGCTCGGAGTTAACCTTATAGCCTACGGCAATAATGGCCTGCAGGTTGTAGTGCTTGGTATCGTAGTTTTTGCCATCAGCGGCAGTTATTCGAAAATTTCGAATAACTGAATTTTCCTGCAACTCACTGTCTGAAAAGACTTTTTTCAGATGATAGTTGATGGTGTGGGTCTGCACATCGTAGAGAGTTGCCATCATTTTCTGCGTCAGCCAGATATTTTCATCGGCATACACCGCCTCCACACCGCCTTGACCGCTGGCTGCCACAAAAGTCAGGTATTCTGCTGCTGAAGAGCGGACGATGGAAACACTTTGTTTCTTTTTACTCATACCTTTGCTCCATTTTGGGTACATACCATTTGATGATGTTATGACCGATTCCGGCAGGCGCAGGTTCTATTCCCCTGATGCGGGAGGATACTGCCGGCAGGGCGTCCGGTACGTATAAAAAGGTGTATGGTTGTTCTTCAGCCAGTATTTCCTGTATCCTGAAGTAAGCTTTTTTACGTTTTTCCAGATCAAAGGTGTTGCGTCCTGCTTCCAGCAGTTCATCAATCTCTTTATTAGCGTAGCCGATAAAGTTAAGCTCGCCAGGATTTGTTTTGCTTGAATGCCAGATGTCATAAATATCAGGGTCTTGGGATACACTCCAGGCCAGCAGTACTACCTCAAAGTTGCCTTTGTCGATAAATTCCTTTAAAAAAGCAGCCCATTCCACCACTCTTATCTGTGCATCGATACCCACCTGTGCAAGTCTTTGCTGAATAATCTGCGCTGTCATCAGCCGCTGCTGGTTTCCCTGATTGGTGAGGATGGTAAAGCGTAATGGTTTGCCATTTTTATGTAAAATGCCGTTTTCACCTGCTATCCATCCATCTTTTTGCAGCATTTGCCTTGCATTTTCTGGGTTAAATTGAGGTTCGGGAACAGTTGGATTGTAAGCCCATCTACCTGGAATGATTGGTCCATGGATTTTTTGTCCCATGCCAAAAAGCACTCCCTGGATAAGTTCATCCTTGTTGATTGCGGCAGTTATGGCTCGTCTTACCTGTTTGTTTTTAAAAAGCGGGTGGCGCAGGTTATAGCCAAGATAAAGATAGCTGTTTGATGGGTAGCGGTATTTGTTAAAGGCCTTCAGAAAACGCTGGTTTTCGGTCTGACGGGCGTACTGTACAGGAGTAAGTCCCATCATATCCACGCCGCCAGCTTTAAGCTCCATATACATGGTGGATGTGTCTGGTATCAGCCTGTAAACCAGCCTGTCCAGGTGGGGGCGACCTTCAAAATAATCGGGGTTGGCTTCAAGTACAATCTTTTGTCCGGCAATCCATTCCTTAAAGCGGTATGGACCGGTACCAACCGGATTGCGGGCTAACGGACTTTGGGTAATATCTTTTCCTTCCAGCAGGTGGGCAGGCAATATACCTGTGCTCCAGGAGGCCAGTGCCGGTGCAAATGGTCTGGAGTAACGCACAACAACAGTGTAGTCATCCGGAGTTGTGACCGATGCAACCTGCTTGAAATCCTCGGAATAGGCTGTGGGGGTTTTGGGATCAATGATCACCTTGTAGGTGTATAGGACATCTTTTGCAGTAAATGGCGCACCATCATGCCATTTTACATTGCGGCGCAGCTTAAATGTGATGGTCAATCCATCTGTGGCAACAGCAAAGGATTCAGCCAGATCACCGGTTAACACCAGATTTTTGTCATATTTGATTAAACCATTATATATCTGGGCTGCCACGCTGTGGGAGGCACTGTCTGATGCCAGAATCGGGATAAGGGTGGAAGCTTCACCAATAGTCCCTTCCACCAGGGTATCGCCATCTGTTGGAGCAATATCACTGCTGTTTTGTCGTAATGTTGCTGTTGCTTGCTGGTCTGGTTGGTTGTTGCAAGCAGTAATCAGCATTAGGCAAAGAGCGGGCAGCAGGAGATAAAAAGCCACTTTAAACTCTTTGCAGATATTGCTGATGCTCATGGTGTTGCAGATTCCAAACGTAAAAGCTGCTGGATTTTTATGGATAGCTCTTCTTTGGCAGGATCCAGGGTTTTGGCTTTTTTGTAGTATTTAAGCGCGTTTTTGGCATCTTTGCGGGCTGCATAGGCATCTGCCAGATGTTCTGTAATGGTCGGGTCTTCAGGTACAAGTTTGACAGCTTTTTTAAGGTACTTAATCGCCTGATCATATTTTTTCATCTGGTAATAAACCCAGCCCAGACTATCAATAAAAAAACCATCATCAGGGCGCAGGGCAAGGGCGCGGTTTATGTAAGACAAGGCTTCATCCAGATGGATTGCCATTTCTGCATAGGTGTAACCCAGATAATTAAGAGCCTGGGCATCGTCAGGGTTAAGCTCGATTACTTTTTTCATCTGTTCTATGGAGCCATGTTTGTCATTTTGCTTGTCCAGCAAAACTCCCATTCTAAAATGCAGGCGTGGCTCATTGGGAAAATCGTCTTCAATGGAACGCAGATGTTCCAGGGCTTTTTTACTGTTATCTGCGGAATCATAAAGGGCAGCAAGGTAAAGATGCAGTTCAACTGCTGAACCGTTTTTCTCAATAGCGGTTTTCAGTAATTCTTCGGCTTGTGCAGTTTTACCTTGCTCACGCAGTATGGAGGCTATGCGTCCCATTGCTTCCGGATAAGCCGGATTATGGTCGGGAATCTGCTCAAACTGGTCTTTTGCCTGCTCCAGCATGTTTTTTTCCTCATATGCAGAACCCAGGTATAGGTGCAGCAGATAATCATCCGGCTCTTTGGTCAGCATCTCGTTAAAAAGCGTGATTGCTTCGTCGTAACGTTCCAGCTCCAGGTATATCAGACCGATTTTACGGCTGTTTTCAGAATTGCCCATCCCCATCTCGTTTAGGCGTTCAAGGTAGCCAAGTGCTTCTTCATAACGCCTGCCAGAAATGGCAAGCTGCACCAGTCTGTGCAATAAAGGAGTACGGTTTTCAGCATCCTCCAGAAGATCGCGGTAGGTGTTTATTGCCAGATCAGTTTCACCCATTGCTTCGTAGGTTATTGCCAGATCTATCGCTGCCTGGGTCATGTCCGGTCGCAGCTGCAAAGCTTGTTTGTAATACTGCGCAGCATCTTTAAACAGCCTCATCTGGGCGTAGGCCTTGCCAAGATAATAATTACCCAATGCGGATTCTGGTCTGTTTTTAACTAGGTTTTTAAGGATATTTACCGCTTCTTCATATTCAAATTGTCTGATCAGGATTGTTGAAAGCTGGATAGCTGCTTCTTCTTTCCCAGGATCAAACTCCACAGCCTTGCGCAGATAGGGTATTGCCTCGTTATCCTTGCCAAGGGATGCAAGGATACTGCCTGCCAGCAGGTGGGCATCACGAAAATCAGGGGCAACCTGGGTGGTTTTTTCGAGCAAAGCCAAAGCTTCCTGCACTCTGCCTGTTTTAAGCAGAATGTCAGCCTCTAAAACCATGGGGTAGGGGCTGTCCGGATCTGCTGCACGGGCTTCACGACAAAGCAAAATGGCACGCTCGGCATTGCCTTCAGTCCAGGCTATACGCGCCTGGGCATAAAGCCCGATGGCTGTACCAGCCTCACGGAAGTTATCAGAAGGCACTGTGGCAGGGGAGTTGATGGCACAGCTGCAAAGCAGTGCGCAAAAGGCGAAAAGCAGCAAACGATTAAGCATGATAGGTTACACCATATGATCTGTGAAAAGTGCTGTACAAAGTAATTTGTTAACTGTAGCTTGAGAACATGAAAAAATAGCACATACAGTCAGTTAGCGTCAAATTGTTACTATTTAACAGAGCTTTGAAAAACTACTGCGGCGGCTGTCTACTACGTTGCGCGGTACTCGCTTCCTCGGCTAACTATTTGTTATGCCTCGTCGCTGCGTTCCGTGCGCCTTGTATCCAGCCTTCCTCATAACGTTTTTCAAAAGCCTGTTAAGTTTCCGTCCTGTAAGGGTTCCTTTTCAACTATGCCACTTATGCACAAAGGCGCAGGGTGGCAAATACGGAGCATTAAATGTTTGTCTTTTGTCTTGAACTTCACCTTAGCCTGCCGACCTTTTCCCTGAAAGAAAAGCGGGGCATTGTTAAAAGCATTCTTGCGCGTAGCCGCAACCGTTTTAATGTTGCCTGTGCCGAGGTGGATAGGCAGGATAACCGTTGTGTTGCTGTGCTTGGTTTTGTTTCCATCAGCCCTGACAAGACCATTGCCCGCAATGTTCTTGAGCGGCTGGATAACTGGATTTATGAAAGCTGGCCTGATGTTGAGATAACAGGCTCACAAATTACCGAGCTTTGACAGTTTGACAGCTGGCTGAGTTAACAGTTATAATCGCCCACTACCATGAAAACTACAATCTGTGACAAAATACAAAAACCTCCGCACTTTTAATGGCCTATGCCTGACCCTTCTGTACATATTCCGGATAATTCACCGAGAAACTATCTCCACAAGCTGCTCATAAGGCTGCTGGAAACAGTAGACCGTTGGCTTGCAAACACCGAAACAGCCAAGCGTAACCGTGTGCTTATGCTGATTACGGCAGCGTTTTTAACCCTTGTCCTTATGCCCAGCCAGCATCTGACCACGGCACTTTACTTAAAAGGCGAGATAGCCACTTCCGATATCCGTGCCAATCAGGATTATCTGCTGGAGGATCAGCAACTGACTGCGCAACTGCGCGAAGAAGCTGCAAACAACTCTCCGCTTGTTTATACAGTCAGCAGTAATGCTGCCATAACCATCAGCAATAGTTTTAAAAAAGCACTGACAGCGGTTACTGATCTTCAGGAAGAGAAGTCCGATGCAAGGAAATCAGAGCTTAGTGATCTGCTGGAATCCCATCTTGAAATAAGGCTGTCTGATGCAGAGCTTGGTGCACTGCTTAAAATACGCAAGCCCGAAGAAGTGCTTCTGGCAATCCGCCAACAGTTAAATGAGCTGTATAAACAATGGATTGTACTGGATGCCAAGGTTTTTAACTCAGACCTTCAGCGTGGGATTGAGCTGCGTGATGCAGCAGGTAAATCAGCCGGTACATTAAACAGCAAAGAGAAGATTGTCGAGATTGCCGAAGCCCGCCGGATTTTGCTGGAATCCAGACTTGAAGGACTGGATAATAACAACCTTGCCCATCATCTGCTTAACATCTGCTCCCGTATGATCAAGCCCAATATCCTGTATAATCAGGATAGCAGTGAAACCCGTAAAAGCACTGCTGTTGATGCGGTAAAACCGGTGCTGTACCGTATCCAGAAAGGTGAAATGATTGTACGTACCGGTGACCGGGTAACTCAGGAGCAAGCCAAAAAACTGCAAATGATTTATCAGGCAAGCCGCGGTGAAGGCACTGTATATGTTGCACTTGGCATCTTTGGTCTGGTGCTGATTCTTTTTTACTTTCCCTACCGCTTTGCCTGTCGCAATATTCGCAAGTTTAATCCCACCAACCGCGATATTTTAACCATTGCAATCATGCTTTTAAGCAGTACTTTTGTTTTCAAGCTTTCATTGCTGATTACTGCCAATATCGGTGCTGCTTTTCCGGCTGTTTCTGCTGCTTCCTATTATTATCTTTTTCCGTTTGCTGCTGGAGCAATGCTGGTGCGGATGCTTTTAAACTCCGAAATTGCACTGGTTTTCAGTGTGGTTTTGGCACCGCTTCTTGGCATTCTTTTTAATGGCAATATGTATATTGTAATTTACGCCCTGCTGGGCAGTCTGGTTGGTGCCCATGGTGTGCGCCAGTGCCGGGACCGCAATTCAATCTATGCAGCAGGCAGCAAGCTGGCAGTGGTCAACCTGGCAATGGTAATTTGTTTTCAGACTATTTCCGGCGCACTTTTTACCATGCAGACAATATATATTGCCGTATTTGCCCTGGCAGGAGCCTTGATTTCTGCCATGCTGGTATCGGCATTTACACCGATATTTGAATCCTTGTTCCACTACACCACCAACATAAAACTACTTGAACTGGCAAACCTCAACTCACCGCTTTTAAGGGAGCTGATGATCAAGGCTCCCGGCACTTATCACCATAGTGTTATAGTTGGCAACCTGGTGGAGGCTGCTGCTGAGGCGATTGGTGCTAACCCTTTGCTGGCGCGGGTTGCTGCCTATTATCACGATATAGGCAAGGTGGCAAAGCCGTTATACTTTATTGAAAATACGCAGGGCGGGGAAAATCGCCATGACAAACTTTCTCCCAACATGTCTGCCCTTATCCTTATCTCCCATGTAAAAGAGGGGGAGGCAATGGCACGGGCGCACAGGCTGGGGCAGCCGATTATTGATGTAATCCGCCAGCACCACGGCACATCCTTAATCCGCTTTTTCTACGATAAGGCCAGACAACAGGCAGAAAGCAGCGGACAACCCCTTGATGAGCAGGATTACCACTACCCGGGACCAAAGCCACAAACCCGTGAAGCAGGTTTGGTAATGCTGGCAGATGCTGTTGAGGCTGCCTCCCGCACGCTTTCAAATCCCACGCCGGACAGAATCCAGGGGATGGTGCAAAAGCTGGTTAACCGGATTTTTACTGATGGTCAACTTGATGAGTGCGAACTGACTTTAAAAAACCTGCATGAAATAGCCAAAAGTTTTAACCGCATTCTTTGTGCCATCTATCATCACCGTATTGAATATCCCGAACCTGTACATAAAACCGGCAGTGGAGGTAAAAAAGCAGATGCAGATAATGGTACAAAACCGGCAGCAACGCCATCGGGCTCCGCTAAAAATGATCAGGATGGCAACACAGAGAATCTTAAACGCCTTGGGATATCCTGATGGAACCGAAATTTCCATCACAATTGTTGGCGATCGTACCATCCGCCGTTTAAACAGGGATTACCTGCAAAAAGATCGCCCCACCAATGTTATCTCCTTTTCCATGCAGGAAGGTGAGTTTGCCCACCTGGCTGAAAACATACTTGGAGATGTGGTTATTTCGGCTGATACAGCAGCCAGAGAAGCTGCTGAAAGCGGTGTTGATGGTTACCAACGGTTGATTTTTTTACTGCTGCACGGAATATTACATCTGGCTGGTTATGACCATGAACGCAGCGGAGAAGAAGAAGCAAAACGGATGATGCTGAAAGAAGCAAAATTATGGAAAATATTGCAGGAAGAGGGTTTTACAACCTTGCATAAATCCTGATGCAGGAGGGGTACTTAAGGTGGAAGATGGCAGTGGTGGATGGAGAAATAGTGGTCTGCTGAATACGGTTTGCCGCATGTTAACCGGTCGTCGCAAGATGACCGAAGAAGATATTCAGGAGCTGATTGAAGAGGGCAAGGAAGACGGGGTTGTGGGTGAAGAAGAACAGGAGATGATCCGAGCTATCTTTGCACTGGATTCCACAGTTGCCAGAGAGATTATGGTACCGCGTACTTCAATGGCAACAATATCCACAGATGCTTCAGTGCGGGAAATAATTGATACAGTAATCAGTTGTGGTCACTCCCGCCTGCCGGTATTTTCAGAAAATCTTGATAACATCGTCGGACTGCTTTACGCCAAAGACCTGCTTAAATGCTGGGGGATGCAATCAGAACAGATCAACATCCGCAAACTGCTGCGCCAGCCATTTTTTACCCCTGAAACCAAAAATCTGGAAGAGCTGTTGCAGGAATTTCGTAAAACCAGGGTGCATATGGCGATTGTGCTTGATGAATATGGTGGTACAGCAGGTCTGGTGACCATTGAAGACCTGCTGGAGCAGATTGTTGGCGATATTCAGGATGAATATGATGTTGACCAGGTATTATACAACGTGGGTCAAGATGGTGCTTTGATAGCTGATGCCAGATTGCCTGTGGAAGAGCTGGAAGAGCGGTTTGGTATGAGCATTGAACGGGATCAGTTTGATACAGTTGGTGGGCTGGTTACATTGCTTGCCGATGGTATACCGGCTGTTGGTGCAAAAATTTTCGGGGCAGGTCTGGAGTTTGAAGTGCTGGATGCTGATCCGCGACGGGTAAAAAAGCTGAAAATACACAAACCAGCAGATGAGCCGGAAACTGCATGAAGCAATATGCCAATCTTTCTGAAATAACATTTCCGGGTTTACCGGCGTTTCTGGCTGTCTGTTCCGGACTTTTGGTTGTCCTTTCCTTTCCCCGCACTGAGTTTTCCTTTCTGGCGTGGGTTGCCCTCATCCCTTTGTTAATAGCACTTGAAGGACAAACAGGACGTGCTGCCTTTAAAACAGGCTTTATATCAGGTCTGGTTGCCTATGCCGGTCTGCTGTACTGGCTGATTATAGTAATGACTACATACGGCAATCTGCCGTTAATGGCTGCTATCCCGTTATGGCTTTTGCTTTCCTGCTGGCTGGCTCTGTTTACTGCTGCTGCTGCCTGGGCTGTGGCGATTGGTGAGCGTTTCGGGGTAAAATCCGCCCTTGTCCTGCCCTTGGCATGGGTGGCTGCTGATTATCTGCGCAGCTTTATGCTGACCGGATTTCCCTGGACAATGCTTGGATATTCGCAGTACCGGCTGTTGCCACTTATCCAGATAGCTGATCTGACCGGAGCTTACGGAATAACCGCTTTGGTTGTACTTGGTAATGTTGTGCTTTATCGCATACTGCGTGCTGTTACCGGTGCCAGGGTGCCTTATCCGGCAAAAAGTGCGATAATTCTGGTGGTTGCCCTTACAGGCGTGCTTTGGTACGGCTTTCAAAGGCTGCATCAACCATTGCCGGCATCATCACCTGTAAAAATAGCCCTGATACAGGGTAATATTGATCAATCTGTTAAATGGTCTCCTGCACATCTGGAATCCACCCTTGATACCTACAGCAAGCTGACCCGCCAGGCTGCTGGACAGATTAAGCCTGATCTGGTGGTATGGCCTGAATCTGCTGCCCCTTTCTTTTTTCAGGATAATGGTGCAAATGCCAATCGTATCCGCAAGCTTGCTGTTGAGCTTGATACAAATTTACTGTTTGGCAGCCCGGCATTTGAAAGCCGTAACAGTAAAACGGTATATCTTAACAGTGCATTTTTGCTTAATCGCCATGGTGATACAACAGGGCGCAGTGACAAAACCCATCTGGTGCCTTTTGGTGAGTATGTACCCCTTGCCAGGTTTTTGCCGTTTGTGAACAAGCTGGTACATGGTATTGGTGATTTTGCACCAGGTGAACAGATTAAACCGCTGCTTGCAGACAAGCTTCCGGTTGGTGTGCTGGTCTGCTATGAAGCTATTTTCCCCGAATTGGCGCGTAAACATATCAACAGCGGCAGCCGTTTGCTGGTAAACATCACCAATGATGCCTGGTTCGGTCGTTCTTCAGCACCTTATCAGCAACTTGCAATGGCTGTGTTTCGTACTGTGGAGACCCGTACACCACTGGTGAGGGCTGCCAACACAGGTATCACAGCCATTATTGATCAAAACGGGCATATAAAAGGGATGACACCTTTATTTAAGGAAGCGGTAATGACTGGCGAAGTATCACCAGGCAGCGCAGATTCCATCTACCTGAAGATTGGTGATCTGTTTGCCCAGGGCAGTTTACTGGTGGTGGGGATTATTTTGTTGCAGCGTTTTTATGTTTTTAGACGCACCAATGGAAAGGATTGACAAATAATGGGTATCTACTCAAACACGGTAAGCTTCAGCCAATATCGGATTATCGGTGAAATACCGCAGTCAGAACGCTTTGAGTGGTTTTCAGCCGGCCTCACCGGCAGAATTTTCAACAGCATAGAGCAGTCAGCAGAAGAGTCATCGGAAGGTTGGACCTGCACTGACCATTCAGATTCCCCAAGTTTTGAAACAGCAGCTGATTTCTGGCGGGATAACTACCTGCTTTTCAGCTATCGCCATGATCAGCGACGCATACCAGGCGCACTTTTTAAATCCCATACCGGTCGCGCAGAAGCCGAAGAGCTTGCCAAACGACCTGAACTGAAGCGGCTTTCCAAACAAAAAAGAGAAGAGATAGCCGAGCGGGTAAAGCTGGGATTACTCACCAAAACACTGCCTGCACCAGCCACGATTGATATTGTCTGGCAGTATGAAGCAAATCTGCTTACGCTTTTTTCAACATCAGCCAAAGTGCGGGAACGGTTTGAAGAGCTTTTTGCAAAAAGTTTTGAAAACCTGCGGGTGCAACTGATTTATCCTTATTTGCGGGCTTTTAACCTGCTTGATGAGCAGCAAAAAGCACAGCTTGCCGAGCTGAATCAGGCTGATACTGATGCTGCCCTGGCTGAAATTCAGCATAATACCTGGCTTGGTGCCGAGTTTATGCTGTGGCTTTTACACAGCGGGGTTAATGACAGCAGCTTTCAGGTGTCAACAAAGGGGCATTTTGATCAGGGTGAACCGTTTGCTGCCTGGATTGATGACAAAATCCAGTTGCAAGGAGCTACAGAAGCAGGTCCGCAGAAAGTGGTTGTCAGTGGTTCACAAAACAGCTATCTGGAAGCCAGAACAGCACTTAAAAGCGGTAAGCAGCTAAGTAACGCTGCCCTTTATATTGAAAAAGATGAACTGCAATGGCGTTTTGTGCTGGATGGAGAGCTGTTTACCTTTGGCTCATTCAAAACTCCGCCACTACAGATAGAAAAAGATGCAATGGATGGAATGACAGAGCGGGAAGCTGTTTTTTATGAACGGGTTTACCTGCTGGAAGCTGGTCTGCAACTGTTTGACAGCCTGTTGCTTGCATTTTTGCAAGAACGTTTGTCAGATAAATGGAATGAACGGCTGCAAACTATTGGTGAATGGCTGGAAGAGGGGTAGGAACCTGCCAGACTTCTAGCGGTACTATTTCCTCTGCTTATCTGGTACCGGCAGCCCCAGCAGTTTCAGAACCATCACCATGTCTTCCCACACATCCCAGTAAAGCTGCTTGTTGGCTCTGTTGCGCAGTAAAAATGCAGGGTGAAAGGTTGGCATAAGCGGTATACCCTGATACTGATGAAATTTACCCCGCAGTTTTGAAATAGCTTCCTTTGTTTCCAGCAGGGTTTGTGCAGCAAAGGTGCCAAGTGCCACCACCGCTTCCGGTTTAATTACCTGTAGCTGTGCCAGCATAAATTGCGAACAGGTGGTGATTTCATTTTTATCAGGGTTGCGGTTACCTGGTGGACGGCATTTAAGGACATTGCAGATATAGACATCGCTACGCTCAAAGCCCATTGCATTAATAATTCTGGTTAGAATATGCCCTGCTTCACCCACAAACGGTTCACCCTGACGGTCTTCATCTGCGCCTGGTGCTTCCCCCACAAACACAAGTTTTGCTTTTGGATTGCCGCAGCCAAATACCAGGTTTTTGCGGCTGGCAGCAAGGTTGCAGCGCTGACAGTTGCCCATAAAACTGCGGATTTCCTCCAGCGTAGACAGTTTGCCTAAGGGCAGGGCAACGGTTTCCTGCTGTTCTGTGGCAGGTATTTGTAACGGAAAAGGCTGGATGCTTTTGTTGTCAGCAGTTGTATTGTTTGCCAGTGGCAAACCTTCAACGCCGCTTTCTGCCAGTTCGTGCAGGTATTGACGTAAAGATGCGTAAATGGTTGGTAAAGCAAGGTTTGTATTCATTCAAATCCACCTGATTAGTTGTATATATCCCCGCTCAAGGTAGCGCAGAAGCATAAAAAACAGCTCTGCCCGCAGGTTACCTTTGATTCTGACATCTGGTTTGCGGATATAAAAAGGTACAGCCCCTGCCAGAACAGCTGCCAGGCAGCCGGTGAGTAGCCGGTCATCTGCCATTAAGATGTTTTCAGGCGGGATACCGGTAAGTTCTGCTGTTTTATGCAGACCATCAGGATAAGGTTTTTTGCGGACACCGGTAACAAGGCGTATACCCGGAAAACAGCGGTCAAGCATTTCTTTACGTGCTGCTGTGGGGCGGTTGGACAGGATAACGATTTTTTCTGCACCTACAAGCTGGCAACAGTTTTGCAGCCAGTTGTCAATTTCTGGCGAAAGCTGGTCAACACCGTGGGGAGCCAGCACACCATCAAAATCAAGTGCCAATGCCTGTATGTTGTGTTCGGATAGCAGCCTGGGGGTCAGGTATAAAACAGTCTGGTCAGCAGGTGTTGCGGACAGCAGCTTTGCCAGCTTGTGCCGGTGTCTGAAGCCCTTGATTATGCCGAGAAGGGTTGGGTTAATTTTTCTGCTCCATTTATTCAGCTCTGTTGATACCGCCAGGCTGCTGCACAGCTTCCTTCACTGGAAACCATACATGCGCCCACCGGTTTTTCTGGCTGGCAAGCTTTGCCAAACAGCGGGCATTCCGCTGGAAATATTCTGCCGGTTAGTACATCGCCACAACGGCAGCCGACAGGTTCAACTGTTGCTTTTACGCTTACCGGCAGTTTTACGGCTGCATCAAAGTCTGCGTATTCTTTCCTGATTGCAAGTCCACTATCCGGCAGTACTCCCAAACCCCGCCATTGCGCATCACAGGGGATAAACACCTCTTGCAGCAGGCTTTGTGCTTTTTTATTGCCATCCCAGGTTACGGCACGGGAATACTGGATTTCTACCCTGGCAGATTTATTGATATGCTGGTGCAGTAGCCAGAGAATACCCTGCATAATATCAGCTGGTTCAAAACCTGTAATCACACAGGGCATGGCGTGATTATCCACAAGATGCCGGTAACCGTCACCACCGATAACTGTACTTACATGGGCAGGGCAGATGTAACCTTTTATCTTTGCCAGCGGATCAGCAGCAAGGGCTGACATGGGTGCCGGCATGGTTTTATGGGCAGCAAGTACCGAGAAGTTGACAAGTTTTTGTTGGCTGGCAGTTATAATGGTTGCAGCAACTGTTGGTGCTGTGGTTTCAAAACCAATGCCCAGTAAAACAATTTCCCTGTCTGGCTGTTGTTCTGAAATTTCAAGGGCATCAAGTGGTGACTGGATAATCCGTATATCCGCACCTTTTGCCCTTTCAAGCATTAATGATGAGCTGGTTCCGGGTACTTTGAGCATATCCCCGAAGGTGGCAATGACTACATTATGACAGCTCGCCAGTGCAATTGCCTGGTCAATGTAGCTTTGTGGAGTAACGCAGACCGGGCAGCCAGGACCTGAAACAAGCTGTACCTGCTCTGGAAGCAGGCTTTTAAGCCCAAATCTGGCTATGGCCATGGTGTGGGTACCGCAAACTTCCATAAAGCGCACTGTATCGCTCAGCCTGGCAGCTTTATCTGCAATGGCATCAGCAAGGTTTTTTACAAGCTGCGGGTTGCGGTATTCATCCTGGTGTTTCACGCCATATCCCCGGGGCTGAAAATCTCCCTCATCATCTTCAGGGTTTCTTCAGCTTCTGCCGGATCAATTCTGGCAATGGCAAAACCTGCATGAACAATTACATAATCCCCTGGTGTTACAGCTTCATCCAGCATAAGCAGGCTTGCTTCCCGTGTTACGCCATCAATTTCGGCGGTTACAATATGGTCATTTACTGCTGTTACCAGCATGGGTACGCCAAGGCACATGGTTTAATCCTTTATAAGGGTTCATTTTCCACTGGCATTGTGATGGTTACAAAACCACTGGTAAGCATCTTTAATTCCGTTTTCAAGGGATATGCGGTGCTGCCAGCCAAGGGCATGTAGTCGTGATGAATCAGCCAGTTTGCGGGGGGTACCATCGGGTTTTGTGTTATCAAAGCGTACTTCACCACTGTAGCCCACAATCTGCTGAATCAGTTTTGCCAGATCAGCAATGCTGAGCTCCTCGCCAGAGCCGATGTTAATCAGGGCAGGGGCAGTCGGGTTGTAAAGCAGCTCCTGGTAGTCCGCATCATTCAGGTTCATTAAAAACAGAGCCGCATCAGCCAGGTCATCCACATGCATAAATTCCCTTAAAGGGGTGCCACTGCCCCAGACATCAAGATACGGACTGTTTTTTGTTTTGGCTTCGTGAGCCTTGCGCAGCAGCGCAGGTAGTACATGGGAGCTGGTCAGGTCAAAGTTATCACCAGGGCCGTAAAGATTGTTGGGCATAGCAGACAAAAAGGCAGTGCCGTATTGCTGGTTATAAGCGCGGCATTGTGCAATACCGGCAATTTTGGCTATGGCATAGGCATCGTTGGTTGGTTCAAGTGTGCCGGTAAGCAGGTATTCTTCTTTTAATGGTTGGGGTGCGTGTTTGGGGTAAATGCAGGTGCTGCCTAAAAATAGCAGCCTTTTTACTTTGCTTTGCCAGGCAGCGTGAATAACATTGGTCTGAATCATCAGGTTATCGTATAAAAACTCTGCCTTTTGATTGCTGTTGGCAATAATGCCACCCACACGGGCAGCAGCCAAAAACAGATAGTCAGGCTTTGTGGCATTTAAGAAGCTGTTTACTGCCGACTGGTTACGTAAATCCAGTTCTGCTGATGTCTTGAAAATCAGGTTGTGATACCCGTAGGCACGCAGCTTTCTGGTAATTGCAGAACCAACCATGCCGTTATGTCCGGCAATATAAATAGAGCTATCTTTTTTCATAGGCTTTTTGTTGCAGACGCAAGCGGGTTTAGTATTTCTTCTCGCTTTACTCCCAATTCTTGCAGGGCTTCCTGTAATTGTTCGGCACGTGCTGGCGCACCGATAACCACCTTGTAGCAGCCGCCCAGCAGTGCATGTGCCAAAGAAACCACTTCCTTGTCCATAAAACTGCGCCCAATTCCCTTTGTATCCATAATCGTTGCCACTTCAATACCTGCTTCATGCAACATCTGCCATACAAGGTAGCTGATACCATCCAGACCGCAAAGTGCAACCCGTTCTGTGCCATCATCTTTAAGTGTTTGTAATGATTGCCTGTATTCATCAAAAATAATGCTGAACATGTTGTCAAGATTACAAGCATGTTGTAAGGCAAGCTGGCGGATTTTATGGTTACCTTTGACAGTTATCTGGTAGTTGCTGCGGTTGCTGGCGGCTTCCTTTGTCTTTAACCAGCCTTTTTCAACAGCAGTTTTCAGGTAGGAGTTAACCAGACCAAGGGCACAGCCCAGTTGCTGGGCGATTTCCCTTTGAGGAATTGAGGCTGTATCGTTTAAAATGCAAAGCATCCGAAACAGAATATAGCTGTCTAACGTTGGCGAGGTTTTTTTGTTCATAATATGAGCAGTAACGTATCAGACCAGTTTTGGCAATCAAAAACAGAAAAACCGGATAAATCCGGTTCTCCTGCTATGCATATGTGGCTTATTGGGTAAGTATTACAGTCCACCGTAACTGTGTAGACCTGAAAGGAAAAGGTTTACACCAAGGTAGCAGAAAATAGTGGCTGCAAAACCGATTATGGAGAGCCAGGCAGCCCGCTTGCCAACCCAGCCTTTTGTGAAGCGTGCGTGCAGAAAGGCTGCATAGATAAACCATACAATCAAAGACCAGGTTTCTTTGGGGTCCCAGCTCCAGTAAGTGCCCCAAGCATAGTTTGCCCAGGCTGCACCTGTGATAATGCCCAGGGTAAGCAGTGGAAATCCAATCATAATAGCTTTGTAGTTAAGCTCATCAAGAATTTTAGCAGGGGGAAAGTGGGATATAATGCCACTTTTTGAGCCTCCTTTTTCATCATGGCGTGCCCTGATCAGATACATAATTGAAACACCGCAGGCAACAGCAAAACCGGCATAACCAAGAAAGCAGGTTAAAACATGGTAAAGCAGCCAGTTACTTTGCAGAGCCGGCATCAGTGGGTTGATATCTGTTGGCAGGTAAAGCTGTCCCCACGCCATTGCCAGCAGGGCAAAGGGCATCACAAATGCACCGACTATACGATATTTGTACTTGGCATCAATAATGCCGTAAATCAGTACGGTGCTCCAAGCAAAAAAAACAACCGATTCATACAGGTTGGACAGGGGGGCATGACCCATGCCGATGTCGTAGGATTCTTTCCAGCGCAACAAAAGGGCAGCAGATTGAATGGCAAAGCCGCCCCAGGCAAGCACAATACCTGCAAGTCCAATGTTTTTGTTGCGACCTGCCAGATAACCCAGAAATGCCAGTGTTGAAGCCATGTAAAAAATAGTAGTTATGTTAAACAGTTTTGCACTCATCATTGCTTGTTCACCTCATTAAATATTCTGGCTGTTAAGTTTTTCGGTTAATGCCTCAAATTCATTTTTAAATGAAGGCTGGTTTTTGCTGGCATTACCGTAAATGCGGGCTTTACCTTTATCAGGCAGCACTATCCAGATCCGTTTGTGCGACATAAAGAAGGCAACACACAAACCCAGGCACATCAGGGTACAACCGATCCAGACAACCCATACACCAGGGTCTTTGTTTACCTGTAATCCGGTGTAGTATTTCAGGTTTGTACCGGTGAGAGAAAAGATAAAACGGTCACCACGCAGTTCATCAAGTGAGGGATGGTCTTTGAAAACCTTGAAGTAATTTGGCTGATGTGAACCTTTTGCTTCTGATGCCAGCACTGCTGTTAGCCCTTCACCAGGGTTTTCGGAAAGATCCACAATTGATATCTTGCGTCCGTCTGCCAGTTCTACAGGTATACCCGGACGTAAGACAATCTGCTGGCTGGAGTCATCGTTGCGATCCTTTACATTAAAGTAAAACGCATCGGGATTGTTTGCCTGACCATAGCTTGATTGGTAAAAAGTAATACCCTTGTAGGTCATTGGATCATTGACAATCAGGCGTACATGCTTGTAATCCGGTATTTCCTGACCGTTTTCCGTAACTGTCAGGATACTTTTAAACTCTTTGGGCATAGTGCTTTGACCACCGCCCGGCATTTCGTAAAAAGTTACAGAGAATTGATCACATTTGACTTCAAAACCAAGGGGGATGGTTTTACCGTTGCGCAGCTCAACATGATCAACAGTATCACCTTCAACAATGCCCACAAAACCTTTGTAGCCGAAAATATTACCGATCATTGCGCCTGCAAAAATAACCAGAATGCTGAAGTGTACAACGTACACTCCCAGGCGACACCAAGGGTTTTTCTGGGCAAATAGATGATACTGGTCTTCCACTTTGGTGATTACCGGTGTGGCAAATTCGGCAGTCAAAAATGCTGCAAGGCGGTTTTTGCTTTCCTCACCGGTGGAGGTAAGGTTTATATCATCGCCTGACCAGGATTTTTGCTGGGACTCAGAAAGGGTTAAAAGCGGCTCGGAAATAAATTTAAAAACATGGGGCAACCGCTGGATTGAACAGGTAATCAGGTTGATGCTGAACAGTGTAAGAAATGCCAGAAACCACCAGGAGTGGTACATATCAAAAAAGCCCAGGCTTTCGTACAATGCCCTTTTGCCAGAGCTGATTGTGGTCCAGTAGCGTTCATCTATGTTGGGGTACTGGGGGATGATAGTGCCGATAATCGATGCTATTGCAAGTGTAAAAAGCAGAAACAGAGTTAGCTTTAAAGAACAGAAAAAATCCCACAAACGCTGGACAAAACTACGCTGATTACTTGTGTTCAATGTGAATACTCCATAGGTAAAATATTGATGCTTAAACCGCCTGAGAAGCAACTGGAACTTATACTATATCCTACAGTAAATTGGTAGCTTATTTTGATTGTGGCAAGTAGGTTTGTATTGTTTGTTAAATGCGAAAAAGGCAATAAAAAAGACGACGGTTAAATCCGTCGTCTTTTTTGGTAAAGCTATACAAGGCGCGCTTACTTCTTGTGGCAGTCTTTACAGCCTACAGGTCCTTTTTTCTCTGCTTTGTGGCAAACTATACATAGTTTGTCATGGGCAACAGCCTTGTTCATTTCAATCTTGGCAGGTGCACCTTCATGGCACTTTTTACAACCCAGCTTGGCGTGGGTTTTGTGTGAGAAAGTTACCTTGCCAAAACTACCACCTTTATACTCATAGGTATCTTGAGCGGCAGCAAAAGCAGAACCTGCAAATGCGATCAGAGCGATCAGGGTTAAAGCGGTTTTTTTCATAATAACTACCTCCTGTGCATTAAATTAAAATCAATGGAAATAAAACATGGCAGGCATGTTCTGTCAAGTGTATATCTTTTTATACATTACCTGTTAAGACTATATTTCCCACCGAATTTATGTGAATTAAAACAGATGTTTGCATCTTTTATCCTGTTTCCGGTGTGGAACATAACACTTACCGTCCAATGGCTTTTTTGCCAATATCTGTGCGGTGCTGCTCACCTTTCCATGAAATAAGGTTAACTGCCTGGTAGGCTTGCTTTATGGCGTTTTCAACAGTATCCCCCAAAGCTGTAACCCCTAATACCCGTCCACCGTTTGTAACCACTGCACCATCCTTGCTGGCAGTACCGGCATGGAAAACCATGGTATCGTCACAGGCAGAGGCTGCCTCCAGACCATTAATCTGGTCTCCTTTTGGATAATCTCCTGGATAGCCTGCTGCTGCCATAACGACGCACACAGCAGCCTGATCGTGCCAGTCTATGTTATATGCAGAAAGATCCTTTCCTTCTGCCACTGCCATTAAAAGTGGTACAATGTCAGATTTCATGCGCATTAACAGTGGCTGGCATTCTGGATCACCAAAACGTCCATTAAACTCCAAGGTTTTTATATTGCCATCTTTAATCATCAGTCCTGCATAAAGAATGCCACTGTATGGGCAGCCTTCTGCTGCCATACCATCCACAGCGGGCTGGATGATTTTCTCCATGGTCAACTTGTGAATCTCATCAGTAACAACCGGTGCCGGTGAGTAAGCACCCATGCCACCTGTATTAGGTCCCTGGTCGTTATCAAATATGGCTTTATGGTCCTGGGATGATGCCAGTGGAATGGCTGTTTTTCCATCGGTAATGACCAGGAAGGAAGCCTCTTCGCCCTCCAGAAACTCTTCAATTACCACCCGTGAACCAGCGTTACCAAAGGCATTACCTGATAGCATGGAGCGTACAGCATCTTCTGCCTCGGTAATGGTTTGGGCAACTATAACCCCTTTGCCGGCAGCAAGACCATCGGCCTTTACCACAATGGGTGCGCCTGTTTGGTGGATAAATGACAGTGCTGGATCAATTTCAGTAAAAACGCCGTAGGCAGCTGTGGGTATGTCATATTTTTTCATTAAATCCTTTGAAAAAGCCTTACTTGATTCAATCCTGGCAGCAGCACGGTTTGGTCCGAATATCTTAAGCCCATACTCCTGGAAAAGGTCAACAATTCCCAGTGATAACGGTACTTCTGGACCCACCACCGTAAGGTCTATGTTTTCGTTTTTGGCAAAAGCCAGTAACTTGTCAATCTGCTCAACTGCAATCGGTATGTTTTCAGCTTTTTCTGCTGTACCAGGGTTACCTGGTGCGCAGTAAATTTTTTCAACCAAAGGCGATTGGTCAATCTTCCAGACCAGAGCATGTTCACGACCGCCACCACCTATTACCAGTATTTTCATCTGTTTACCTCGATTGTTTTTAATGGAGCTTTGAAAAACTATTGCAGATGCTGCCTGCTATCAATGCCTGAAATGTCTCATGGCAGTAAAGATCATGGCAATACCATGTTCATTGGCTGCGTTAATTACCTCTTCATCACGCACACTACCGCCAGGCTGGATAATGGCAGTTACACCAGCTTCTGCGGCAGCATCAACTCCATCACGGAAAGGGAAAAAAGCATCTGATGCCAATACAGTGCCCTGGACAGGCAGCAACGCTTTTTGCACAGCAATTTTTGAGGAATCAACCCTGGACATCTGTCCGGCTCCAATGCCCACTGTCTGATCTTTGTTGGTAAAGACAATGGCATTTGATTTGACATGTTTGCAGACCCGCCATGCAAAATCCAGAGCTTCCAGTTCAGAGGCTGTGGGTGGTCGGCTGGTGACCACCTTGCAATCAGCTGCGTTGGTCATGCCAAGGTCGCGTCCTTGCAGCAGCAGTCCACCAACCACCCGCTTTAGGTCAAAGCCTTTGCGGGGCAGATCACCAAGCAGGGGAACCTGCATAACCCGTACATTTTTCTTGGTTGTGAAGATGGCCAGTGCTTCTTCGTCATAACCAGGGGCAATAACAGCTTCCAAAAAGGTTGAGGTGAGTTCCTGCGCTGTTGCTGCATCAACTATTTTGTTAAAGCCGACAATGCCACCAAAGGCTGATACAGGGTCAGCTTCCCTGGCCTTCATATAGGCAGATAATGTGCTATCACCCAGGGCAACGCCGCAGGGATTGGTATGTTTAATGATTACTGCTGCGGGTTTATCGGTAAACTCTTTAACCGTCTCAATGGCTGCATCCAGGTCAATAATATTGTTAAAAGAAAGTTCTTTGCCTTGCAGTTGAACTGCGTTGGATACGCAAGGTTCAGCAATGCCTTTTTCCACATAAAATGCAGCTGATTGGTGCGGGTTTTCGCCGTATCGCAGATCTTGCGCCTTTTTAACCTGCAAGGTAAAGGTGTCCGGATATTGGGTAATATCAGTACCAAGCCTTGCACCCAGCCAGTTGGAGATGGCTCCGTCATAGGCAGCGGTATGCTGGTAAACTTTTACTGCCAGTTTAAAGTTGGTTGCCTCGGAAACAGTTCCGTCATTAGCTTCCATTTCTGCCAGTGTGGTTGAATAGTCGGCTGCATCAACCAGTACGGTTACATCACGGTTGTTTTTGGCTGCCGAACGCAGCATGGTTGGACCGCCGATATCAATGTTTTCAATTGCTTCTGCCAGTGTGCAACCAGGCTTTTCCACAGTGGCTTCAAATGGATAGAGGTTAACAACCACCATATCAATGGGTAAAATGCCGTGTTCCTGCATTTTAGCCTGGTGTTCCGGATTGGAGCGGATACCAAGTAGTCCGCCATGTACTTTGGGGTGCAACGTCTTTACCCTGCCGTCCAGCATTTCCGGAAAACCGGTAAACTCGGAAACATCCATAACTTTCAGACCGGCATCACGCAGCAGTTTTGCCGTGCCACCGGTGGATAAAAGCTCAACACCATACTTTGCCAGAGCCTGGGAAAACTCCACAATGCCAGTCTTGTCTGATACGCTTATTAACGCCCGTTTGATTTTTGCCATGATTTTGACCTCTTCTCCAGGTTTTAGTGGGTTGTGTACACTACTTTATGTTATTTTCAGTAGTTTTTTGTTCTCAGTAATAACTTCACCTATGGTGCAGGCAAACAGTCCTGTTTTTTCTGCATCATCAAGAAAAGCCTGCGCATTTTTTTCCGGCAGGGAGATAAGCAGACCGCCGGATGTCTGTGGATCAAAAAGCGGCAGCAGCAGATCGTCATTTTCAAGGCTGTTTTCAACTTCCGGCAGATAACAGTCACGGTTTCTGTAGCAGCCAGCCGGTACCATACCGTCATCAATCAGATTATTTACCCCCAACATCAAAGGGATGTCGTCATAATCAAGTCTTATGGACAGACCAGAGCCACGGGCTATTTCGCAGCAATGCCCTATCAGACCAAAGCCGGTTATATCGGTACATGCAGAAGGCTTATGTTCAAGCATCAGTTCAGCAGCCTGGCGGTTTGATAAGGACATCCATTTTACAGCTTCTACCTCCTGTTCGGCAGTGGCCATTTCACCTTTTACTGCGGTGGCAATAATACCATTGCCAATCGGCTTGGTAAGTATCAGCCGGTCGCCAGGCAAGGCAGTGCAGTTGCGCACAATGGCTGATGGATGTACCACACCGGTTACAGATAAGCCAAACTTTAGTTCATCATCTTCCACTGTGTGACCGCCAACCAGACAGCAGCCTGCTTCGCGCAGGGCATCCTGTCCACCTGCCAGTATCTGTGCAAGTATTTCAGGTGCAAGGGAGCAGGCAGGAAAAAACACCAGGTTCATGGCAGTGACCGGCTTACCCCCCATGGCATAAATATCTGAAATTGAATTGGCAGCAGCTATCCTGCCAAAAGCATAGGGATCATCTGCCGGCGGCGTGATGACATCGCAACTTTCCACCAAAGCCAGTTCTGGCGTTAGCTGGTAAACACCACCATCATCGGATGTTTCCGGCCCCACCAGCAGGTTTGGGTCATCTGAGCGTAAAAGCCCTGATAAAGCATTGGCAAGACCCTCCGGGCCTAGTTTGGCGGCTCAGCCGGCAGCTTTAACAAGTTGTGTAAGTTTAATTTTTTTATTGGTCATGTTTTATTTGTTCTTTAGGTCAGGGGGATGTTTGCTGCTTAAAATCTTGCCAGCTGGAGATGAAAAAAATCAGGCTTTGTATTCATTGTAAAACTTTTTGACTTTTACCAGATAATCCCTGGTTTCCCTGGGCAGTTGATCCGGCTTGCGGTCTACGTTACCTGGTCCCCAGTTGTATGCTGATAATGCAGAATCAAGGTTGCCATTATAACGTTTAAGCAGGCTTTTAAGGAATCTGGTGCCAGCCATAATATTTTCTTCTGGATTGAAAGGGTCTGTTACACCAAGGTCTTTGGCAGTTGCCGGCATAAGCTGCATCAGCCCTTGTGCGCCAGCGTGGGAAACTGCACGATGATTAAAACTGCTTTCTGCTCTGATAACAGCCCTGATCAGTTCTGCATCCACACCATGCTGCTTTGATGCTTTTTCAATCAATTGATCAAGGTTTGCAAGCTGTCTGTTTTGTTCCTTTGGTATACCCGTTTGCTGTGGTTTAAGTCCTTGCATAAGTTCAGGTTCGGCAAGCATCTGCCTTGCAGGTTGCTTTGCAGAATTATCAGATTCAACAGGCAGGTTGTCCAGATAGGACTGAAGCATTGTGGTCAGTTTGGGCAAAGATTGGCTGAAAAGCGGTAATTCAGGAGCTGATTCCGTGTTACTGCCAAGCAGAACTTCAATCGAGCTGCGCAAGGAGGACAGATGTAATGCTTCGGCAATTTTTTTCAGCTCCTCAGGGTCTGCCTTCCTTGTTTCCTGCCTGCCGGTTTCCCTGCTTTTATCCAGTCGGTTGGCAAAGCGGGACTGCAAAGGTTGCACTCCTGCGGCAACAGGGTTTGCCTTGGCTTCTGTTGACAGTAGTTGCTGGGTTGCAAGTAAAAGTTGTGCAGGGTTTATTGCCATATAAATAACACTCAGACTGTCGGGATTTTCTTTTTTTTGATTTTTTCCAGCAGTGTGGTTCGTTTAAGATTTAAAAGTTCTGCGGCTTCTTTCTTGTTGCCACCGGTTTTAGCAAGAGCCAGCAATATAAGGCGGCTTTCAAGGGCATCAACTGCACTGTTCAGGCAAAGTCCTTCATCGGGTAGTTCCTTCATCAGCTGGATATCGGTCTGCTGCACAGATTCTGTTTTGGTGGTTAAGGAAGCTGCTGACAGATATTTTTCTGGCAGATCTTCCGGAGTGATAAATCCATTTTCCTTAACTGTTACCATTCTTTCCACAAGATTTTCAAGCTCTCGCACATTGCCTGGCCAGTGATAGCTGCCTAATACTGCCAATGATTCTGGCGAAAAGCCTTTGATAGCACGCTTTTTATCATTATTAAACTGCTTTAGAAAATGGGTTACCAGCAGTGGAATATCTTCGCGCCGTTCACGCAGGGGCGGCATGGTTACAGGAATTACGGACAAACGATAGTAGAGGTCTTCCCTGAAAACACCACATGCCACCAGCTCTTCCAGGTTCTGGTTGGTGGCAGCAACAATACGTACATCTACCTTTTGGGAGCGGGTTGAGCCGACCGGTTCAAATTCTCTGGTTTGCAGCACGCGCAAAAGTCTTGTCTGCAAATTGGCTTTCATATCCCCGATTTCATCCAGCAACAGCGTTCCTTTATCAGCAATTTCAAAACGTCCGGCGCGGTTTGTATATGCACCGGTAAATGAGCCTTTAACATGACCGAAAAGTTCGCTTTCCAGCAGGTCTTCAGGGATTGCAGCGCAGTTAATCGGCACAAAGTTGTTGTCTTTGCGATCAGAAAGCTGGTGTATGGCTCTAGCTGCCAGTTCTTTACCTGTGCCTGATTCACCCTGAATAAGAACAGTTGCATTGGAGTTGGCAACTTTTTTCAGTATTTCAAAAAGCTCCTTGATACGCTTGCTTTTGCCGATAATTGTTGAGCAAAGGAAATCCGGCTGGGTGGTACTGTCCATACAACTGTCAGTAAGTTGCAAGTCCTGATAATTACTGGCATCTGTAACAGCATTTAACAGCTCATCAAGGTTTAAGGGGGTGTTGGTGGTAAACCAGTTTTCACCCTTTGGCAGATTGCTGGTGTGTTTGGCTTCACCGTAGGTAACTACTGGTAGATGCTCGGGTTTTTCAATGTTGTCAGATTTATGGAGGAGTTTCGCAAGTGATGTAAGCTCGGCAACCAGGATTTGTGGAGTATCCCCTGGTTTATTAGCAAAAAAGGGGGCAGGGTCTTTGACAGCAATGGCTTCATAACCATGGTATGTCAAAAAAGCCAACACCAGGTTGCAGGTTTTGCGGTTTTTATCCAGAACCAGAACCTTTTTATCAGCCATTACCATGCCTCCTTTCCAGCCTGTTGGCAGCTGTTTTCAATAATTTGACCAATGTACAGGCTTTACTGGCTGGTGTCAATAATCTGACTGGTTTCCGTATACCGGTAGACCCCTTAGTTGCAAAATGTCTGTGTCTCTTCTGCTCTTGCGCACTGTCTGGTTGCATGGTAATTATATCGGTCTAAATGAATTTACCGGTTTTCTGCATAAAAGCCGGTCAGTCAGAGGAGGTTGGTAGCCATGTCAAATGCCCTGGTGCCGATGGATGCGCAAAATAGTCAGGTAACTGACAGCAGTGGCTTGATCCAGTTGGTAAGCTTTAGTCTTGATGATGAAGAGTACGGCGTTAATGTTTTAAAAGTGCGTGAAATTATCAGAATGCCGATTATTACCAGAGTGCCCAACACTCCGCACTATGTTCAGGGGGTCATTAACCTGCGTGGTAAGGTGATTCCGATTATCGGAATGCGTGCCCGTTTTGGTTTAAATGCTGCAATCCACGATAATCATACACGCATTATGGTTATGGATGTCAGTGGTGAGTTGATGGGCTTTGTGGTGGATTCTGTTTCCGAGGTTATCCGCATATCTGCCAATGAAATTCAGCCATCACCTGCTGTGGTAAGCAGCAGCATTGATCAGGAATGTATTTCAGGTGTAATAAACCAGCCTGACCGTTTGCTGGTTTTGCTGAACCTTGAAAACATGTTTACCCCTGAAGAACGTCAACTTTTCAGCAATATGTAACGCAGGTTGGATATAGAGCTGACAGCTTTTATGTATGAACAGACTCACAGGATCAGAGGTGGTATGCAATGTCATTTGATAGCGAAGATCAAGAACTTATTGAAGGTTTTTTAACAGAAACATCAGAGCTGCTTGAAAGTCTGGATGACGACCTTGTGGCATTGGAAAAAGCTACCGATGACACTGATCTGATGAACAGGATTTTCAGATCCATTCATACAGTAAAAGGTGCTTCAAGCTTTCTTGGTTTTGATCTGCTGGTACGGGTTACCCACAAAACCGAGGATGTTTTAAACCGGCTTCGTAAAGGCGAGCTGACAGTTACACCTGAAATAATGGATGTCATCCTTGAGGCTACTGACCTGGTCAAGGTGTTGGTGGGTGATATCAAAGCCGGTGAAATCGTTGATCGTGAGATTGATGAAACTGTCAACAAACTGATTCCATTTTTGGAATTGCCAGCAGCTGATGCCGTTGCTGACAGCACAGAAAGCGCAACTGCAACAGACGCTGCCACTCCCGCTGAATCTGCTCCCAAAGAACCTGAAGCTGTGCAGGAACAGCAGCCTGCGGATTCTGCACCTGTACCTGCACCAAAACCGGCTGCGCCCAGCAGCCCTGCTCCGCCAGCGGCTAAAAAGAGTCTGCCTAAACCTGCTGACAAAGGTGGAGATGACCTTTCTGATAA
>JAVERM010000060.1:0-11391 GCA_034007105.1 Trichlorobacter sp.
AGGATTTGCCAAGACCACCAGGTTGGGCAGACAGCATTTCCGATACTTTACCCATTACAAAACCACCCACACCCCAGGCAGTAAACAGCACACCGTAGTTAAGACCGTAGTTTTTGGAGCCCCAGTAGTCTTTGGAAAAAGAAGGGAAAAGACTTAAGTTTGAACCATAGTTAAAGCCGATAAAGGTTGCCAGCAATACCAGCAGCACAGCACTGCCGGATTTAACCACAGCCATGGCAGCAAACATCATCAAAGCCTGAAAAATCAGCATGATAAACAAGGTTGCACGACGACCGATTTTATCGGAAAGGATACCGGCAACAACCCGACCACCAGCATTGCCTACAGCCATAATTGCAACAGCCAGGAAAGCCATTGCCCCCATGCTTTCTTTGGCAAGACCGGCAACACTGCCAATAACCATCAAGCCAGCACCTGAGCCAATGAAAAACGACAGCCAAAGCACATAAAATTTGTAGTTACGCAGCATTTCACTAACTGTTGCATCTTCAACTTTTGGCTTGGCAGCATTATGCTTTGCCAATGGTCCCGGGTCTGCCGGTTCAGCTGGTACAAATCCTTGCGGCGGGTTTACCAGCATAAATGAAAAACCACAAACCACCACTAAAAAGCCTATGCCAAGAAACAACATTGATTTCTGGATGCCAAAGGCACCAATCAGGTAGGAAGCAAGGGGGGCAATATACACCGGAGCCACACCAAAACCAGCCACAACAATACCGGCAATAAGCCCTGTTTTGGATGGTGAAAACCATTTTAAGGCAGGTGGCGTAGCAGCAGAGTAGCCAAAACCAAAACCTGAGCCAGCCAGAACACCAAAGCCCATAACCCAGGCAATATAGGCATTGGAAAAGGCCATCAGCATAAATCCGGCACCAACCAGAATGCCACCGATAAGTGCAGTACGGGCAGGACCGATTTTATCCTGACACTTGCCTGCCAGAATCATGGAAAAAGCAAAGGCAAGACAACAAACCGCATAGGGGTCGTTTATGGATGCAATGTCCCATTGAAACGCTCCTTGTCCGCCTTGCTCAATGGAGCTTTTGATAGCACCTTTAAAAATACTCCAGGCATAAAGCACACCCAAGGCCAGGTTTATGGCAAGACCGGCAGATACAACTGATATTCCTTTATTCTTGATAGTTTCGGACATTAAAGTCACTCCTTTTGGATTTCAGTTCTATTTTGAAAGCATTCGACGTACAGGACCGTTCATTCGTATGGCAGCGGCAAATTCCATCCAGAACACCAGGTAAACCGAAATCATCATGGAAAGACCAACATTACGGTTTTCAGGACCAAGCATCTGTGCCAGTAAAGGTGAAGCAAATCCTGCGCCCAGATCTCCGGTCAGCCGCTCCAGCATATAAAATACAGGCAGGGTAAACAGAGTTCCCAAAACCATAATGGCAATACCTGTTGGACGTTTTATCCAGTATTTTGGTGAAAATCCGTACATCCGCATAAAAACAACCACCCAGATAATCCAGAGAGCATAATCAATGGTGGCATCAGGCAATGCCAGGCGGTTTTTAAACAACAAAAGCTCAAGACCGGTAATCAGCCCCAAAAGAGTAAACAGCCAGTTGAATTTTTCGTTTGCCTGGGTTTGCCAGTTGCGGCTATCCGGTGCCAGCACTTCGCCAAAGGAATGGGTGTGGGTGCCAAGGGCTGAAAAAAGCAGTGCAAACCAGATGCCAGCAGTGTGGAAAAGTACAGATGTATGGTGTCCGGCAATGTTGGCAATACGTGCCATTGGATCCGCAGCAAAGTCAGCAGTAATGCGCATTAAAAACAGGTTCACGATTACAGAGCAGCAGACAATTACCGAAATTGTAAATATTCTACGGGGCAACAGGTAGGGGTCCACCCGATCAGGAAAACCAATGATAAAAGCAAACCAGATCAGGTACATAATCAGTGCAAAACCAAGGGAAATACCGTAAAAGCTGTTTCCGGCAAAATCGCCGTTTTGGGAGTAAATAATCAGGTTGTTGGCAGGGTCTTCATCAGTGTTGACTGCCAGTACAGTTTCTTTATCCATACGCTTAAGGTGTGGCAAAAGCCCCATTGCGTACCAGCCTTCATCACCCTGGCTTGTGTCAACAACCCAGTACTGATCACCCATCATCTCATCCAGACCTTTAAAAAACTGCATATTAAAAGTGGCACAGATTATACAGACCACCAGCAGTAAAATAGCGTTGGTTACTTTCATTGGCATGGTTGTATTCCTCCTATTCCTTATGGGTTGTCCAGAACATTGCCACAGCATTGGCTGCAAAAAGACCATATAGCCACATGGTGTTCCAGGCTGGTCCTGACCATTGCCCACTGCTGCGACCTCCGCCATTGACAATGCCGGAAGCAACCACAATGGCAATCAGTGCTGTAAAAGCAACAATGGCAACTGTTCTTAAAATTGCACTATTACGCCAGGTATGACGCTCAAGTTCTTCAATTCTTTGCATTAACTCCATCTCACGTTCACTCATCTCACATTCTCCTTTGTTAAGATTCCTCTTTTTTATGGTGGCCTGAACAAGAGCCAAAACCCGCTTAACAGGCAACAGGTATCAATTCAGGGATTCCGTGGAAACGATCATCAAGCTCTTTAAATTTGGCACACTCCCGATGGCGGCCGTAGCAATAGCGAATAATCATATTCACATCGTGGGGTGAGATATATCCGCAGCCCACATCACAGTAGTCGTCATTTTTCCCGAAAAACGGGCAGATTTCAGAAGTAGACATTCAATCCTCTCAAGGTTTTGTAAACAATATCGCAAGCACAAACCATGCCACATCAAGCCATCTTGTGAATTTCAAAGTAAATACAGTGGCTTATGTCGTTTATGCAGCATCAGAAATGCTGTATACAGCTTTTTATTTTGCATTCCTGCAAAATTTTACTGCTTTGATTAACCTCAAAAGGCGGCAATCCTTGCAAATTAAGTGATGTTAAAATATTTTAGTTACAGTTAATATCTTGTAAAATTAGTGCTTTACGAACCATAAGATGGAATGTTTGCAAAAATGCAAAAAATTATGTTGCCATTATTTGCGTTTGTGCAAAACTGAGCATCAAACAGACTTTTTCAACAAGTATTTGAAAACAGTTTTTTATTTTGAGGATTGTAAATCATGGGTACAAAATGGAACTCAAAACCGCTTAAATGGCAGCTGTTATCTTTGGTGCTGCCTTTGGTAATAACCCCGATTATTATTGTAGCTTTGGTAATCGGCTTCATTGCCAACTTGCAAGCCTATCGGGGAATCACCCAAACCAGTAAAGATGATTTGCAGCATATGGTAGCCATGACCCGAGATCTGCTTGATGTGCATAACAACCATTATCCGGAGCGGGCAGCCCTGCAAAACCTTAAAAACAGTGATGCTGGTGAAGAGGAAGCTTTTGAGGCATTAAAGGAAAGGATTAAAAACAAGCAGGTGGGAGTAACCGGATATATATTCTGCATGGATACAAAAGGTAACCTTACTTTGCACAGAGAGGCTGAAGGAAGTAACATTTATGATGCCCAGGATTCCGATGGTTTTCACTTTATCCAGCAGATGTGCCGCAAGAAAAACGGCTGGATACGCTATCCATGGCAAAACGTAGACAGTAAAAAACCACGTATGAAAATAGTACATTACGAATATTATCAACCCTGGGACTGGATTGTGGCAGTTGGTTCATATGAAGATGAATTTTACAGTGAAGCTAACAAAATAAAAGCGCGTATATTTTACAGCATGATTATCCTGGTTTTGGTGATGGCTTTTTTATCTGCTGCCCTGGTTGCCGAGGCTTCCAGCCTTTTTACACGTCCCATCACCCATATGATTGATGTTATCAGGCGGGTAAAACAGGGAAATCTGGAAGAAAGAATGACTGTGGAAGGACAAAATGAGCTGGCAGAAATGGCAGCAGCATTTAATCAGATGACCGAAATTATCCGACACAACAAGGAAATGGAGGCTTCACTTGCTCAGCAGGGCAAAATGGCTTCCCTTGGCGTGCTTTCCTCCGGAGTTGCCCATGAAATCAACAACCCTTTAGGTGTAATCCTGGGCTATGCCAGCTATATTGAAAGCAAAATCTCTGCTGATGACCCCCATTACAAGTATATCCATGAAATTAAAAGAGAGAGCAAACGTTGTAAAAAAATAGTTCAGGATCTTCTTTCCTATGCCCGTACACCAAGACCAGCACTGGAACCAGTGAATCTTAACCAGATTTTATCGCAAATAATTGATTTTGCAGCAAACCATACTGATATGCGTAATGTTACCATTATCAAGGAGTTATCAGAAGAGCTGCCATTGGTTATGCTGGACGGTGACCAGATGCGTCAGGTTGCCATTAACCTGATTCTTAACGCCGGAGGTGCCATGTCCAAAGGTGGAGAACTGTGCATCAGCACTGCTCTTTTAAACGAAAACCAGGTTGTTATCAGATTTAGAGATACCGGAAGCGGCATCTCTGCCGAAGACCTGGAAAAGATATTTGAGCCTTTTTACACAACAAAAGAAAGGGGTACTGGTTTGGGTCTGGCAATTACCAGGCAGATAATTGAACGTCATCACGGTACAATCGAAATCACAAGTACCAAAAACAAAGGAACTTCTGTCCAGCTTACACTCCCCATAAAGTTTGAGGAAATCTGAAAAATGTCTGAAAAAAAACGGATTATGGTTATAGATAACGAAGCAGGTCTTTGCAGGTTGATGGAACAGGTTTTAATTGACCATAATTATCTGGCAAAATCTTTTACTTCCCCCCTTAAAGCCATGACAGAATTTAGTCCTGGTGCATGGGATCTGGTGATAACTGATATAAAAATGCCTGGCATGGGTGGTCTTGAAGTACTTAAAAAGGTTAAAGAGATTGATAAAGACCTGCCGGTGATCATGATTACTGCTTACGCCACTGTGGATATGTCTATCCAGGCATTGCGCAGCGGTGCTTACGATATGCTCACCAAACCTTTTGAACCAGATGAGCTAATCTACCGCGTGAAGAACGCTTTGCAACAATCTGAACTACTTGAAGAAAACCGAGAGCTACGCCGAGAACTGGCTGGAAAATACAGCTTTGAAAACATCATTACCACCGGTGCACTGGCAGATTTGCTGGATAAGGCAGAAAAAGTTGCCGTAAGGGATACTTCTGTACTGATTACCGGTGAATCAGGTACTGGTAAAGAGCTGATTGCCCAGGCTATTCATTACAATTCACCAAGGCAAAAGCAGAAATTCATTGCCATTAACTGCGGTGCTCTGCCAGAAAGCCTGCTGGAAAGTGAACTGTTTGGTTACAAAAAAGGGGCTTTTACCGGAGCGATTGAAAACCGTCAGGGGCTTTTGGAAACCGCAGATGGTGGTACACTCTTTCTTGATGAAGTGGGTAACCTGCCGATGAATGTGCAAAAAACCCTGCTCCGTTTTCTGCAAGAAAAAGAGTTTACCCGCCTGGGTGAGAGCAGCCCCACCAGGGTGGATGTACGGATATTGTCAGCCACCAATGCTGATTTGAAGCTGGCTGTAAAAGATGGCAGTTTCCGCGAAGACCTTTATTATCGTCTGAATGTGCTTAATATCCACCTGCCGCCGCTGCGCGAACGGACAAAGGATATTCCGCTTTTGGCTGCACACTTTATACATTTACAAAACCAGAAGTTTGGCACAAAGGTAAAAGGATTTGAAAAAGATGCACTTGGTGCACTTTGCAGCTTTGATTGGCCAGGCAACATCAGGCAGCTTAAAAACGTTATTGAAGCCTGTATTGCCATGGACAGCAAGGAGAACATAAGCTGTAAAACCTTGTTGCAATTTATTGAACCATTACCTGAAGAAGCAGCACCTAAAATATTTGAATCACGGGATAATACTGATTTACCTTTCAGCACAGCACTGGATCTTTTTGAGGCAGACCTTTTAAAAAATCTGCTGAAAAAGCATCATGGAAATGTGGAGCTTGCTGCCAAAGAAGCAGGTATGAACATGGCAACTATTTACCGGAAGATGAAAAAACATAACATTCGTAAAGATGAGCTTGCTGGCTTGTAAAATTGACTTGAACGGCACCATCTGTTAGAAAATTGTAGTTTTAAAATGGAGGCAACAAACAGGAGAAATAATGGAAAGTTTTTTTCTTAAAATATCAGTAATGCTGGTACCGGGGCTGATGGCAATTACTTTTCATGAGGTTGCCCACGGCTTTGTAGCCTGGCATTTTGGTGACCCAACAGCAAAGATGCTTGGTCGCCTGACCATAAACCCTTTAAAACACCTTGATATTATAGGAACATTGATGATTGTGCTAATCGGCATTGGCTGGGCAAAACCAGTTCCGGTTGTGCCGCAAAATCTGCGTAATCCGGAAAAAGATATGATCTGGGTGGCAGCTGCCGGTCCAGTTACCAACATCCTGCTTGCCTGCCTGTCTGCCCTGCTCTTTCGTGGTCTGATGGCTTTTTCACCATCATTTCATAGTGGCAGTTTGGCTGGGATGGTTTTAACACCTGTGTCACTGATGCTGTTTTTCTCTATTTATATCAATCTGTTACTGGCTATCTTCAACATGCTGCCCATACCACCACTGGATGGCGGACGGATTCTGGTTGGCATACTACCCCGCTCTTTATCAAACCCATTGGCAAGCCTTGAGCGTTACGGCATGATTATCGTACTAATCTTTTTTTTCACTGGTGCCATTAAAATAATCTACCCGTTACATACCTGGGCTTTTAACCTGCTTGCCGGTTCCGGTCAGTTTATGGCTTTAAGACCATTTATCCATTAAACATTTGATATTATTACAGACAAGGAAAAAAGATGAAACAACGTGTAGTTAGCGGAATGCGTCCCACAGGCAGGTTACATATCGGTCATTACCACGGTGTGCTGGAAAACTGGATTAAAATCCAGGAGCAGTTTGATTGCTATTTTTTTGTTGCCGATTGGCACTCACTAACCACAGAGTATGCCGATACCGCCGGCATTAAAGATTCAACCCGTGATATGGTGCTGGATTGGGTAGCTTTTGGACTTGATCCCAAAAAATGCGTGATATTTGAGCAGAGTCAGGTTGCCCAACATGCCGAACTGAACCTTATTTTAGGCATGATTACACCGGTATCCTGGCTGGAGCGTAACCCTACCTACAAGGAAATGCTGGAAAACATCGCCCAAAGGGATCTTTCCACCTTCGGTTTTCTGGGTTATCCGGTGTTGATGGCAGCCGATATTATCCTTTACAAGGCATTGCGCGTACCTGTTGGACATGATCAACTACCCCATCTGGAAATTACCCGTGAAATAGCCAGACGCTTTAACCACCTGTACGGTGATGTCTTTCCCGAGCCAGAAGCCTTATTAACAGAAACCCCCAAACTACCCGGACTTGATGGTCGAAAAATGAGCAAGTCCTACAACAACTCCATCTATCTTTCAGAATCAGCAGAAGAAACTGCCGCAAAAATCAAGGGTATGGTTACAGATACCCAACGTATGCGCCGTGCTGACCCTGGCGATCCTGAACGCTGCATCGCTTTTAACCTGCACCGTATCTACCTGCCGGAAGAAAAACAGGCTGAAATCATACCTGCCTGTAAAAATGCCTCCATAGGCTGCGTAGATTGCAAAAAAATCCTCACTGAAGCCATCAATGAAAAACTTGCCCCCAACCGCGAAAAGCGGGCAGAACTTGCCAAAGACAGCTCATTGGTCAATGATCTGCTTGCAGATGGCAGCAAACGTGCCGCTTTAGTGGCAGCATCCACAATGCAGGATGTGCGGTCGGCAATTAAAGTCTGATCAGTAAAAAGCCTTAAAAGGCTTAAGACCATGCAGATCACTGAAAATCAAACTCTGGAACAGCCTGCAAATGAAGAACATCATGGCTACAACGTAAAGCTGGATGTTTTTGAAGGTCCCCTTGACTTGCTGCTGCACTTGATCCGTAAAAACGAGCTGGATATTTACGACATACCCATTGCCCTGATTACCCGCCAATACCTGGACTATATCCGTTTTATGCAGGAGTTAAATCTTGAGCTGATGGGTGATTTTCTGGTAATGGCTTCAACTTTGTTACAGATAAAATCCCGCATGTTATTACCTTTGCCAGAACCGGAAGACGATGGCGAAGAAGAGCAGGATCCCCGTGCCGAGCTGGTACAAAGACTGGTGGATTATCAACGCTACCGCGATGCAGGGCTTGAACTGGGAGAGCGGGAACTTTTGGGGCGAGAGCAGTTTAAACGCCTGGTAGTTGCAGATGATACTGAAACAACTGTTGAGGAAGAACCTGCCCTGCACCTGGAGCTTTTTGAGCTTGTGGAAGCTTTCCGGAAACTACTGGCACGGCTGCCGGTTGCCAGAATACATGAGGTTGCAGCACGGGAAACTTTGAGTATTGTGGATGCTATAAATGACATTCTGGAGCAGTTGCACGACAAAGAATCCATAACTTTTGACGAGCTTTTCAGCGAAAAAATGGACAGAGAGCATCTGGTTGTTTGTTTTCTTGCCCTGCTTGAACTGTGCCGCATTAAAATGGTACGGGTGATGCAGCCCAACAGATACGGCACAATAATGATTATTAACGCGGTTATGTCAAACTAAGCTTTATGGAAAATCAAACAGAAACAATACATTCAGCAACCAACAAAACCCCATTGCCCATGATACTGGAAGCCCTTATTTTTATTTCAGAAACCCCAGTAAGCCTGGATAAGTTTTGTGAATTGCTGCCGGAATATGAACGCTTAGCCATAAAAAACGGACTAAAAGAGCTGCAACAGGGTTATGAGGCAAGAGGTGCAGGCATCAGGTTATCTGAAGTAGCCGGAGGCTGGCAATTAAGAACTGTAACAGAATTATCGGGATATATTGCACGGCTGGCAAAGAACAAGCCTGCCCGCTTCACCCAATCTGCACTGGAAACTTTGGCAATAGTTGCCTACCGCCAGCCCATAACCCGACAGGAAGTTGAATATCTGCGCGGTGTGGATAGTGGTGCAGTATTAAAAACCCTGCTGGAAAAACGGCTGATTAAAATATTGGGGAAAAAGGAGATACCAGGCAGACCGCTTATTTATGGCACATCCCGCGAGTTTCTGGAGGTTTTTAACCTTAAAGACTTAAACGCACTGCCAACTTTACGGGAGGTCAGCTCTCTTGATGAAACCGTTGACTTTGAAGTGCAGGAAGAACTTCCGCTTGCAACAAACTAGGAGCCTGTCGGACTTACGCGTTCGTAGCCAGACAGACTCAGGCAAAAGGGACTATGACCACTGTTTGAGGGTAGCCACCACCGGCAACATTGATTGCGCTCCCCTGATTACTGCTGTAAGTGGCTGCTCAGCAACAATGAACTTTATATTGGTAAGTTCTTCAAGATAATCGCCTGCTCCTGGTAAAAGAGCTCCTCCACCTGTCAGCACAACGCCATTTTCAATTATTTCTGCCCCTGTAACTGCCGGCAAATCATGCAAAAATCTGGTTATCATGGCTGAAACAGGAAGCATTGCACTTTTTAATGCCTTGATGTAACCAGCCGGGCAATTGTTATCAAATTTCAAACCAATAGCCCGCAGCAAAAGCTCTGCTTCAGTAAGCCCGCAATCGCAGCCGGAAGCAATGCTTCTGCGTAGGGCTGCACAGCCAACTCTTAGTGTACTGCTGGTAATTATTCTGCCTGTTTGCAGCACTGCACAATCGGTTAACCCTTCACCCATATCAACAACCATCTGGCTGTATTGACTGGAAACATCAAGACCGGCACCAATGGCAGCAGCCAATGGCTCCGGCGTGACCACAACCGATGCAGCACCTGCCTCCAGCATAGCTTCAAGCAGTATTTCCCGTGAGTCGGCAGTTGTATCACTTGGCGCACACACCAAGACATACGGCTTGCCAACACCTAAAAAAACAGCCTTTTTAAGCAGTGGCTTAAGTGACAAAACCAGATCAGCAAGGTTAACCACCGCGCCATCATGCCTGGCAACAGATGAGGAAAACTCTCGTGGACAACTGGTGCCCACTGCCGTACGTATTCTGAAGGTTCCAAGATCTATGGCAACCTTATTTCTAAAGCCAAGTCTAAATCGCACAAAAACCTGTCACAAGCTAACTAAATCAGCTTTCATAATCCCCTGCTGCTTCTGGTTGATAGATAATTTTTTTAATTTTAAAGCGTTTGGAGCCACCTGGTACTTTCCAGCTTATTGTATCGCCTACACAAAAACCGATCATGGCCATACCAACAGGTGCCAATACTGATATACGCCCTTTTTCCAGGTTGGCATCCTGCGGATAAACCAGGGTGTATTCAAGCTCTGCCTTGCTATCCATATCCTGCAGGCGTACCGCTGAGTTCATTGTAATCAGATTTGCCGGTATTTCCTGTGGACTTACCACCTCTGCACGCAACAGTTCTTCATCCAGCTCTTCCAGGTAACGGTTGTCACGTGAAGGTTGATCCAGCATTTTTTCAATTAAATCCTGTAAACGCTGCAAGTCATGATCAGTAATATAAATCTGCCTGCTGTTAGTGGTTTTTGCTTTTTTCATTTTGTACTCCTGATGCTGTACAGGCTGATTACGAAAGCACAAAGACAAGGTATAAAAAAAGCCCTCCGGAAATCCGGAGGGCTTTTTAACTATTCCTGGAAATCCTTCTTACTTGTAACCTTGCATCCCGTCAAATTGCAGGTATCTGTAAATTTTGTCCTTGTTCGGCTCTATCCGCTCATTGTAAATGGCAAGAAACTCTGCAACTGTCGGCAGTTTGCCAAGACGTGCCGCTACAGCACCAAGTTCAGCAGATCCAAGGAACACCTTGGCTCCATTACCGATCCGGTCATCAAAGTTACGGGTGGAGGTGGAAAACATGTTTACACCATCTGGTACCCGTGCCTGGTTACCCATGCAAAGTGAACAGCCGGCAATTTCTATCCGTGCACCAAATGCACTGTAGATGGAAAATACTGCTTCGTCCTTCAGCAGATCGCTATCCATACGTGTGGGAGGAGCTATCCAGGTACGGACGTTTGGATTAAATTTCTCACCTTTCCATATCTCGGCAGCAGCACGGAAGTGACCGATATTGGTCATGCAGGAGCCGATGAACACATCCTGAATGGAAGTACCGGCTACTTCGGACAACAGTTTCACATCGTCCGGATCATTGGGACATGCCAGAATCGGCTCAGTGATTTCTGCCAGATCAATTTCAATTACAGCTGCGTATTCGGCATTTTTATCAGCTTCAAGCAGTTGTGGATTTTTCAGCCATTCATTTACGGCATCAATCCTGTTTTGCAGGGTCTGCGGATCTTTGTAGCCATCGGCAATCAT
>JAVERM010000061.1:0-11263 GCA_034007105.1 Trichlorobacter sp.
GGATACAGCACCTGATGTCACTTTTCACCTTGGACTGACCAAAAGATTTTAACAGGTTGTCTGCATAAATCAGCTTGTAACCAGCCAACAACATCATGTATAATTACCAATTTTTACGGCTTTATAAACGAGCCAGTTTACAAACAGGAGGAAGTACAAAATGAAAGAAGGAATCCACCCGCAGTACCATGATATTACCGTTAAATGTGCTTGCGGTAACAGCTTTGAAACCCGCTCTACCCGTAAGGAAATCTTTACGGAAATCTGTTCTGCATGTCACCCTTTCTTCACTGGCAAGCAAAAACTGGTGGATACTGCCGGTCGTGTTGAACGCTTTATGAAACGCTACGGCAAAGCCTAACTTCTTGTTGTCAACTAAGGGGGGAGTTCCTGTTAAAAACAAATAAAAACAGGCACTTCCCCCTTTTTGCATCCTGTATCTTTCTGAGGTTTTCAAATGTTGGTAACCTTACTACAACACACTCCTGCCCCAGAACAGGCTGTAGCTTTGGCAGCCCGGCTTTGTTATTCCCCTGTTGATATGCAAGAACTTGTTGAGCAGATTGACAATGCTGATACCGGTTCTTACATTGATAAAATAATCTCTTTGGGACACACCTCTGTTTTGGAACATGCGGTTTTTACCTTTGGTGTGGAGGGTATTTCACGGGTAACCAGCCACCAGCTTGTACGCCACCGCATGGCATCCTATGCCCAGCAATCACAACGCTACGTATCACACACAAAAAAGTTTGCTGCGGTTTTGCCCCCTTCCATTGCAGCCAACAAAGAGGCAAAGCAGATTTTTGATTTCACAAATGAAATGCTGCACCAGGCGTACAAACAGTTGATACAAATCGGCATACCTGCTGAAGATGCCCGTTATCTGCTGCCAAACGCCACAGAAACAAAAATCATCATCACCATGAATGCCCGCGAGCTGTTGCACTTTTTTAAGCTGCGCTGCTGTGAACGGGCGCAATGGGAAATCCGTGATATGGCAGTGGAGATGTTAAAACTTGTCAAACAGGTTGCACCGGTTATTTTCAGCAACGCCGGACCAGGATGTGTTGACGGAACATGTCCGGAAGGTAAATTTTGTTGCGGTCTTACCGATGAAGTGCGCAAACGATTCAGGAGTATCAAATAATGTCAAAAATCAATATTGGCGGACAGGCAGTACTGGAAGGCGTAATGATGCGCGCACCAAGAGCCATAGCCATTGCAGTGAGGCGACCAGACGGTGATATTGTGGTAAGGCGTGAGGCGATGCCCCCTCTTTCCGAGCGTTACCCCATCGTTAAACTGCCGCTTTTGCGTGGAGCAGTGGCACTTTTCACATCTTTGGTGCTGGGGATAAAGGCACTTAACTTTTCTGCCAATGAAGCAGTAAGCGAAGAGGATGAAAACGGCAAAAAAGAAGAGCTTTCCAACTGGGCAATGGCTGGCACCATGCTAACCGCCTTTACCTTTGGCATCGCCCTTTTCTTTTTCTTTCCATTATACATGACCAAACTGGCAGTGCCGGTAATTGGTGATAACAACATTATTTTCAATCTGGTGGATGGTGTTATCCGTGTGGCTGTATTTTTGTTGTACATCTGGTCAATAGCCCGCATGAAGGATATTCAGCGGGTTTTTCAGTACCACGGCGCAGAGCATAAAACCATCTACGCTTTTGAAAACAATGCCGAACTTACCTTGGAAAACGTAAAAGGCTACAGCCGCCTGCATCCCCGCTGTGGCACCAGCTTTTTACTGATTGTCATGCTGGTCAGCATTGCTGTGTTCTCTTTAATACCCAAAGTCTGGCCATTTGCTGCCAAAGCTTTTTCACGTGTAATCCTGTTACCGCTTATAGCCGGTATTTCCTACGAGTTTTTAAAGTGGAGTGCAAAAAATGATCAGCACCCTTTGGTTAAAATGATCATCGCTCCTGGTCTGGCTTTACAGCGGCTGACCACCCGCGAACCAGACGATGACCAGCTTGAAGTTGCCATCCGCTCCGTAAGGGAGGCACTTGATGAAAACGGCGGATATAGTGATGACAGAATTGTGGTGTAAAAACTATGCTTACGCAGAAGCTATGGAAACGTTAAACCAGACCGAAAGGCTTTAAATGTTTGACAAAATAGAAGATTTTGAAATCAGATATCAAGAGCTGGAAGCAATGCTTTCAGATCCGGCTGTAATTTCCAATCAGCCTGAATTTCGCAAATTATCGCGGGAACATGCTGATCTTGACGAACTGGTCAATGCCTATCGTCGCTATAAAAAAATTATCACTGAACTTGATGAAAATCAGGAACTTCTGTCTGATGCGGATATGAAAGAGATGGCTGAAGAAGAGCTGGAACGGCTTGAGTCTGAAAAAGAAGAGCTTGAGGCTGAAATTAAAATCCTGCTGCTGCCCAAAGACCCCAATGACAGTAAAAACGTTATCCTGGAAATCCGTGCCGGTACTGGTGGTGATGAATCAGCCCTGTTTGCCGGCGACCTGTTCAGAATGTATTCCCGTTTTGCGGAAAAAAACCGCTGGAAAGTGGAAATGCTTTCCTGCTCTGAATCAGAACGGGGCGGTTTCAAGGAAGTTATTGCAGCCATTGAAGGGCAGGATGTATTTGCCAAGCTAAAGTTTGAATCAGGCACACACCGCGTACAGCGGGTTCCGGAAACAGAAGCACAAGGCAGGATACATACCTCTGCCTGCACTGTGGCAATAATGGCTGAAGCAGAAGACCTGGATGTTGAAATCAATCCGGCAGACCTGAAAATTGATGTTTACCGGTCTTCCGGCGCAGGTGGGCAGCATGTTAACACCACTGATTCTGCGGTACGGATCACCCACCTGCCCACTGGAACAATTGTTGCTTGTCAGGAAGAACGCAGCCAGATTAAAAACCGTGCCAAGGCGATGAAGGTTTTAAAAACGCGCATTCTGGACAGCATACAGCAGGAGCAAGCCAGCAAAATGGCAGCCGACCGCAAGCAACAGGTGGGCAGCGGTGATCGTTCAGAGCGTATCCGCACCTACAACTTCCCCCAGGGCAGAATGACTGATCATCGTATCGGTCTTACCCTTTACCGGCTGGATGCGATTATGGCAGGCGATATAGAAGAAATCACCGATGCCCTGCGCACCCATTATCAGATGGAAGCTTTAAAGGCGCAATCAGAAGGCACCTGAAAAGGGTTCTGACAATGAAATTATTGCAAGCATATTGGGCAGTTGCATTGCTTGGGCTGTTACTGCTTTGCGGGTATCCATCCCCTGCCCTTGCAGACAAATATATTACTGCCGTTGTACTGCATAATTTTCAGCCGATTTCATACCAGGATCAGGCAAGCGGAAAAGCCGCTGGTTTTGCTGTTGATATAACTGACCAGATTGCAGCATCAGCAGCTCTTAAAGTACGTTATATGCTGGTAAATAACTGGCAAGAGGCAGAAGAAGCCCTTAAAAATGGTGATGCTGACATCTGTCCGATACTGGTGGTAAATGATGAGCGTAGAAAGGATTTTCTGTTTACTGATTATACCGAAACCTCTGGAGTAACCATTAACTACCGCACCAGATCCGGTAAAATCAGCAGCCTGGATGAACTTAAGGGGCGTACTGCCGGTACCTTAAAAAGCAGCCAGGGTGTGCCGATTCTGCAACAGCATCCTGAAATAACCACCATTTACTACAATTCTTTACAGGAAGCTGTTTTAGAGCTGATTTCCGGGCGGATTGATGCCCTGATCGGACCTGATAATGCCATCATGCGCATCACCCGTGAAGCAGGTATTGAAGACCAGCTTACAACTGTAGAGCCACCGCTTGCTGAAATCAAAAGAGCAATTGCAGTCAACAAATCCAACCCCCAGCTGCTTGCAACACTGGCACCCCACACTAAAAACTTTGTCACCAGCCCTGACTATAAGCAGCTTTACACCAGATGGTACGGCAGCCCTCCTCCTTTTTGGAATACAAAGCGAGTAATAATCACCATTGTTGCAATCACGGGTTTAAGTCTGCTTACCCTTATTGTCTGGCGTTATCATCTGATGCAAAAAACAGTTGCGGAACGCACAAACTATGTCAACAGATTGCACGAGCAGGCAGTTGAACTTGAACAGGAAATAGCTGAACGCCAAAAAGCACAGGAGCAGCTACAGCTTATCAACACCACACTGGAAGAGCGGATAAATAATGCTGTCTCTGAGTTGCGCAAAAAAGATGAGCTGTTAATCAACCAATCGCGCATGGCAGCAATGGGAGAACTTCTGACCAGTATCGCCCACCAGTGGAGACAGCCGCTTAATAATGTTGCCGTGTGTATCCAGAGCGTGCAGTTTTTGCATCAGGAAAAAGAACTTACCGAAGATGAAATGGCAGCCCAAATTAACCTGATTATGGATAACCTTAAGTTTATGTCCCGCACCATTGATGATTTTCGTAACTTCTTTCGCCAGGATCAGATCAGGCAGGAGTTTGTCGTACATACCATTATAAACCGGTGCATAAACCTGGTTCGTTCAGCATTTGATGCCAGCAACATTACCGTTACACTGGATGGTAACCAGGAAGTACGGGCAATCGGCTTTCCCAATGAGTATGCCCAGGTTTTTATGAACATTTTATACAATGCCCGCGATGCCATTTTAACCAGCAAAACTGCCGCACCACTAATCACCGTAACTGTTGAAAGTACTGATCAAGGCTCTGTTGTTACGGTAAAAGATAATGGTGGCGGCATTGCGCAGGAAAATCTTGCCCAGATATTTGACCCCTACTTCTCCACCAAAGGGCCGGCAACCGGCACAGGTATTGGATTGTATATGGCTCGCACCATGTTGGAGCGTATGGACGGCAAAATAGCTGTTCGTAATGTAGAAAACGGTGCCGAGTTTAAAATTGAACTATAACAGCAGATCTTTCCATGCCCAATAACAATAACAATATCTGGACAATACTAAAAACAGTGGACTGGATTACCGGCTACCTTGAAAACAAAGGGATAGAAAACGCCAAAAGGGAAGCACAATGGCTGCTTTGTGCAGCCACAGGACTTGACCGCGTTGGGCTGTACCTTAATTTTGACAAGCCGTTAAACGATGCCGAACTTGCTGCTGCCCGTAACTTTGTATCCCGCCGTGGACAACGTGAACCATTGCAATATATTCTGGGAAATCAGGAGTTTGACGGACTTTCCTTTACTGTAACCCCTGATGTGCTGATCCCCCGTACTGATACTGAAACCCTGGTTGAACAAGCTGTCTCAAAAATATCTGACACTGCCACGATTCTGGATGTCGGTACCGGCTCCGGCTGTATTGCCATCAGCCTTGCCAAAAGATTACCAAAAGCCAACATTACCGCACTGGACATATCAGACAAAGCACTTGCAGTGGCAAAGCAAAATGCAAGGTTTCACCAGGTTGAAGTGGAGTTTTTACAGGGCAACCTGTTTGAGCCTGTTGCCAACCGCTGCTTTAATCTGATAATCAGCAACCCCCCCTACATACCGGCAGAAGAACTTGCACAACTACAACCCGAAGTACGTAATTTTGAACCAAAACAGGCACTTGATGGCGGTGCAGACGGATTTGAAATTTATCGTTTACTTTTGGCTAATGCTTCAAAACATCTGCATGAAAATGGCTGGTTGCTACTGGAAGCTGGTGCAGGACAAGCTGATGAACTGAGCGAGATGATGACAAAAGCAGGATTCAGGCATATTTTTACTGCAAATGATTTTAATGGCATAAAACGGGTTGTGGGTGGGCAAAATGGATTATGTTGAAGCATTACGCATACTTGAAGAAGCCGATTGCCTGGCAGATCAGCAGACAATCACAAAAGCCATTGCTCGTATGGCAGATGAAATTACTGCTAAAATCGGCAAACAAAACCCTTTGGTCTACTGCATTATGAACGGTGGGCTGATTTTTACAGGACAACTGCTGCCACTTTTGCATTTTCCCCTTGAAGTTGGCTACCTCCATGCCAGCCGTTACGGCAAAGACCATATTGGCAACCAGCTGGAATGGATTGTACCGCCACAAACCAGCCTGACTGGACGCACGGTACTGCTGCTGGATGATATCCTTGATGAGGGGGTTACCCTGAAAGCAATCACAGAAGCCTGCCAGAAAAAAGGAGCGCGTCAGGTGCTGACAGCTGTACTGGTGGAGAAAAAGCATAACCGCAAAGTTAAAGCAGATTATCATGCTGATTTTACAGGATTACAAGTTGAAGATCGCTTTGTATTTGGTTTTGGGCTTGATTATGACCTGGTCTGGCGCAATGCCCCCGGGATTTATGCAGTAAAAGGGTTGTAGTAATTTTAAGAAAAGTAGTTAGTCACGAATCAGCTTTAATTTACACGAATTTTCATCATGCTTTACTACCTCTCCTTCAGTTTGCCACCGCTCCAGATTGCATCTGCAGAAAATTGCCTGCGGATAGATTCTTCAGGATGCTGGCGGTAAAACTCATCTTCTGCAAAAGAAAAACGATATTCATTAACGTAAGCCATAATGTTGTGTGCTGCTTCATTAAGCTTTCTCGTCCGTTCTACGGATTTTTCATCATCATGCAGATCAGGATGTGCTTGTTTCAGCAATGCACGGTGGCGTTCCTTAATGCGTCGGATGGTTAAAAGATCGCTTTCATGGAAACCAAACAGGTGCAAAGCTGCGGTAAGTTCTGCATAGGTCATGGTTTACTGTTCTTTTTCTTCAAGAAATCCACTTATTGATGCGGCTATGCCATCACTGTCAAGCCCGCACCTGGCGCGTAGTTCGTGTTGTTCGCCCTGTTCTATATAATCGTCCGGATAGCCAAGGCGCAGCACAACATGATCATACAGATTGTTATCTGCCAAAAGTTCAAGCACGGCACTGCCAAAGCCACCTTGCAGGGCGTTTTCTTCTGCTGTTACAACTTTTTTATGGTTTTTGCACAGCTCAAGAATCAGTTTTTCATCCAAAGGTTTTACAAAGCGGACATTTACAACCGTAAGGTTAATCCCCTGCCCTGCCAGCAGCTCTGCTGCCTCCATTGCCGGTATTACCATGCTGCCCACTGCCAGTACCAGACAATCGGTGCCACTGCGCAACAGCTCTGCCTTGCCAATCGGCAGGCATCTCAAGTCCTGCTCAAGCGGTACTCCGTAACCGCTGCCGCGCGGGTAACGTAAAGCCACCGGTCCATCATGGTTAACAGCGGTTTTCAGCATATGCTGTAGTTCGTTTTCATCTTTTGGTGCCATAAGCGTCATATTTGGTATGTGGCGCAGGTATGAGAGATCAAAAACACCGTGGTGGGTGGGACCATCACTGCCCACCACCCCGCCCCTGTCCAACGCGAAAACCACCGGCAGATTTTGCAGGCAGACATCGTGCAAAACTTCGTCATATGCCCTTTGCAAAAAGCTGGAGTAAACAGCAAACACCGGTTTTTTTCCTTCTGCTGCCAGACCAGCCGCAAAGGTAACTCCGTGTTGCTCGGCAATGCCCACATCAAAAAAACGTTGCGGATATTTTGCAGCAAAAGGAGTTAATCCCGTGCCATCTGGCATGGCTGCGGTAATGGCAACAATCCGCTCATCCTCTTCTGCCAGTCTGCTGATTGTGGAACCAAATACAGATGTATAGGATGCTGCCGCACCTTTTGCTTTCAGCACTTTGCCTGTTTCTTTATCAAAAGCACCAACTCCGTGGAAAAGTGCCGGATTTTGCTCGGCAGGTTTGTAGCCTTTGCCTTTTGTGGTCAGCACATGAACCAAAACCGCATTATTCAGCTTTTTAACCCGCTTCAACGTACTGGTCAAAAGCGGTAAATCATGGCCATCAATGGGACCTATATATTCAAACCCAAAGGCCTGAAACAGCATTGATGGGGTAAAAAGACCTTTTAGGGATTTTTCTGCCTTTCGTGCCAGTTTCAGCAAATTGCGCCCCATATGACTGTCTATACCTTTAATAAAGCCCTCTGTTTCATGCTTTATTTTATGCAGAAACTCGCTGGAAGATGTGCGGGTAAGAAAGCCGGATAAAGCACCCACATTTTCGGCAATGGACATCTCGTTGTCATTCAGGATTACAATCAGGTCAGGATTTAAGGCTCCGGCATGGTTAAGTGCTTCAAAAGCCATGCCACTGGTTATAGAGCCATCACCGATTACTGCCACAACCTTGTTATCACGCTTGGTAATATCGCGGGATACGGCAAAGCCTGTGGCAGCAGAAAGCGAAGTGGAAGAATGCCCCACCTCCCAGATATCATGCACAGATTCTTTGCGCTTGGGAAAACCGCTGATACCACCAAGGGTGCGCAAAGTGTGGAAACTGTCGCGGCGGCCGCAGATTATCTTGTGGGCATAAGCCTGGTGCCCAACATCCCAGATAAGTTTATCATAGGGAGATTCAAGCACAAGATGCAGTGCCAGGGTAAGCTCCACCACACCAAGGGATGGTGCCAGATGTCCGCCGTTTTTGGCGCAGGTATCAATAATCAATGTGCGTATCTCGGCAGCCAAAGCCGCAAGCGATGAAGCAGGCAACTTTTTCAGATCATCCGGACTGTTTATTTGGGCTAACAATGACATGTTCTTAATCCTTACAAATCGTAACAATGATTGATGTACTGGCACGGCGTACCGTGGTTTGAGACTTTTCGGATGGCAACCGGTCAGTTTTTCCGTTCTACAATATAGCGGGCAATTTCGCGTAAGGGATCAGCCGCTGTACCAAAAATCTGTAATGATTGCATGGCGTTTTGCAGCATTTCCTGTGCTGCTTGTCTGGCTGCTGGCAAGCCTATTACTGATGGATAGGTTGCCTTGCCCCGCTGGGAGTCTGAACCGGCATCTTTGCCAAGCTCTTCGGTTGTACCTTCAATATCAAGGATATCATCAGCTATCTGGAAAGCCAGCCCTGCTGCCTCGCCATAGCTGCGGATTGCTGCCAAAGCCTTTTCATCAGCTCCGCCCAGTAATGCTCCTGCCACCACCGCTGCTTTAATTAAAGCACCGGTTTTATGGATATGGATATATTGCACTGTGGGCAGGTCAAGTTCGGCTTTCCCTTCTGATTCCATATCCACAACCTGGCCACCAACCATGCCAAAGGTTCCGGCACAGGTGGCAATTTCACTGATCACTGCCAGACGGGTTTTATCAGCAATATCTTTGTTTACCTCCAGATCGCTCAGCAGTTTAAACGCCTCGGTCAAAAGACCATCGCCAGCCAAAATGGCAATTGCTTCTCCAAAAACCTTGTGGTTTGTGGGGCGACCACGGCGGAAATCATCATTATCCATAGCCGGCAGATCATCATGAATAAGCGAATAGGTATGGATCATCTCCATGGCGCAGGCTGCCGGCAAGGCAGCTTCAAGCCTGCCACCAACAGCTTCGGCTGCTGCAAGCATCAAAACAGGGCGCACCCTTTTGCCGCCTGCAAAAATCGAATAGCGCATCGCCTTGTGGATGCTTTCAGGGCGTTTTCCTTCTGCGGGCAGATATTGTTCCAATGCCTGATCAACAAGTGTGATACGTTCTTTCAGATAATTCTTGAAATCCATATTAATTTTTACCTTTCTGTTTCATCTGCAACACTGGCTGAAGCAAACGGTTCACGCCTGAAGGAGTTATCCCGTTGCTTGATCAACAGCTCTACCTTTTGCTCTGCCTCGTTCAGCTTGTTGGCGCAAAAAGAGGCATGTTTTACCCCTTCTTCAAACGCCTTGATTGAGCCATCCAAAGACAAAGTGCCTTTTTCCAGTTTGCTGACAATTTCTTCCAGCTTTTTTAATGATGTTTCAAATTTTTCAGCAGCCATTATTCCTCCAAAAAGGGTAAATAATATACCTAACTGCATATTTTCGTCAAACTGTCAAAACTGTGGATTGAATGGTATAAAATTGCAAGACATCAAAATCTGAAACAAAAAAAATAAGGAGCAAGACTATTCAGAAAACAGTAATCGGAAACCTTGCTGGTCTGCGTCAAAGCCAGCTAAAACCCCTTGAAAGGCTTTATCGCCGCCGCATAGCTGCCCATGAATGCTGCCAAATGGAGCTGGCACGGCTTTTACTTGAGCTTTCCCTTGAGCTGCGCCGTCAGATAGGACTTTTAATCAACCGCCAGGGTGCTGTTGTTATGGTTATTGTGGGAGATGCAAAAAGTCTGCTGATTCCACAACTGTCTGATTATCCCCTTGGGCGCAAGCAGTTACGGGGTTTACGGCTGATACATACCCATTTAAAAGGTGAACCTTTAACTGAAGATGATCTGACTGACCTGAAGTTATTGCGCCTTGATCTTGTTGCCGCACTTGGTATGCAGCCAAACAGCCACACACCTTCCATACATTTGGCACACCTGGCACCGGCTCCGGAAGAAATCTTTATTGCAGAGCAAAAACCGCTGGATTGTTTGCAGGGCTATGGCAGTGAGCATATTGCCGAGCTTGAACATGAACTTGAACAGGCATCTGCCAGACATAGCCAGGCTGATGGCTACCATGAAAAGGCTATTTTAATCTCGGTAAGTGCAAAAGGCGAACGTCAGGAGGCGGAGGATTCGCTGGCAGAACTGGCTGAGCTTGCCCGTACTGCCAAGGTAGATGTGCTGGACAGATTTATTCAGCTGCCGCGTAAACTTAATCCGCGCACACTGATGGGAGAAGGCAAGTTGCAGGAAGTTGTAATTCGTGCCATGCAGTTGGGGGCTACTTTGCTGATTTTTGATCAGGAACTGACTCCGGCGCAGGTACGTGCTGTTTCAGCCATGACTGAGCTTAAAGTTATAGATCGCAGCCAGTTAATTCTCGATATCTTTGCCAGCCGCGCAACCAGTCTGGATGGAAAAGTGCAGGTTGAACTGGCACAGCTTAAATATCTGCTACCCCGACTTAGCGGTAAAGGTGTGCAGATGTCCCGTCTGATGGGCGGAATCGGCGGTCGTGGACCTGGTGAAACCAAGTTGGAGATTGACCGGCGACGGATACGCGAGCGGATTAACACCCTTGAACGTGAGCTGCAAAACCTCTCCCGCAGCAGAGAACAAAGAAGAAGCCTGCGTGTGCGGGCAAAAGTGCCGATAATTTCCATTGTCGGATATACAAATGCCGGCAAATCAACATTGCTTAACAGTCTGACAAAAAGCGAAGTGTTTACAGAAAACCTGCTTTTTGCAACTTTGGATACAGCCAGCCGCAGACTGAGGCTGCCCCGCGAACGGGAAGTTATTATCACTGATACAGTGGGCTT
>JAVERM010000003.1:0-58937 GCA_034007105.1 Trichlorobacter sp.
AAAACCTGGAGCTTATCTACGATTCCCTGGAGTTTTTAAAGCAAAACGCCCCGGAAGTTTTTTACGATGCCGAACATTTCTTTGATGGCTACAAGGCTAATCCCCAATATGCCATTAAAACCTTGCAAGCTGCCCAGCAGGCAAATGTTGATTGCATTGTGCTATGCGATACCAATGGTGGCACCATGCCTTATGAAGTAGCTGAAATTGTTGCGGAAATTAAAAAGCATATCACCACTCCCCTTGGTATCCATACCCATAATGACAGTGAATGTGCCGTTGCCAACTCAATCCAGGCAGTACATCAGGGGATTGTGCAGGTGCAAGGCACGATTAACGGTTTTGGCGAGCGTTGCGGTAATGCCAACCTCTGTTCCATTATCCCTGCCATTAAGCTTAAGCTGAAAAAAGATTGCATAAGTGATGAGCAGCTGCGTCGCCTGCGGGAAGTATCCCACTATGTGTACGAGCTTGCCAATCTGGCACCCGAGAAAAGGCAGGCCTATGTGGGTAACTCTGCCTTTGCCCACAAAGGTGGCGTGCATGTCAGTGCCATTCAGCGTCATCCGGAAACCTATGAGCATATCCGTCCCGAGCTTGTTGGTAATGCCACCCGCATACTGGTTTCTGATCTTTCCGGTCGTTCCAACATCCTTGCCAAGGCTGAAGAGTTTAACATCAACCTGGACAGCAAGGATCCGGTTACCCAGGATATCCTGGAATCAATCAAGGATATGGAAAACCGCGGCTTCCAGTTTGAAGGGGCAGAAGCATCCTTTGAACTGCTGATGAAAAAAGCTCTGGGCAGCCACAAAAATTACTTCCAGGTAATGGGCTTTAGAGTAATAGACGCAAAACGGACTGACGACCAGAAACCAACTTCTGAGGCAACGGTAAAAATCAAAGTGGGTGGCAAAATTGAGCATACCGCTGCCGAAGGGCATGGTCCGGTAAATGCCCTTGATAACGCCCTGCGCAAGGCGCTGGAAAAGTTTTACCCCGAACTTAAAGAGGTAAAGCTGCACGATTACAAGGTGCGGGTACTGCCGGCAGGTCAGGGAACTGCCTCCTCAATCAGGGTGCTGATTGAATCCGGTGATCAGGAAGGACGCTGGGGTACAGTTGGTGTGTCCGATAACATAATTGATGCTTCTTACCAGGCACTGATTGACGGGATTGATTATAAACTGCACCACTCAGAAGGCAAATAGCAGACCTTTAAACGAAGCCAGAAATGAAAAAACAGCGTATAGCCATGTTACTAATTACAATTGTGGCAACCACCTGTTTGCTGATAATGAGCCGTCCGGACAGCAAACCTGCTGTTCTGGCGGCTCATGTTTTTTCTGAAGAACCGCAAAACTGGCTGGCTGTAAGCGGTGATGTGCGTTATCCCGGGCTTTATCCCCTGCCCGCAGATGGTCTTACCGGCAGTAGTGTTGTTGAAAGTGAACCGGACTGCCTACTGCCAGCATCAATCCCCCTTTTAAACTCACCCTTTGGACTGCGGTTGCAAATAACCTGTACCTCTGACACAGGCATTGCAGAAATCACGCAACTGCCCCTTACAACTGAAGAACAGCTATTGCTGGGCATTCCGCTTGATATAAACAGCATCAGCGCAGCACAATTGCAGCAGATTCAGGGGATAGGACCGGTAATGGCAACGCGGATTATAAAGGCAAGGGACGATGCAGGAGGATTTAAAAACCTGTCGCAACTGCTTGAGGTTAAAGGGATAGGCAGCAAAAGACTGCAACAGTTCTCGGAATATCTGCAAGTGGCAGGAGAAGAGGAAAGCGAGTAGATTTTATGAAGGAGCCGATTAAAATAGTACAGCAGGCTGTAGCAATGTTTTTACAGTTGAGCATCCTGAGCTTATTGCCTGCTGTTTTTGTTTACATTGATTTTAAGGTTATAAATAGCGGTATCAGTGAAGTTTCTTTGACAGAAATCAGTCAGGAAATCCTGCTTTTGGCAACTGCTCTGATTTTTTTCCATGGTGCACGGAAAAAACCTGATGCGCGAGGTTTTTTGTTGCTGTCAGGCGGATTTTTCAGCTGTATGTTTATCCGTGAACTGGATGCTTTTCTGGATATGGTCTGGCACGGTTTCTGGCTTTGGCCGGCGTTGTTTACAGCACTGTCAAGTATTATGGTTGCCCGCTTTGTGTTTGCAGGAACTACGCTGCAACCCCTGGCAGGATTTATTAACAGCCGTTCTTACCCGCTAATTCTTGTTGGTTTGGTCAGCTTGCTGGTTTTAAGCCGTACCTTTGGCAGCGGCAAACTGTTGTGGCACCATCTGTTATCGGAAACCCATGGGCATGATCTTAAAGCTGCAATTCAGGAAGGACTTGAACTGTATTCCTATGCATTGATTTTTTATGGCAGTCTGGTTTTCTGGCGCACAGGCTTTTCTGTCACCACCAGATAAAGATACTATTTTTTGGATATATATAAACACAAAAAGGCTTATGCCTTTTATGGCACAAGCCTTTAATTTTAAGTGGTGCCCAGAGCCGGAATCGAACCAGCGACACGTGGATTTTCAGTCCACTGCTCTACCGACTGAGCTATCTGGGCGAAAGAATCCCTTTATTACGCTATTTGCTGATTGCTTGTCAAGTTTTTTGAAGCAAAAAAAGGAGAAATATTTATATGGGTGTGGAAAATCTTTCCGAGCAGTTTGAAAATGTACCTTGGAGCTGGTTGCGTCCACATTATGAGCAGAGTTCTCTGATTCTTGTAAATCCGGCTTTGCTGCTGTCAGATGCAGCACAGCGGGTTGCCGATGATGATGCTGCCACCATCAAAACCTGGCTTGCTTCCGGCTTGCTGTCCAGACCGACTGCAAAGCAGGTTGCGCTGTGGGAGCAAAATTCTGCACAAAACTTCAGTATTTTTGTGGTTCAGCCTTTTGTGCTGGTGCAGCCTGGTGAGTCAGATCAGGTGGAAGTTGAACATTAGAACATCATTTCGCTTGAACCATTTAAGCAGATTAGTCACAATACAGATGGTTTCAGGTAAAACAATAAAAGCCAGGGAGGTGGCAAATGGCAGTAATAAAGGAGCGTTTTGTGCTTGATGCAGAGCAATCAGTGCTGGTGGTTGTTGATGTACAGGAAAGGCTTGTAAAGGCTATGGATGAGCAGGTGTTAGCGCAGTTGATCTCCAATACCGGTCTTTTACTGGATTCAGCAACAGAGCTGCAAATTCCGGTACTTTTTACCGAGCAGTATAAAAAAGGGTTGGGCGGCACCATCCCTGAGCTACTTGAAAAGGCAGCAGATGCACCACGGTTTGAGAAGATGAGCTTTAGCTGTTGCGGCGGTGATGATTTTGTTGCCAGCCTGAAGGCAACCGGTCGTAAACAGGTGGTTGTTGCCGGTATGGAGGCACACGTTTGTGTTTTGCAGACAGTGCTTGATCTGCTTGATGCCGGTTTCATGGTACATCTGGTGACCGATGCGGTAATGAGTCGCGCAAAGCATAACTGGAAAAACGCGCAGCAGATTGTCAGACAGGCGGGCGGTGTGACCAGTACTGCTGAAACTGTGATATTTCAGTGGTTAAAAATTGCCGGTACTGATTCATTCAAAAAAATATCCAAACTGTTACGTTAATTTGAAGTTGCTTTATCTGTCTGTAATTATAAAGAGCCTGTCTGGTTTAACCTAGCAGGCTCTTTATGTTAATTGAGGCAAAAAAATCAGGCGCGGATCATTACCAGCAACATCTTGAACGGTACTTCAGCCCTCAGGCTGTGGGGAACATTGGCTGGCATTATGATCATCTGCCCTGCTTCCACCTGATGATCTTCGCCGTTAATATTTATTTTACCTGTTCCTTCAAGCACCTGCACAAAGGCATCAAAAGGTGCAGTATGTTCTGACAGCCCCTGTCCTTCTGCAAAAGCAAAAAGTGTAATTGTACCTATTTTTTTGTCAATCAGGGTGCGGCTTACCACAGAACCTGGCTGACTGGTAACCATATCCTTCATGGTCATGGCTTGTCCGATGATGTTTTCGTTGCTCATGGCTTTTACTCCTTTCTTCTTCTATCTGTTTTTTGTACGAACTGACTAAGGAGATTAGCAAAAGTTTATCTGTTTTGTAATGATGCAGATCAAACTCCGGTAAAATAGTCGGCTACAAGGCTGCACCGCTTGAAACGGCTTGACAACTTTTAACAGGGACGTATTCTTTGTAACAAGAAGTTATCCTGAAAGGCTGCTTTAAAGCCAGGCAGTTTTTTTAGCGGATTAACCAAAACCAGTTAAAAGGAGATTTGAAATGCAAGAACGTACCGGAATTATTACTTTTAAAGGCAATCCATTTACCCTGCTTGGTCCAGAGCTTAAAATTGGCGACAAAGCCCCTGATTTTAACGTGGTGGATAACGGTCTGGCAGCGGTTAATCTGGCGAGCAGTGCCGGAAAAATCCGTATTATCAGTGCAGTACCATCCCTTGATACACCGATTTGTGATACAGAAACCCGTCGTTTTAATCAGGAAGCTGCCAATCTGCCGGAAAATGTTGTGCTGCTTACCATCAGTATGGATCTGCCTTTTGCCCAGAAACGTTGGTGCGGTGCAGCCGGTATTGATCGGGTGACCACCCTTTCTGACTACCGTGACCGCTCCTTTGGGCAAAACTACGGTGTGCTGATGAAGGAGCTGCTGCTGCACTCCCGCTGTATTTTTGTGGTGGATGCAGATGATACCATCCGTTATATCCAGCAAGTACCGGAAGTAACCACAGAGCCGGATTATGGGGCAGTACTTGATGCTGTAAAGGCACTGTTGTAAGCCATGATTACCCGCAAGGCATTGATAGGCGGAAGTCAACTGGTCTGGGATGAGGTGGGCAGTGGGCCATCGGTGTTGCTGATTCATGGTTTTCCCCTTTGCCGAGCACTCTGGCGGCCACAGGTTACAGCCCTGACAGCAGCGGGTTATCATGTAATTGTTCCGGATTTACGTGGATTTGGTGACAGTGATACAGATAGCGGTATAGCGTCCATTGGTCGCTATACCGATGATCTGGTGGAGCTGATAGACCTGCTGGAGCTTGAAAAAGTGGTTGGTGTGGGCATGTCCATGGGTGGCTATGTTCTGCTTGATCTGTGTCGGCGATTTGCCAGCCGCTTATCTGCTGCTGTTTTTGCGGTTACCCGCTGTCTGCCTGATGATGATCAGGGAAAGCAGCGCAGGTACCAGCTTGCCAGGGATGCGCAGCTACATGGTCCCCAGGCTGTAGCAGATCCGTTTCTGGATGTTCTGGTGCCTGAAGCTTTGCGGAAAAGCCGCCCCAAACTTGCAGAAGAAGTGTACGGCTGGATGGTATCCACATCAACACTGGGGCTTGCCTCTGGTCTGCTTGCCATGGCTGACAGGGCTGATGCAACTGGCTGGCTCGGGGAGATAAAGATACCGTCACTGGTGATAGGTGCAGCTGATGACCTGGCTATCCCACCGGAGCATAGCAAGATGATCAGCGAAGGGATCAGGGACAGCCGCCTCACTATTATCCCTGATGCCGGACATCTGGCAAACCTTGAAAGCCCCACAGCATTTAACCGTGCTTTGCTGATGTTCCTGCGTGATACAACACCTACTTTGCTTAATACTGATGATATTTTGTGTGACTGCTAATCAATATGGTAACTGTTTTTGTGACGAAACCTGCTTGCGGATGAGAACAGCCTATGGGTGAAAAAACAACGCTTATCACTCTGCTTAAACAGATAAAAGCGCGGCTTGACCAGCATAACCTGATGCTGTGGGCATCCGCGCTTACCTACACAACCCTTCTTTCTCTGGTTCCTTTTCTTACCCTGGCTTTTACTTTGCTCAAAAAAATCGGACTTAAAGCTGATGTTGAACCGCTGATTTTGCAGCAGCTGACCGGTAACTCCCACGAAGTTGCAGCAAGAGTTATGGAATTTGTACGCAATGCAGATACAGCTTCGGTGGGCATTGTTGGTCTGCTTACCCTTTTACTTGTGGTGCTGATGATTATGGACAGCATTACCACAGCTTTTAATCAGATATGCGAAACCGTTGAAACCCGCTCATTCTGGCGTTTAAGGGGCGAACAGTTGCTGATTGCCCTTGCCGGACCTGCCGTGCTTTCCCTGATGCTGACCATGACATCATTACTGCAAAGCCAGTGGCTGGTGCGCTGGCTTACTGAAGAGACAGTCTTTGCCAATCCGGTTTTAATGATTTTCAGGCTGGCTCCTTATGTTATGATTATATTTAGTCTGCTTATGCTATACCGTTTTGTTCCAAATGCTGTTATATCATTTAAAAACGCGCTCTTTGGCGGGATTGCCGCTGGTTTTACCTGGCAGCTTGCCCATTGGGCTTATTTTCATTTTCAGTTTGGTCTGGCGCGTAACAGTGCTATTTATGGTGCTTTGGCAGCACTGCCGTTTTTATTGCTCTGGATTTATGTGAGCTGGATAATTGTACTTTCAGGGCTGGAACTAACCATATTGCTCCAAAACGGCTTTAAATCATTACAAAATGAGCGGGAACCATGAAAACAAGCCTGTCACATACCGCCTTTACTTTGTCAGTTCTGGTTATAACTGCAATTTTGCCGGTGCATCCTGCTTGTGCTGCCGATGCCCTGGCAACTGCTGCTGATACCGGTATTGCCAGACAAAACCTTGTAACAGAATATTTTGCAGCTGTTCTTGCTGTTGTTTTGCTGATTATCTGTAAAAGTCTGCAAAAAAAGCTGAAACAAAAAACAGATAAGTTACAGGAGGCTGAAAACCGCTGCGAAGGGTTTAAGCAAACGCTGGAAGATGAAAACACAAAACTCAAAGCCGCACTGGTTGAGCTGGAGCAGGCGCAGCAGGAAGCCAGATCAGCCTCTGTTACCAAAGGTCTTTTTCTTGCCAACATGAGCCACGAGATACGCACCCCTTTGAATGCCATTGTGGGGATTAACTCGCTGCTGGCAGAGCAGCTGCCTGTTGGAGAACTGAAAGATCTTTCTGGCGATGCCGTGATTGCAGCCAACAATCTGCTGGAAATTATCAGCGATGTGCTTGATCTGTCACGTATTGAATCCGGAAAACTGGCCATAAAACCTGTGCCGTTTGAACCAAGGATGCTGGTTAGCCATCTGGAAAAAACGTTTTACAACCAGATTAAATCCAAAGGTCTTCAGTTTGAGGTTTCACTTTCCCACGACACCCCTGATTACTTGCTGGCTGATCCGGCACGCATCCAGCAGATTGCAGCAAATCTGCTTTCCAATGCAGTTAAATTTACTGAGCGGGGCAGTATCAGCTTGCAGCTTGGCAGCTCGGTTGATGGTGAAAACCTGCTTGTACATCTGGTGGTAAGTGATACCGGTAAAGGTATTAACCCAAAATATCTGGAGCAGATTTTCAAGCCGTTTGAGCAGGAAGACCTGGGTACCACCCGCAAATATGGCGGAACAGGGCTAGGGCTTGCAGTTTCAAGAAATCTTGCCGAAATAATGGGCGGCAGCATTTCGGTGCAAAGTACGCCGGAGAAAGGGAGTGTGTTTACCTGCACCATCCCCTGCAAGCTGTACAAAAGGCAGCCAGACCTGGCTGACAAACAATTGACTACTGATAAAGCAAAGGAATTTTGCAGGGGCTTGAAGATTCTGGTGGCTGAAGATTCACCTGTAAACAGTAAAATGCTGGAGGCGATTTTACGCCTTGATGGTCATCACGTAAGTTTTGCTGTTAATGGTCAACAAGCTGTTGATTTATGGCAAGAGCAGCCCTTTGATCTGATTTTAATGGATATACAGATGCCAGTAATGGACGGTGTGCAGGCAACTGCTGCCATCCGGGAAGCCGAAAAAACAGGTGCTAAACGGATACCGATAATTGCGCTTACAGCCTATGCCCTAAGCGGTGATAAAGAACGTTTTCTTGAATCCGGCATGGATGCCTATCTTGCCAAACCGATTACGGTTGAGCAGCTGCGTACTGCCATAGCCAGAATTATGCATAAATGATGATTTATAATGAAAAAATTTGATTTCAATGAAATACAGTTGCGGCTTAACCGTGTAAAACCGGTACTTTGTCCTGAAAACAATAGAAAACCGGCAGCAGTGGCTCTTATTTTGCAGCAAAACGGGGCAGGAGTAGAACTGTTTTTTGTACAACGTGCCGAATATCCTGATGATCCCTGGTCAGGAGATATAGCCTTTCCTGGCGGTGGTTTTGAATCAGTGGATTGCAGCCTGCGTGCCACTGCCGAGCGGGAAACAAAAGAGGAAGTAGGGCTTGATCTTTCTGCGGCTGCTTTTTTGGGCAGACTTTCCGATATTATGGGCAGAAGCCTGCCGGTAAGGGTTTCATGCTTTGTCTATGGTCTGCACAAAGTGGCAAAACCGGCACTGTCAGAAGAGATAAAAGAGGCTTTCTGGGTTCCGTTTGATTACCTGACCGCTGCACAACGCCAAACCAGCAAAACAATATGCTTTAACGGACGTACCATGCAGGTTCCGGCTACCTGGCTTTATCCTGATAAACCGGTGCTTTGGGGAATTACATACCGCCTGGTCAATCAGTTTCGTTATCTGCTGCTAGATGATGTGGAGCCGCCTGATGTTTATGATTTACCGCTGTAGGATTATGTAGCTAAAACCCCAAAAGGAGGAACAACAACTTATGAAACGGATATTTTTACTGGTTATCGGTATGCTGCTGGTCAGCAGCCAGCTCTGCCTGGCAGTGGTGGTTACTGCCACTGGTGAAGGGGAAACCAAAGATACAGCATTAACCACAGCCATGCGCAGGGCAGTGGAGCAAGGGCTTGGAACCTATATCAAATCTGATACCACAGTGGTTGATTATGAGCTGGTGGAGGATAAAATCCTGTCCCACAGTAAGGGCTATGTAACCAGCTACAACATCATCAGCGAGCGCAAGATGGAAGATGGCTACATGGTTACCATATCGGCAAATGTGGATAACAAAATCCTTAAAGATGATCTTGATGCCCTGACTATTCTGCGGAAAAACGAGATTGTGGGCAATCCGCGGATTTTGGTGGCTTTCAGCAACAAATCCAAAGACAGCATCTTCAGGGACACAGACTTTACCGAAGAAATTTACAACGGCATTGTGGAAGTACTGACTGACAAGCAGTTTCGGGTGGTGGATAAAGCATCAGCGCAGCAGTTCTCCATGCAGCAGGCAGCCACCCATGATATTGATGTTGATTACAACCAGGCAGCTGCCTATGGTCTGAAGCACCATGCAGAATACACGCTTTTTTATAACATAAGCGGTGTGGTGCGCCAGGGTGCCATTGGCAAAAGTGTGCTGGTTAATGTTAAATCCCAACTGATTGATAATACCCGCGCCCAGGTTTTAACCAGCAAGAGGGTAGAGCAAAGCGGTATGGGGCAAACAGTTGAGCAGGCTCTGGAAAAGGCTGCTTACCAGGGCGGTAAAAAGGTTGTTAACCCGATGATCAGCGTACTGCAAAAGCACTGGATGGATATGCAGCAAAATGGTGCCATCTATACAGTTGTGATTGACGGTCTTGATGATCCGGAGCTGATCGCCCGCTTTACTGAAATGTTTGAGAATTTCCCGCTGGCATCCCAGGCAAAAGAGGTTGAATCCGGTGGTGGCAAAGTTACCTTTGAAGCTGCCTACAAAGGCAAGCGTGATCAGCTTGACAGGGATATTCTGCGAGTAGCCAAAGAGCTTGGCTGGGCAATGCAGAAAATACGTGCCGAAGGTGCCCGCAGTACCTGGAGAAAATTTTAGGAGGCTGTTATGTGCAGACTCGCTATATCAATAATACTGGGCATATTGCTTTGTTCCACAGCTTTTGCCGATACCTTTACAGCCAAAGGACGTGGTAAATCTGAAGATGGTGCAGTGGTTGCTGCTGTTAACAATGCTGTTATACTTGCAGTCAAACAGCTGCTTGATGAAGAAACCATCCGCGACAACAAGCAAACCATCAACTCGGCACTGGAAGGTAAAACAGCTAAACTTGCCCGCCTGCTAAAACGCTCTGATGCTGAGTTTACGGGTGCAGGTTATGAAGTTGAAGTGGTGGCTGATGTACGTATGCAGGCTTTGGAGCAAGAGATAAACGTGCTTGGTCTGTTGCAGGATGCCATGGGCAACCCCCGTATTATGGTGTTGTATAACCGCAAGCTGCCCCAGGGCTCCAGTCTTAATAGTTATCACCATGATCTGGAGGCGTTTTTTGATAACTCCTATGGCGCCATTGTGGGTGATCTTGCTGATAAAGGCTTTGATGTAATTGATAAAAGCTATGCTGAACAGTTTTCTATCCAGATAGCAGATACCCATGAAATCGATATTGATACCAACCAGGCGGCTGCCTATGGCTTACGCAACAATGCAGATTTGGTGATTTTGTATCAGACTGTGGGTATAGGTCGCACGGGTTACTGGCGTTTTGATGGTGGTACTGCGCGTGTTTTTCTGCGCGCTCAACTGATTAACCCCAACACATCGCGTATTATTGCCAGCAAAGATGTTGAATCAGCAACAACAGCCAGTTCACTGCCAGAAGCTCTTTACCGTTCTGCCAAAGATGCTGGCTACAAGATTTCCCATGTTATGACAGATGCCATTAAAAAGAACTGGAAACGGGAAAAATCCGGTGCTGGCGTTTATATTATCGTGCTGGACGGGGTCAGAGACCTGGATGAAATGATCAGCTTTAAAAATATGCTAAAGTCTGAACCTGTTGTTGACCGGCTTGTTGAAAGGGAAACCGGTGGCGGTAAAACCACCTTTGAAGTCAGGTCTGGAAGTAGTTCTGATAATATCCGTAACACTGTTAACCAGGTTGGCAAACAGTTGGGCTGGGATTTACGTTTGGTGAGGTCAGAAGGATATCGTAGTACCTGGCTGCGCCGTTAATTAAAAGGAGATGAAACCATGAAACGTTTGCTGTTGCTTTTAGTTGCTGCATGTATGGTGCTTGTGCCACTGCTGGCTTTTGCCGAGGTGCGTACTTATACAGAAATAGTCACCATAAAAATTACTGATGATGAGTACACTGCCAGAAAAAAAGCTGAAGAACGGGTAAGGGAGCAGGCTTTGGAGCATTACCTGCGGGATGTCTACCCGGATCGTCTGGCAACCTTGAATCTGGGGGGCGAAGAAGCCTACATCAAGGATCAGGAAATTCTGGAAAGCTCAGTCTCGGGCTTTTTCAGCAAAGAACTGACCATTAAGGCACGTGTTACCATTAACGAAGAAGCTGTGCGTGAATATATGAAACGCCAGGGTGCTGTAACCGGTAAAAATGAGGAACGCCGCATTGTGGTAATGCTCATCCCGGGCAAAATGGATAGCGGCGATGCACCGATGGTACTGGACAGTGTGCGGGCAGAAGTGCGCCGCAGCCTTACCGCAGCCGAGTACACAGTGATTGACTCTGATGATGATGCAGTTAATGACGCCCTATTGGAAGAGCCTGATTACACCAAAATGGTGCAGCATTTAAACCAGATTGCCGATCAGTTGGCTGACCGTGGCGAATGGCTGGTGCTGGGCAAGCTGGATGTCAGCATGGCACCCAGTGGCTCGGCTTATATTTATCGCGCCATGCTCACCGGCAAGGCTGTAAGTATTGCCAGCCGTGATATTATGTGGGAAGGCAATCCGGACGGTGCAGCCCGCTCCAGCAGAGAAGATGCAGCAGGGGCGATTCGTCTGGCTGCTGTTGCCGGTGGCAAGGCTTTTGCCGATGAAGTGGTTAAAGCCCTGAACACCAAAACCCTTACCCAGGAACGCCGTGGTGCCCGCTATGAGCTGGTGCTGCCCACAGGCGGTGATTACCGCACCGAGCGCAAACTGCTGAAGCTTTTTAGCGAAGATATCAAGGGATTGCAGAACGTCAGCCAGAAAGGGCGCGGCAAGGGTGATCTGATTGTTGACCTTTACTATGTGGGTAAAATCCACAATCTGGTGGATTTGTTGATGGATGAGTTTGAAAAAGATTCACAGTTTAAACGCTGGAACCCGGAAATCAGCGGTAACAGAGTGGTTTTCAAATAAATGTAGTTGTGGAGAGGTGATTCATGAATAAACTGATCAGCAACCTGAAACTGAAGCTATTGTTTTTTGTCTTGCTTGCGTTTGCTCTTGGCAACCTTTCCGGCTGCACCACCACAGCCTCACTCCTTGAATGTGGTGTTGAATCCTATAACCCGACGGTAATGGGTGCGCTTGATTCCTTTGAATCTGCTGCTGTTGCCATCAAACTTTCCAACCGTGTACTTTTGCGCACCCCGCTTTCAGAGCAGGATAACTGGCCTGCTGATCTGCAAGGTGCGCCATCTGGTGCAACCATGTTCAAGATGGGGCTGGCTTTGCTTGGAGCTTCACAGGGGGTTGCTGTGCCGATGGAGATAGATGAAGCCACCGGCTTTCCCCGTCCCACCAGCGCGCTTTATCTTTTTCTGAAAGAGCGGGAAAAGATGCTGGATGAACATGTAAGTAAGGAAGATACCCACTATTTTAGAGGGAAACCCCAGGATGTTTATTACCGTGAGCTTGGTATACGCAAAAAGCCGGAAACAGTGCATGAATATGCTTACCGTAACCCGTTAATGGCCTATGGTGTGGTTGCCAATAATCAGAAGGAGATGATGAACCTGGAGGCAGAAATAGCACTTGCTGCCAATGGTTATACCCGTTGCGATGCTTTTTTACGCAAAGCCAGTGCAGATGTTGATGAAGAGGTTAAAAAAGCAGCCTGCAAAGATCCGGCACTTACAGGAGAAGCCATAGAAGCTGCATTGCAGGAAAAAAACGAGGATATGGCTTTAATGGAGCAAAATTACGGCAAGCTTGCCAACAAGGTTTATGCTGCTTCAGTTGCTGGTGCTGATTTCTCCATGGCTGCCTTGCTTAAAATAGGCTGTGCTGTTGTAAATGGTGTCCGTGCCCTGCCCAATATCCAAAGTGAATTTGATGGCGTAAAAGGGGTGTTTAACGCTGCCATGCTGTTTCCGCGCATTAAAATGGTAATCAATTCTCTGGGTATTTATAAGGATAACCTGGGTTTGCAGTACACAACCTACAAAATAATGCACCAGCAGATTAAAGGTAAATATCAGCTTAAAGAAGAAGAGCCTGGGCAGGAACAGCAGATTAAGGAAGCAATGCAGCGTATTGAACTGGCAGAAGCTGCTCTTGCCAAACTTGAGCCACGGTTGATGCTGGCATTTGCAGGTGAAGATGTGCAGTTTACCAAAGAAGAAGCCAGACAGCTTGAACAGGTTGCAGCCATGTTTCCGGCTGCTGATGTCAGGTTAAGCCAAGTTGCCAGTTTAAAATAGTTGCTGTTCATAATCATAACTCCCCTTGTCCCCCCCTCTTATCTTAAGCGGGGGACTCAAATAATAAAATTTTGCTAAAGGAGCCAGATATGACGCACCGCTTTACCCTGCCGGTTCTTGCCATAACCTTGTTGTTAACAGCAGGTTGCGCTGCCACAGCACCAGAGCTTGTTTATGTAACCGAGGCACAGCAGGTAACCACCCAGGCACTGGAGCCGGTCAACCTGGACAGCATCGGGCTTAAAGAAGACCTGCATGGTGGCAAATTCAGACAAAAGCTTTCGCCCGAACTGCTTGAGCCGATTATGAACGATGTGCAGGCGCAGCTTGCCAACACCAGGCGATTTACCAAAGTGCTGATGAATGCATCGGATCAGGAAACATACATCATAGAGCCACGCATAGAAACTCTGACAGATTACGAAGCCCCTGTTAACATGGATCCCAGCCGCAAGCTGGCTACATTCAAGGCACTGGTGCGGCTGGATGTAAAGTTTATGAACAGCAAAGGGCAGATTGAACTGGTCAAATCTTTTGTTGATGATCGCAAGCTGGATGTAAAACTACCCAAAAAGGATCAGCTTTCCTTTGAGCGCAAGCAAGAACAGTATAAGCGGGTTGTAACAATTGCGTTTCGGGCTGCTGCTGACCGGCTGGGCATGGGTTTTAACCCCAGTTATGAAATCGGCAGCATCAGCCGTATAAACGGAAAAATTGCCTATGTGCAGATAAATACATCCAAATTGCGCAGGATTCCCAAAAAGCAGCAGTCGGTTGAAGTAGTTGATGCTAACAACCAGGTGCTGGCAAGCATTGATGAACTGGTGATTGAAGATGGCAGCCTTTCCGGCAGGTTGTACGAAAAAAGCGGCGTGAATATCAAGGAAGGACAGCAGGTAAGGGCAAGGGTGAACGCCATGTTGCTGGATTAGGGGTCTGTCCAGCAAGGATTTTTAACTATGACTGACAAAGGGGCATGGCACGCCATGCCCGTACAATAAAAGATTTATCATCCTGCACACCAAAATGTGCACCTAAAATTGTCATCCTGCGCTTTAGTCGCAGGATCTATGTTTTAGATTCTGCAACTTCGCTAACGCTTCCTGCAGAATGACGATGGTAGTATAAAGGGTGGTTAAAAGCTGCCCCTGCCTTAAATCCTCATCTCTTTTAACATTTCCCTGTCCAGATTGTTTTCAACTTCAAGCAACTGCTCCCCTTTTTCATAAACAACTCTTACCACAGCCTTTGCATCAGCCATTGCTTTGGTATGTTTTAAAAGCAGCTTTGCTGCCAGTTGCAGAGCATTATCATCATCTGTGCCGATAAGCAGACCACTGGGACCGGTGCCATCCTGCCACTCAAGCAGCTTGTCCTGGGGGCGCATATGGTCAGCCAGGCGGTTATTTTCTGCCTCATCCCTGCCAAGGATAAGCCGGTGTAATGGCGAAACACGGAAATGCCGCCCTGTTTTTAAAAGCCTTACCTCAAAAAGATCAAGTTCCTGATTATGATCAAAATAATCCTGTAGTTTTGGTGCAAACATCGGTTCGGTCAGCAGGCAGCCGCCAGCCGCACCAGGGTATTGCTCAACTTCCAGTTCATCGGCAAGCTGCATCTGTATCTTGCGTGAACGACCTTTAATGGATGGCAGCAGTTCACGTTTTACCCAGCCTTCCTGCTCAGGGATGGTTGGTGCAAAAAAGCTGGCAGAAAGTGGTCGCAGAATCAATCCGGCAAGCCCGCTCTCCCTTTCAATCCTGTTCATGGCATCCCGCCGCTGGCTCATGGGACGCTGCCCCAGCACCTCACCGGTGATGATAAAATCCGCGCCAACCTCACGCATATATTCACCTGCTTTTTTCAGCAGGTAGATACGGCAATCAATGCAGGGATTAATCCCCTTGCCGTAGCCAAAACGGGGGCTACGTACCATCTCCAGAAAATCAACCCCTTTGTGTACAACCTTTATCGGTATGCCCAGCATTTTTGCCGCTGCTTCTGCATCAAACTTGCTGTCCTCGTCCTTGCCCGAAGAAATATAAAAAGGTGATGCAAAATTAAGGGCATACACGCCAATCCCCTGGGCAAGCATCAGTCTGGCAGCAAGTATGGAATCAAGTCCGCCGGAAAAAAGCACAACAGCGGAACGCTTCTGTTCCGCTGTCGGGGAAAACTGTTGTTGATTGTTGTTCAAAGCCATCATGGTGCCTCTTTTAACCAGCGTGCCACATCTTTGGCATGATATGTGATAATCAAATCAGCTCCGGCGCGTTTAAAACCGAGCATGGTTTCCATAACCACCCGCTTTTCATCAATCCAGTCATTTTGGGCAGCGGCTTTAACCATGCTGTACTCACCGGAAACATTGTAAACAGCCAGCGGTAAATCAAACTCATTACGCAGATCACGGACAATATCCAGATAGGGTAATCCTGGTTTTACCATAATGATATCAGCGCCTTCCTGAACATCCTGCTCTGCTTCCCTGAAAGCTTCCCTGCGGTTTGCCGGATCCATCTGGTAGGAGCGGCGGTCGCCAAACTGCGGGGTGGAATCGGCTGCCTCACGGAAAGGACCATAGTAACCAGAGGCATATTTAACGGCATAGCTCATAATCGGGATTTTATCAAAGCCATGTTCATCCAGAATATCGCGGATGGCAGCAACCCGCCCGTCCATCATATCCGAAGGCGCAACCATATCGGCACCGGCGCGGGCATGGGAAAGGGCTTCCTTTGCCAGCAGTTCCAAAGTGGCATCATTATCCACATCACCATCTTTAATTACACCACAATGACCGTGGTCTGTATATTCGCACATGCAGACATCAGTAATTACGATAAGTTCCGGCACGGCAGCTTTAATAGCCCTGATGGTTTGCTGGATAATGCCGGTGTCACACCAGGCATCACTGCCCAGGGCATCCTTGCTTTCCGGAATGCCAAAAAGGATCACTGCCGGTATGCCCAGCTCAAAAACCTCCTTTGCTTCAGCAACAATATGCTCAATTGATTGCTGGTAAATACCGGGCATAGAGCTGATTTCTTTTTTAATATTATTGCCAAATGCGGAAAACATCGGATAAATCAGATCATTTACAGATACTGCATTCTCCCGCACCATTTTGCGGAACTGTTCTTTGCCGCGTATTCTGCGTGCCCTGAATTGTGGGAAAAACATGGTTTGCTCCTTGTGATTAGGTTTGTCTGATAAACTTATTCCATCAGGCACAGCACGCCGTGCCCACACTTTAGCTGCCAGCCAGCCTTTTGTGGGCATCCAGCAGGGCTTTTTCAGTATCAGCCCAGCCCAGGCAGGAGTCGGTTATGGAAACACCGTAGGCAAGTCTGTTCTGGTCGGCGCAAATTTTCTGGCTGCCTTCCTCCAGATTGCTCTCAATCATCAGACCCGAAATGCTTTTGTTGCCTGCCATTACCTGTTCCACCACATTTGCCAGTACTTCCGGCTGCTTGCGGTAATCCTTGTTGGAGTTGCCGTGGCTGCAATCAACCATAATGGAGGCAACAAGGTTGTTTTTGCGTAAAACTTCCTCGGTGTGAGCAATATCATCAGGCAGGTAGTTAGGCTTTTTACCGCTGCCCCGCAACACGATATGCACATCAGGATTGCCGGTGGTGTGGATAATGGAGGCGCGCCCATCACGGTTTATCCCCAGAAAATGGTGGGGTGCATTGGCAGAGATAATGGCATCAACAGCTATCTGCAAATTGCCGTCAGTACCGTTTTTAAAACCAATGGGAAAAGACAGACCACTGGCAAGCTCGCGGTGGGTCTGGGCTTCTGTGGTGCGGGCACCAATGGCACCCCAGGAGATAAGATCAGCAACGTATTCCGGCGTAATCGGATCAAGCATCTCATTGGCAACCGGCACTTCCAAATCAGTCATTTTGCAAAGCATTCCCCTTGCAATGCCAAGCCCTTTGGAAATCAGGTGGGTGCCGTTCATATCCGGATCATTTATCAGACCTTTCCAGCCAACTGTTGTGCGCGGTTTTTCAAAATAAACCCGCATAACCAGAAAAAGCTGATCCTGCACCTGTTTTGCCAGATCAGCCAGGCGGCTTGCATATTCAACGGCAGCGCAGGGATCATGCACAGAGCAGGGACCAACCACCACCATCAGCCTTTTATCACGGCGTTGGATGATATCTTTTATTGTGTCGCGGCTGCGGGAAACAAACTGGCGGGCATGTTCACTCATGGGAAAAACAGAGCGCAGCTCGGCAGGTGCAATAATCGGGGTAATTGTGGATACTTTCAGGTTGTTGGTTGTAAGCATGGTTGTGTTCCTTACGATTTATATTTATGGGGCACGGCACGCCGTGCCCGTACATTAGTGCGTAGTCGCTGTCATCCTGGCTATAGTTGCAATTATACCGTAGGGGCATGCCATGCCCTTTCATTTTATACCAGATTTCCGCTGGCTTTTCATCCGTAACTATTTTGCCACTTTACGGATAATTTTAATCAGATCCTCTGAACAGGCTGTTGGTGTGTAACTGTCGGCAGCCACCAAAGAGCGGTACAGCACCTGCTCAAATTGAGGGATTGAAATCCGGACAAGTTTCCCCTCATCAATATAATCCTGCACAACATTACGGGCAAGATAAGCTATGCCGCTGCCTGCCAGAATCAGTTGAATAATCATATTCAGATCATCATAGACTAAAACTTTATTAAAATTTTCCACTGAAAACCCAAGTGTGGTCAGATTTGCCTCCAGGGTCTGGCGTGAGCAACAGCCCGATGAGCGTATATAAAGGTTAAAGGGGAAAAGTTGTTCTATTTGTGCCTGACCATGCGGCAGCCCCAATGACGGCGAACCAGTAAGAATCAGGGTATCATTGATCAGATTCTCCAGTATCTTTCCCTTGAATGGCAGTATATCGCAATGCTCCACCACAGCCAGTTGAAAGCTGTTGTCGCGCAGACCTTCCATAATTTTTTCAATGTTTGCCAAGCTAAAGTTATAGTTAGTGATTACCGGGTGTAGATTCATAAAATCATGAGTTATTCTGGGGATATACCTGGTGCCGAAAGAAGGTGTGCAGCAAAAATTTATTTTACTGCGCTTGCACAGGTTCACCAGCTCTTTACGTAGTTTCGAATAACTATCCATAATTAGGATTGAGTTTTTGTATACAATTTTACCGGCATCAGTCAGCTCAAGAATCGGGCTTTGACGATCAAACAGCAGTACGCCCAGGTTCTCTTCCAACTGTTTTATCCGTTTGGAAACAGCAGATTGGCTTATACACAGCTTATACGCTGCCTTTGAAAACGAACCGGTTTCCTTTACAGCCACCAGACTTTTTAAAGTATCAATGTCCATTTTCTCTCTCCTTCTGCTGTGCTCATTTGCCAGGAGTCTGACGGACTTTCCTTCGCTACGAACGGGCAAGCCCGACAGACTCCTAATCAACGTATATAAATATCTTAATAATATCTATTCCTTCCAGGAATAAAGCCATGAAAATCATTCGTTATAACTGTATACAGCATTTGTGATATTTCTTTCAACAAAGATAGAGGCAGGCTTAAATAATGTTTGGGCAGTAACATCAAACGGCACAAAGCCGAAATAACAAGGAGGCAATTTATGATGCACAAGTTTTTGTTAACACGCAGAAGTATGCTGTACAGCCTGGTGGGGATGTTACTGACCGCCATGCTCACCCTTTGGGGTTGTGGCAGTGGTGGCAGTGGTAGCTATAGCTCACCTCCCCCTCCGCCTGTTCCTGTAACAACCAAAGCACCTGCAATACTTGATGGTGCTGAAGGTGTCGCTACGTTGCAGCAATGGATTGATGAAGGTAGATTAAACGCACCATTTGCTACTAAAAGCAGTTTGTCTGAAGATGAGCAAAAAGTATTGTCATTGCAAAACGATAGAGTAGTGATCGTATCGCCTTCAACTCCAGCAGACTGGACTACAAAAGGTCACATCCCTGGTGCTGTACGCTGGGGTACAGACGAGACAGCAATTAGCCGCATGGAAGGTCCAGGATTTGCAACCAACATGATGCCCACAGGTTCATTTATGGATGGAGTTATTCAACGGCTTGGTATTGATGGTAATACTACTATTGTTATCAGTCTGCCCACAGGTTCAGCAAATATTTATAGTCAATCTCTTGTTTACTGGAATTTAAGGTACTGGGGCTTTCCGCGTGAACGTATAAAAATTCTTAATGGTGGTGATGATCTATGGGTAGCCGAAGGTAAAACTCTTTCTACAAGTGCCATAGAGAAATACACTGCTTCTACTTACAGTGTAAAAAATAATAAAAAGCTTAATGCTACTTTTAGGGTTTCATTAGGTGAAATGATTACGAAGATTGATGAAATTACTGCAAATCCTGCCCTTAAAGATACTTGGCAAATGGTGGATGTACGTGGCTTTAAAACAGATCCGTTCCTTAAGCACTCCCAACTTCAGTCAGGAGCTCAACAATTTCTCAGTCGCCTGAATGACGATAACACCAAAAACTTTGTTTATCCTGATAAAGCTACACTTCTGGAAAAATTATCCACATTAGCAGTAAAAGATGATGGTGCTGATGCGTTCCTGTCACCCAATAAAAAGACCATTGCTATGTGCGGAACTTCAACCAGTGCCTCCCCGACTTTTGTATTGTTTGATGCAGTGCTTGGTGTGCCGGAAGGTAACATAGCCTTATATGATGGCTCAGCTAGCCAATGGGGTAACTACTCTAAAGAAAGGCTAGAAGCTGCCTATCCAGATCTTTCTGCTGGTGTAATTTCTTCATGGGCATTAAATGATAGAATTGGCGGTACCAAGACTTTGGCAGTAACTCCTGTAAGTGATTATTTCTTGTTAGGATATAAGGCAGTGCTACCTTCTTCAAGCGCACTTATGAACCAAATACTGCTGGAAGACGAAGCCTATATGAAATCTGGTGCCAGCTCTGATAGTGGCTCATCATCTTCTGGTGGCGGTTCTGCACCTAGCGGCTGCTGATAAACGTAACCAAGGGTTTTACTCACCAGGCTTTAATTTATAAAAAAGGAGACAGTTTTTATGACCAAACTAGGTAAAATATCAGCTTCAGCAGCTCTGATGGTGGGGCTTGCTGCACCGGCTGCTTTTGCCGGACCACAAATGACTTTCGGACCTGAGGATCAGGGGATTTTGCAACTGGATTACAAAGGTCAGTTCCAGCTTTCAGTGCGTGATACCGGTTCTGGTGCCAATAATAATGCCACTACAACTAACTTTAACTTCCGCCGCAACCGCCTGGCGTTAATGGGTGCTTATGGTGATATGTTCAGTATGTATGTGCAGACCGAGTTTTCGGATCAGCAAAGTATGGACACATTGTCTGTCAGGCAGCATACATCTGATCCAAAATTCAGTATGCTGGATGCGGTTTTCCGTTTCAACCTGCATGATGCTTTCAAGGTTAATGCAGGTAAATTCAAGTACAGCTTTACCCGTGAGAATCTGGAAGCCTGCGAAATGCCGCTTACCCTGGATCGCTCACTTTTCCTGACTGCCCCGCTTATGGGTAACAACCCTACCCGCGATATGGGTGTTGGTATCTGGGGTAACCTGTTTGAAGACAAATTCCAGTATCGTTTTGATGTAATGGAAGGTCGTAAGGCAACAACCGGTGAGGTTGCACCAAAATCAAACTTCCGTTACAGCGGTCGTATGCATGTAAGCTTGCTGGATCCTGAATCTGATTACGGTTACAAAGGTACTTACCTGGGCAAGAAAAAAGTGCTGACAGTGGGTGGTGCCATGCAGTATGAGCCGGATGCGGTTTACAGTGATGTTGCAAACAAGGCTGGCAAAAAAGATTACTATGCCTGGACTGTGGACGGCTTTTTTGAATATCCGGTAAAAGATGTTGGTACTTTTACAGCATCCGGTGCCTATGTAAGATACAAGATGGACAACGCCTATAATAATATTAACGCTGATACAGCCAGCTATGGTTTAAATGGCGAGAAAAACGGCTGGTATGCAAAAGCCGGTTATATGCTGCCAAATCTGCCTTTACAGTTCTTTGGTCGTTATGAGCAGTGGAAGTTTGCCAACCTGAACTATGTTTACAATCAAAAGGTTGATTGGGCAGGTATCGGGGCTAACTACTATATCTGGGGACAAAACCTGAAGCTGACCATGGAATATGGTATGACCAGGTTTGATACAAAAGGTACCCACACCAACCTTGCTGGTGATAAATCTGAAAACACCAAAAACTTCAACACCTTTATTACACAGTTGCAGGTGATTTTCTAAGTCTGGACATTCCCCCCTCTTCATAAACCAGGAGGGGGGAAACCTTCGGGAGGTGCTTTCTTGAAGCTTAAATATTGCATACCGCTGTTGGCAATTTCTGTTTTTGGCAGCTCTTTTGTAATGGCAGCAGATGAAATTACCATCATCCACCGTTCCGGCAAGGTGCAGACCATACGGATAGAAAATCCGGATGATCCTGTGGAGCAGGTAAATTTTCGCCGTGATACAGCAGCAGCTCCGGCAGCAAAACAACAAAATACACAAAAAGACGAATCTGTTAATGCTGCGCCGGCAGTGCCTGTTGTCAAGGGCGAAAAAACAGTTGCTGTACCAACGGAGCAGCCTGCCCCAAAAAACGGGTCTGGTATAAAGATTAAGTGGGCACCACCTGTAGATGTACTTTATTAAGACACAGGCTTTGCCTGAAATTAACCCAAAAGGAGATAAAACATGAAAAAGATTTTTGCTGTTCTTGCGCTTACCCTGTTCGCTGCCACTGCTGCTTTTGCTGCTGAAGGTAAGGTTGTTTCTGTTGCCGACGGTCAGGCTGTTGTGGAAGTGGATGGTGCCAAGTTTAAGTCTGGTGCAAAGGTAAAGCTTAACGGAAAAACCGGCAAAGTTACTGCTGTTGATGGTAATCAGCTGACTATCAAGGCTCCCAATGCTGATACCCTTAATGCCGGTGACAGCGTAAAGGTTGATAAGGCTGCTGCTGCTTTGCAGGGTTGCTAAAAGGTTTCCGTCCGTAAAGGGTTCTTTTTCCTTCTGGCGGTGTCAATCTTCGGTATTGTTTGTGCGACGTATTTCTCTATACGCCTCCGCACAATCCCTTGCTTTCCTTGCCAGAAGAAAAAACTCCTCCTTTCCGATCCGGAAACCGGTGTTGAAATTCAGTGTGATTTCCGGATGGATGCTGAAAACTTCCATCCGGAAAGTGTTCTTTTCCCAACCTGCAACATCTTGTTTTTAAATAATCTGGAAGGAGTAAAACATTATGCGCTTGTTTAAAAAGGCAGCTACAGCATTTTTGGTGGTTACCGCCTTTGCTGCTGTTGCCACAGCTGCCCAGGTTGGCATAGGCAAGGATAAAACCCTTGCCGAATCCAGACCCAAGGCGAACAGTATTGCCGAGCTGGTGGCACGCTATGATTCTTCTTCATGTATTGATTGTCACCAGCAAGCCCATGACGAGTGGGCAAAATCCATCCATTCCCGTTCAATTTTTGGTACCGGTCGTACTGCGGCAACCTTTAAAACAGCCATTATCAATGGCGCAATGGATTGGCCTGCATCGGGTGTAAAAAATTTCAAGGATGTGAAAGTTGAGCACCTGATGGGTTGTGCAAAATGCCACCTGCCGCAGTTGGCTGATGCAACTGATAAAGTGGCACAGGAGATTATGACCACCATCAACAACTGGCAGGAAGCAATGATGGATGATGATGATGAAAAGGCAGAAAAAGCAGAAGAGACCTTGAAATCACTTAATATCAATTGCCTTATCTGCCACAATCGTAATGCTGTTATCCATAAATGGACAGATGGTTATCCAATGGCTGATACAGTTTATGGTTCGCAAAACGGTGAGCATCCGGACGGCAAGTTTACCAAAATGGCGAAAAGTGAGGTTATGTCCGAATCTATTTTGTGCGGGCAGTGCCACGGTCTTGGCCCCAACTTTGAGTTGGATAACCCGACCCAATGTGCAACAGCTTATGGCAGCTATCTTTTCTCATACGTGCCTAACGGCGGACATAAAACCTGCCAGCAGTGCCATATGCAGGAAAGCAAGCTTGGACACGATATGCAAAGCTATCGCTCCAAAGTTATGTCTGACAAAGCTGTTGATATGAAAGTTACCACTAACGCTGTTTACTGGCGTGACAACACAACCATCAAGCCAAAGGCGGCGGTGCGTGTGGCTCTGACTAATAATGCCGGCCACGGCGTACCGGATGGCTGACCGACCCCTAACCGACTGGTTCTGTCGGTCAAAGCAAAAGATAAAGCCGGAAAAGAAGTATTTAGCGCAGACAAAGTATTTATGCCTATTCCGCAACAACTTGGAAAAGGTGACAAAATGGGACGCGGTCCTTATGAAAAGAGCGGTTTGGTGGAAGACAGCGCGCTGCATCCATTGAAAACACAGTACATTGATTATGATATCTTCTTCCCGATGGCAGTAACAGAAAAAGACGGCAAGAAGGTAAGCAACATCGCCAGCGATACCCTTGATCTTGAAGTAAAGCTTTGGTATCTGCCCTACGGCACTATGGATGATGATCCTTTCCTCTGGAAAGACTTCAAACAGACTGTAAAAATCAGCACCACCGGCAAATAGCCTATTTGCTGGAAAACAGGTTGAACAAGGGTACCCGACATACGACCCTTCTTCTGTGTTGCCGGCGGAGTTAATCCGCCGGCTTTTTTATTGGATTTTTACAGGAAAACTCACTGACAGCCAGACCGCCTGGCGTTATAATAACAACCATTATGCCCTGTTATCCTGCTTGCAATTTTAATTTTATTTCAAGGTGTTATCTGCCTGCCCTGCTCCTGTTATCTGCCTGTCTGCTGCTTGTGGCAGGTTGTGCCGATAACACTGATAAACAGGAGCAATGCCTTTACTGCCATAAAGGGATTGAAACAGCTTCAGCCAGCCATTCCGGTTGTATATCCTGCCATGGTGGTAACCCGCAGGCACGCACAAAGGAAGAAGCACACCGCGGGATATACGGCATTGCCAACCGTTCTTTTCCAGGACGATATGAGCTTGGCTGCGGCAAGTGCCACAAATATCAACTGGAGCGGATGCAAAGCAGCCAGATGTACACTGCTGCCGGTATGATTGCCCAGATACAGGCAACCTGGGAAGGGGAAGAGCCAGGTATCCGTTACGGCAGCCAACAGGCTGAGCTGTTTAATCAATCCGGTCTTGCAGTTAAGCAGCAGGCGGTAAGTGAGCTTGATAATCTGTCCGGTGAGCTGTTCAGAAAATTCTGCGCCCGCTGCCATGTTGCCAGGCAGCAAGACCCTGTAAACGGTTCCGGCAACCCTGCCGGTTGTGCTGCCTGTCATTTTCCCTACACTCGAGGAGGGGTTTACAGAGGCAGCGACCCCACTATGAAAGGGCGTTCACCCCATTCGCAAACCCATGAAATGCATACTTTGCCTGGTATCAACTCCTGCTATCAATGCCACCACAGAAGCGGACGGATAGCCCTTTCCTATCAGGGGCTGATGGATGGCAATAACGGGCTGGTGCCCACTGTAAAAGGGCAGCAAGGACCGGTAAAAGGCAGTGATCAGCGTAACTTTACCCGTATTACACCGGATGTCCACCACCAGGCAGGTATGGATTGCATTGATTGCCATACATCACGCGAAATAATGGGTGAAGGCTATGCTTCAGCAAACCTGCATGGTCAACTGGAGGTTGCCTGCGAGGATTGCCACGGTTCTGCAACCAGGCTGCCTGCATACACCAAAATACTGAGAGAAAACGAAGAGCCGGTGCGTGAATCCCGTGCTTACAAATTACAGGTGCGCCCTGGCATGGAGATGGTAGTTACTTCCAAAGGTCGCCCGTTTTCCAATGTATTGCATGTTGATGGCAACGTGCTGGTGCAGGTTAAGGGCAGTGGTAAAATTTTGCGCTCAAAAATCATTACCAATACGCCGGAGCATACTGTTGTTGGGCATGAAAGGCTGCACTGCAACAGTTGTCATTCCCGTACAGTTGTGCAGTGTTACGGCTGCCACACAAGATATGACAAGCAGGAATATCATTACGATTTTATCAAGGGTGTTGCCACCAAAGGGCTTTTCAGCGAATCAGAAGATTACCGCACGCTTTATCCTTTTCCCCTTGCACTTAACAGCAAAGGGCAGATTTCTCCGGTTACGCCAGGCTGCCAGACCTTTGTAACTGTTGTGGAAGAAGACGGTACAATGGCAAAGGATGAAGAGGTGGCATTTTATAAAGGCAAGCGGCAGCTGCGTTTTGCCCCGTTTTTTGGACATAACATTGGCAAAAAAGCGATCGGTTGCAGTCAGTGCCACGGCAATCCTGCTTTTTTGGGTTTTGGACAGCATGTTGTGGAAGGGCGCGACATTAAAGGTACTTTGCTCTGCGAGAAATCAGACCACAAGCCGTTGGATGGTTTTGTTACCATGGAAGACGGAGATGTTTATGCCTATTCTGCCATAACCCGTGAAAACGCCAGACCACTTGATACAAAGGAAATACAACGGGTTCTGGCAGTAAACAGCTGCCTGGTCTGCCATAGTTCACCCAAAGACCAGCTTTACAGAAAAAGGATAGATTATCGTGACCTGGATGATCCGCTGCATCGTTTTTTACTTGCTCCTCGTTAACAGCAGCTTTGTGCTGCCTGCACAGGCTGCCGGACAGTGCCGTTATTGCCACAATGGAGCGGTAAAGGTGCAGGGAGTGCATACTGCTGTCAGTTGTGCGGCATGTCACCAAAATGGCAGCAAGGTTATTGCTGATCCTGCCGCAGGTGATACAGGTGCAGCCGGATGTACAGGTTGCCATAAAAATTATCAGCAGCTTTACAAGCAGGACATGGCAACAAAAAAGAAGGAAAAACAGTTTATAGCTGCAAGTTACGGGCGTATTGATGCTGATTTTGGCAAGAAAAACTGCAACAGTTGCCATATTAAAGGTTGTAAGGATTGCCACGGCAGCGGTCACAAAATCACACTGCCGAAAACGGATGATTGTACAAAATGCCACAAAGGGTATTTTGTGGGCTGGGATTACCTTGGTCGCGCCCCCCGTGATGATCATGACCGCTACCAGCGGGGCAGGTTTGTTCAGGGAGAGAGCTATCTGAAAATGCTGCCGGATATTCACCACAGCAAGGGGATGACCTGCGGTGATTGCCATACCATGCAAAGCCTGCTGGAAGGAAAAATATCTGCCAGAAAATGTATTGATTGCCACCAGCCGGATATGCAGGTGATTGAACATCGTATCAGTGCGCACCTGGAAAAGATGGAGTGTATCGCCTGCCATGCAGCCTGGGCTGCGCAGGAATACGGTACTTTTTATCTGCAATATCAGGGAGATAATCCACCGGAGCCGTTTGACAGATTGCAGTTAGCCAGTGCAGGTTATGTTAAAAGCAGTTATCTGAAACGGCAGGATCTGCCACCATTGGGGATAAATGAGCATGGCAAGGTAGCTCCGATAAGACCGCAGTTTATCGCTTATTTCAGTCAACTGGGCAATAGCTGGATGCCAGCAATTGAAAATAAACTACTGATAGCCAGGTGGCGAGCTTTTACCCCCCATACCGTACAACGGGGTACAGTTACCTGTGATGGCTGCCACAATAATCCGCGCAGGTTTTTGCTTGAACCGCCAACAGAGCGTATTTACAACCTGCAACAGGATGGGCTTGGACTTGATTCTTTCTGGGATCAGCGCGGACAACAGATGGTAAATGGCAGTTTTATGGATTATGCGCGTTACAAACGGCTTTCTGCCAGAACAGTTGAGTATGCACGCTACTATGTGGAAAAATGGAAAAAATTAAGCAAACCCGCCGAAATTTCATCGCAACCCTGATTGCATTGCCGATTGCCATGCTCGGTCTTTGGCGTTATCTGAACCCGAAGCGTCCGGACAATCCGGCATTACTGCGTCTGCCTGCTGCTGATCTGCCTGCGGGTGGAATGCTGGTGTTTCGCAATGAACGGATTGCAGTAATGCAGGAAAACAATAAAATTATTGCCATGAAGCTGGTCTGCACGCACCTGGGTTGCACTGTAACGGTTACACCGCAAGGGATGATCTGCCCATGCCACGGCAGCCGCTTTGATCGTATGGGCAATGTGCAAAACGGTCCGGCTGAACGACCGCTGGAAAGGCTTGCAGTTAAGCAGGATGGAGATATGCTTGTAATTTCAGGCTGATTTGGAGGGCAGGTTGTTCAGGGATTTTCTTAAACATCTTTTTCCCAGGGTGGTGCTGGAGCAAAATCTTAAACTAAGTTACAGCTTTTGCCTGGGCGGACTGGCTTTTACGGCATTGCTGTTACTCAGCCTTTCCGGAATACTGTTGCTGCTGCATTACCAGCCAGCTGCAACCGAGGCTTATAATTCAATAATTTTTATTGAAGAGATGGTTTATGGTGGTAAATACCTGCGCAGCGTACACCGGATGGCATCCCACTTTTTTCTTGTTTTCATATTTTTGCATGTTTTGCGTGTTGTTTTTACCGGTGCCTTTGCACCTCCCCGTCAGGGCAACTGGCTGATTGGTTGCTGTTTGCTGGGGCTTGGGGTTTTTGAGGCATACACCGGCTATCTGCTGCCCATGGATCAACTGGCGTTATGGGCAACACAAACCGGAATGACCCTGCTTGAAGCTTTTCCGTTTGGCAAGTTTGTAACAGCATTGCTGGTGCCGGATGAAGTCGGCGGATCGCTTTCATTACTAAGGTTTTACGTACTGCATGTGGTGCTTTTACCGCTGGTTACCCTGTGCCTTTGCATGGTGCATTTTTATCTGGTACGCAGACAGAAAGGCCTGCTTCCTTACCTATGAACAAAGTCTTTGTCAAAAGTTCCCCCCGTTTTTACAGTCTGATTATCAGGGCTATGCTGGCAGTTACGGTTGTAATGCTTTTGTTGTCACTGCTTTGTCCTGCCCCTTTGCAGGATCCGGCTCTGTTTGCCGAGGCTCCAAATCCGGTTAAATCTGCCTGGTTTTTGCTCTGGATTCAGGAGCTGGTCAGCTACCGCCTCTGGCTGATTTACCCGCTGATGTTTGTATCCGTGCTTTTTATTGTGCTACCCTGGCTGCAACCTGTTGCACCGCAGCAGGCAAGCTGGTTTGGCAGGCAGCATCGCTTTGCAGCATTTTTTGTACTTTGCTGTTTTCTGGTTGTTGTTCTTTTGACTGTAATCGGGCTTTTTTTCAGGGGAGAAAACTGGGTGCTGTTATGGCCGCTTTGATGCTTTGTCTGCTGTTGTTGATTGCGCCATCCAGTACAGTGGCTGCTGTAAAACAACCAAAATGCCTTGCCTGTCATGCAGTACATTATAAGGACAAAGATTCATGTACATCCTGCCATCGTGGTAACCCTGAAACCAGCCGCAAGACCCTTGCCCACAGCAACATGATCAGCAGCAGCCACGCTGCCTTTGCCATGCCATTGGCAGAAAGCGTGCAGAGGGGCAAAAAACTTGCTGACCGATTTGCCTGTCGCCGTTGTCATATACTGGATAACAAAGGCACCAGGCTTGCTGCCAATCTTGATTATCTGCTGCAAAACAGTACAACAGCCAAAATAAGCACGGCAATTAAAGTACCGGCTTTGTACATGCCTGATTTTGCCTTGTCGCAGTCAGATCATGATGCAATTGTTACCTTTATTCTGTCTGCCGGTTTAAAGGCAAAACCGCCGCAGTCTGAACCGCCGCAAGTGGTTTATTTCACTGATTGGCAAGCTGACAAACAAAATGTTTTTGTAAAAAAATGTGGAGATTGCCACAAATTATTGTCAGCAGAATCCGGCGGACTGGGCACCGGCACAAATGGTCCTGCACTCTCCGCTCTTTTAACTGTGTTTTATCCGGCAAGTTATAAAGATGAACAGTTCTGGAATCTGGAAAGGTTGAAGAAATGGCTTGAAAACCCAAGGAAAATACGACCAGTCACCACCATGCGGCCGGTGCAGCTTACTGCTGAAGAGTGGAATCAACTGGGCAGGGTTCTGGAGGTTTTGCCTGACAGGATGTTGACGGATGGCGACTGATTATTCATAACGCAGTGCTTCAATCGGATCAAGGGCAGCGGCTTTACGTGCCGGATAGTAGCCAAAAAAGATACCCACAGCACCTGAAAATAAAAATGCTATGGTTACAGAGCTGGTGGAGATTAGTGTTGGCCAGGAAAGAATTTTTGAGACCACTACTGCCCCGCCGGCACCCAGGGCAATGCCCAGCACACCGCCAAGCACGGTTAAAAGTACGGCTTCGGTAAGAAATTGCAGCAAGATATCATTACGTTTGGCACCAATGGCCATGCGGATGCCGATTTCTCTGGTGCGCTCGGTAACTGAAACCAGCATAATGTTCATGATTCCTATCCCCCCTACCACCAAAGAGATGGATGCCACTGAACCAAGCAGGATAGTCATTACCTTTGATGATTTTTCAGCCATTTCCAGCATTTCAGAAAGGTTACGGATGGTAAAGTCGTTTTCCCTGCTACCGGTAATCCGGTGTCGCTGGCGCAACAGGTCTGTTATTTCTTCTTCTGCCTTGCCAAGCAGCTCGGTGCTTTTTGCCTTGACCATGATTGAACCGGTGCTTTTGGGGAACTGGCTGCCCAGCAGTTTTGTTTTGGCAGTGCGAAACGGTACAAAGATAATATCATCCTGGTCAGTTCCTTGCGGTGATTGACCTTTGCGATCCAGCACACCTATTACCACAAAAGGGATTTTTTGCACCCGCACCATTTTACCAATGGGGTCTTCTGTGCCAAACAGGGTTTCCACTACAGTTTGTCCCAAAAGGCAGACTTTGGCTGAGCCATCCACGTCCGAGCTGCTCATGGGGCGACCATCAATAACATCCCATTCGCGAATTTCAAACATTTCCGGTGTTGTGCCTATCAGAGGGCTTGCCCAGTTCTGGTTGCCGTAAACAATTTGTCCCGAGCCGCGTACAGCAGGCGATGACAGCTCCACAGAAGGGCATTCAGCCTGGATTGCCTTGCTGTCATCAGAGGTAAGGGTTTGCACTCCGCCACTGCCGGTACGCAGACCGCTGCTGGTGGTGGAACCTGGCAAAATCAAAAGGATGTTGCTGCCAACGCTGGCAATCTGTTGCGATATGATATAGCTGGCACCGGCACCAACAGCCATGGTGGCAATAACTGCGGCAATGCCGATGATAATGCCCAGCATGGTGAGAAAAGAGCGCATTTTATTGGCTCTTAGTGCTTTTATGGCTATGCGTAGGGGCTGGGTGATGGAGTTCATGCTTTAGTTATAACACCAAGGCGGTGGGCAGTTTGCTGATGCACAGCAAGGGCAGCATCACTGAACTGTACCAGGATTATTTTTTTGAAAAAATTGTCAGCAAGTTCTGTCTGCACTGTTTTTAAGGCTATTTCTGCGGCAGCTTCCACAGGATAACCGTACACACCGCAACTGATTGCCGGAAAGGCAATGGTTGCAAGGTTATGCTGCCGTGCCAGGGCACAGCTGTTGCGATAGCAGGAAGCCAGCAGTTGAGGCTCATGATTATTGCCGCCGTGCCATACAGGACCTACTGTATGGATGACAAATCCGGCTGGCAGGTTGTAGCCTTTTGTAATGCGGGCTTCACCGGTGGGACAGCCGCCCAGGGTGGCACATTCAGCCAGCAGCTGTGGTCCGGCAGCCAGGTGTATGGCACCATCCACTCCGCCGCCGCCCAGCAGGCTGTTGTTGGCAGCGTTGACAATGGCATCCACCTGCAAGGTGGTAATATCTGCCTTGATAATACTTATTACTGCTTCAGTCATTGGCAACAAGTTCCCTTAAAACTTGCAGATTCACCTTGTCCATTTCATCCTGATCACCTTTGGGGGTTTCCAGTATTTTGGGGATGTTGACAAAGTGGGGATCGTTCATAATAAAGCGGAACGGCTCCAGCCCCAATGTGCCTTGACCGATATGCTCGTGGCGGTCAACTCTGCTGCCCAGACCTTTTTTTGAGTCATTAAAATGAAAGCAGTGCAGACGTTCAAGACCAAGCAGTTTGTCAAATTGCGCCATTGTGTCGGCATAGCCTTCTGGTGTGGCAGTGTTGTAGCCAGCGGCAAAGGTGTGGCAGGTATCAAAGCAGATACCAAAACGGTGGGGGTATTTTGAACCGTCAATAATGGTTTTAAGTTCTTCAAAGGTACGGCCAAGGTTGGTGCCTTGTCCGGCAGTTGTTTCCAGCAGCACAAGCCCTTCATACTGCGGTACCTGCTCAAAAAGCTGATCAAAGGCACTGATTATCCGCAAAAGTCCTTCTTCAGGTGGGTATGTGGTGTGCGATCCAGGATGCATGACTATTTTGTTTATGCCCAACAGTGCGCAGCTGTTCATCTCATCGGCAAAGGCTACCAGACTTTTGTCCCTGGTTTCCCCTGGCGGTGCTGCCAGGTTAATCAGATAAATGTCATGGGAGATAACTTCATGCAGACCGGATGCCGCAAAGCTTTCCCGAAAACGGGTTATATCCTTGTCGCTTAACTGTTTGGCTTTCCATTGGTTGGCTGAGCGGGTGAAAATCTGTAAACAGCCGCAACCAGCGGCAACAGCACGGTCAATGGCCTTGTAAAGACCACCGGAAATGGACATATGTGCGCCAAGATAGTCTGTCATATCAATCTCTTGGCACCGCAAGCATCCTGTCCAGGGCTGTTTTTGCTTTCAGGCGGATATCTTCGGGTACTTTTACCACAAGCTGCATTGTTTCAAGGCTGTACAGCAGGTCTTCCAGTGAAACCAGCTTCATGTTGGGGCAGATAAGGGCAGGGGAGGCGATGATAAATTCTTTGTCAGGATTTTCAAGGCGCAGTTTGTAAAGAATGCCGGCTTCAGTACCAATGATAAATCTCTGTACATTACTTTTTGCGCAGTAGCTGTACATGCCGCTGGTTGAGCAGACATGGTCAGCCAGTGCCGATATTTCTGGTGCGCATTCAGGGTGGCAGATAAACTGCGCATCAGGATGTTCTGCCTGCAACTGTTTTACCCGCTCGGCTGTTAAACGTTCGTGGGTTGGGCAGTAACCGTCCCAGTAGATAAACTCTTTTTCTGGCACAAATCTGGCTATCCAGCGTCCAAGGTTGCGGTCAGGGGTGAAAATAACCTTTTTATCCGGCAGTGATTTGACCACTGATACAGCATTTGCCGATGTGCAGCAGATATCTGATTCTGCCTTTACCGCTGCCGATGAATTTACATAGGTAACCACCGGTACACCCGGGTTTTGCGCTTTAAGTGCCTTCAGGCTTTCGGCATCCACCATATCTGCCATTGGGCAGCCGGCATCCGGACGGGGCAGCAGTACGGTTTTATCAGGGGACAGGATTGCCGCTGATTCAGCCATAAAATGTACACCGCAAAAAACAATAAGGTCGGCATCGGTTTTGGCTGCCTCCTGGGATAATTGCAGAGAATCACCGGTAATATCAGCAATTTCCTGGATTTCATCCCGCATATAATTGTGGGCAAGCAGTACAGCATTATGCTTATTGAGCAGAGCTTTTATCTTTTGCACAAGTTTGTTGTTATCCATTTTCAGATGTTTTCCTTTGCAAACTCTTGATCACAAAAAACATATAATGGCATGGTTGCAGCAGCTCTTCAAGTATTAAGGGTGCTGTTGGTTTTTGCCTCAAGCCTGCGTATAGTCGCCTCCAGAATAACATTGTTAACTCCCATGCCGATATAACCGGTCTGCCCGTAGGTGTCGTAATGTTCCACTTGGTAGGTAAGTTCAATTATGTCATCGCTGAAAGCAGAGTAACGGTCAGCTTCTGAAATAATCCTGAAAATACGCTCGCTAAGGAAATCAGGCAGCTCATTTTCGTTTTGTGCCTGAATGGTCATCTGTTCCAACTGTTTGAATATATCCATATTTTGTACCTCCACAGTAGTTTTTTACAGTAGTGTTTCAAGATTCTGCTATCCAGCGCAGCGTGCGCTGCACATCCTCATGATCATAAGCCCACTTGCAGCAGCCTGCCTCTGCATAAACATCGTATTCCTTTAACTGGGCAGTCAGAATTTCCAGCAGGTATTCCTTATCTTTGTACTGGTCACGGTTTTCCAGAATTTCATAGACAGGATCAGCCAGCCATTTGGGCAACTCACCATGTTCGTACTGCTCGGTTACAGCCTGTTTTAAATCTTCAAAAATGTTCATTGTTTTCTCCTTTCAATTCTCTTCACGCAGTGTTTGCAAAACAGCAACAACCTGTTCCCAGTCAGGCTCCGGCGTTAAGTGTGACCAGGAAAGCCGGATAGAGCTTTCAATTATCTGCTCCGGCAGACCCATGGCTGAAAGGACATGGCTTGGTGTGCGGGTGTGGGATGTACATGCCGAGGTGCTGGAAACAGCGATCAGCCGTTTTAAGCCTTTAATCGCCTTGTCTGACGGGATGCCAGGCAAAGAGATGTTAATGGTGTGGGGCAGCAGATGTTGTGCATCGCCATTTATTACCGGCTGTAATGGAGTCAGGGCAGTGCGCAGCTTCTGACCAAACTGGCGGCAGTAATCGGCGCGTTCAGCCTGGTTGCGTAACGCCATTTTGGCTGCTTCGCCAATACCGGCGATCAGGTGTACCGGCAGCGTACCTGGTCTGAAGCCCTGTTCCTGTCCACCGCCAAACATAAGTGGTGTCAGCGGTGGAAAACTGCCATCCCTTTTGCGGGCAATCAAAACCCCAATCCCTTTGGGAGCATATATTTTATGTCCGCTTATGCTGATCAGATCAATCCGCTTATCTTGCAACGGCACAATCTCTTTGCCAAACCCCTGGGCTGCATCCACGTGCCAAAATGCTTCATGCTGTTGCAAGGCTTCAGATATTTCTGCCAGCGGCTGACTGATGCCGGTTTCGTTGTTTACCTGCATGGTGGAGACAAGCAGCGTATCCGGACGCAGTGCTGCTGCCAGTTTTTGCGGATCAAGCCTGCCGCCAGCATCCACGGGTAAAAGTTGCAGATCAAAACCCTGCTTTGCCAGCTCTTCCAGTGGTTCCAGTACTGCTTTATGTTCAATGCTGCTACTGATCAGGTGACGCTTGCCGGTTTTAAGACCATGTTGAGCCAGACCAAGCAACGCCATGTTGTTGGCTTCAGTGGCACCACTGGTAAAAATCACTTCATCCCGTCGGGATGCCACTACTTCGGCTATCTGCCCCCTGGCATGTTCCACTGCCATCAGGGCAAACTCACCAAAATCATGGATCGGACTGGCAGCATTGCCGTAATCGCGCTCCATAAATCTTTGCACCAACCTGATTATTGCCGGTTCAACCGGTGTGGTGGCATTGCAATCAAGATAGACGGACATTTTTACTCCTTCAGAAGCTTACGTTCGGAAATGGGTTGTTAAGCCATATTATTTTGCATGAAAGTGTAGTTACAGAATCTAAAAACTTTTTTAGCCACGAATCACACGAAATCAACACGAATAAAACCAAAATCTTTTATCAAAACAACTGGATACAGACTGGGGGTTATATCAATCCATTATAACCAGGAGCCTGTTTGTAAACTATACTGGCAGTTATTCAATAAAAGAAATATATTGTTTATATGAATGCTATAAATAAAAAATATAACAGGGTGCGGGCTATGGATTTACGGCAATTAAATTTTTTTCTGCAAGTGGCAAGTGCAGAAAGTTTCACAAGGGCAGCAGAGCGGTTGCATATCGCCCAGCCAGCGTTAAGTATCGCCATCCGTAAGCTGGAAGAAGAGCTGGATCTGCTTTTGTTTAACAGGCAGGGGCGAAAAATTACCCTTACAGCAGAAGGTGAGGCTTTGGCGCGTCATGCGCAGATTATTTTCAAGCAGATGCAGGAAGCCAGGCAAGAACTGGATGATCTGCGGGGGCTTTTGCGGGGTGAGGTGCGGGTGGGGATTACGCCGATGCTGGGCAGTTTTCTGTTTCCGCAGATTATCAGCTCTTTCAAGCAGCGTTACTCCGGACTGCAACTGTTTGTAAACAGCGACAGCACCTGGAATTTTCAGCGTAAAATTGCTGTCGGTAAACTGGATATTGCGGTTATCGCCGGCGAGGTGCCAGAAGGGCTTGATTCACACCTGCTGGTAAGGGATGAGGTGGTGGCATGTGTACATCGTACCAACAGGCTGGCAGCCAGGCAAAAAGCAAGCTTGCATGAACTTTTGTCTGTGCCGCTTATCCACTTTACAAAGGGCTATCACCTGCGGGAGCTGATTGACCAGCGTGCAATGATGGAAGGATTAACGGTCAATGTTGTTGCCGAGACCAATCTGTTTGCCCTGGCGCGGGGATTGGTTAAAGAAGAGCTGGGGTTGGCTTTTTTCCCAAAAATGATTGTTGGTCAGGATAGCCAGATTGCTGCAATCTCCTGTGATCCACCATTGTTTCTGGATGTTGCCATTGTCTGGCGCGAAAATGCCGTGCTTTCCCGCGCCAACAAGCTGTTTGTTGATTATATCATTCAGGAAGTGGATGATTATTATTTGTTAGCGCAGGCGGCGGCAAGTTTTCCGCTACCTTAACATGACATTGAAAAACTACTGCCCGTTAATGCTGATTTTTATCCAGCCATTTATGCAGCTTTGGTAGCTTAAAGCCGGACAGCAGATCAATCAGTTCCGCAGGAGATTGGGACGAAAGAATGATTTTGCGGTGTTCAGAGCGTAAAAACTGCTCCTTTACAGCATGATCCATAAAGGCGAGCAGATTATCGTAAAAACCTGCCACATTAAGCACTCCACACGGTTTTTTATGAAAGCCAAGCTGTGTCCAGGTGGCAATCTCGCACAGCTCTTCCATTGTTCCAAAGCCGCCGGGCAGGGCAATAAAACCATCGGAAAGCTCAGCCATCATTGATTTACGCTCATGCATGGAAGCAACAACATGCAGGCTGGTGATGCCACCATGCCCAAGCTCCTTATCCATTAATGCCTGCGGGATAACACCGATTACACGACCGCTGGCAGCCATGGCAGCATCAGCCACAATCCCCATCAAGCCTATGTTGCCGCCGCCATATACAACAGTAATGCCACGGCGGGCAAGTTCTTCGCCCAGTGCACGTGCTGTTTGCTGATATATCTCTTTGCTGCCTGGATTTGAGCCGCAGTAAACACAAATACTTTTCATGATCAGACTCCATTATAAGTTTACAAAATCAAAGTGTTATTTCTGCCATGGATGCAGGGAAATTACCATCATCATATTTTACATAGTCTGAAAAGACTTGACACATTTTACCAGTTTTGGTAAGTAATAAATCTTTCGTGTGGGGCTATAGCTCAGCTGGGAGAGCGCTTGAATGGCATTCAAGAGGTCAGCGGTTCGATCCCGCTTAGCTCCACCAAAATTAAAATGTTCTTTTCATACAATCAGATAAAACTGAAAGGTCGGCGACAGATGTGGTCGGCTTTTTAGCTACAGCTTGCGGTGGCCATGGTGAAGAGGCCGAACACATATGACTGTGACTCATACATTCGAGGGTTCGAATCCCTCTGGCCACCCCAATTAAAAAAGCCAGGTATTTTAAATACCTGGCTTTTTTGTTTATACTTTTGATTACTATCATCAGTTTTTGTCAACACGTGGTACCACCACAATTCCTGATTCTGTAACAGTGTAACCTTTGGCGCGGTCTGCATCTGCATCATAGCCTATGACAGCACCATCAGGGATCATTACTCCTCTGTCAATAATGGCGCGTCTTACTTTGGCGTGCCGTCCAATGGTTACTCCTTCAAAAAGGATGGAGTCTTCCACCATGCTGTAGCTGTTTACCTTGACAAGCGGTGCCAGTATGGAGCGTCTTACCGTACCGCCACTGGTAATGCAGCCACCACTTACATATGAATCGATATTTACTCCACGTCGTTCATCATCATCAAAAACGGTTTTTGCTGGCGGGTAGTTGCCCTGGTTGGTCAGAATAGGCCATTTGTAGTTGTAAAGATTCAGCTGCGGAGTGACACTTACCAGGTCCATATTGGCTTCGTAATAGGCCTCAATGGTGCCAACATCCATCCAGTACCCACGTTCTTCAGTGCGCATTCCCGGGATATTGTTGTCATTAAAATTGTAGGCAAAAATTCTGTCTCCTTTTGCCAGCATCATTGGGATGACATGCTTGCCAAAGTCCAGATCTTCGTGCAGCTTTTTTGCTTCCATAAGTACTTCGATCAGCTTTTTGGTGGGGAAGATGTAGTTACCCATTGATGCAAAACAGGTGTCCCTGCCTGGTATGGTTTCCGGCTTTTCCGGTTTTTCAGTAAAATCGGTTACGCGGGAGTCTTCATCAACAGAGAAAATTCCAAAGCGATGCCCTTCTTCGGCAGGAACTTCCAAGGCGGCAATGGTGATATCTGCACGATTCATGCGGTGGAAATTTATCATCTGTGCCACATCCATCTTGTAGATATGGTCACCGCCGAAAATTGCCACATAATCGGCATCGGATGATTCCACAAAACGCAGGTACTGCAAAATGGCATCTGCGGTGCCTTTAAACCATTCCTCACTTTCGCTGCTGGTTTCAGGGGATATGGCGGTGCAGAACTCACCCAGACCGGTCCAGCTGCCCCAGGATTCGCGGATATGTTTGTTCAGGGAGTAGGCACGGTACTGGGTAAGTACATAGATTTTACGGATGCCGGAGTTGAACAGATTGGAAAGCACAAAATCAATTATTTTGTATTTTCCACCAAAGGGAACACTTGGTTTTGCCCGTCGCAGGGTAAGGGGCATCAAACGCTCGCCTTTACCGCCTGCCAGTACCATTGCAATTGTGTTTCTGCCGATGTTGTCGGTTGAATACATAAAAATTTCCTCCGGTACTTTTAATGTAATTAGTAGCCACTATTTCATTGTTACTGAGAGTATATACGGTATTTAATTTACTGCAAGAGTCAGGTGCGTTTGAAATAGCGTTCTATTTCACCAAGTGGCAGTTCATGGTAAACCGGTCTGCCGTGGGGACAGTATGCTGCAAAATCGGTTTCATCCATCTGACGCAGCAGTTCTTCAATCTGCCGTTTTTCAAGATAATGGGCACCGCGGACAACGCTGTGGCAGGCAATACGGGAGAGCAATTCGTCTACAACAGTATCAAACGCAGAGTTTTTACCCACAGCTGTCAATTCTTCCAGCAGGTCATGGACAAGGCGTTTTTTGTCTGTTGCAGCCACCACTGCTGGTACTGCTGTCAGCATAAAGGTTTGTCCGCCAAAGGGTGTCAGTTCAAAGCCAAGGTTTGCCAGCTCTGTCAGATTTTTAGTGGCAGTTTCCAGTTCTGCAAAGGAAAGCTCAAGGCTTTCCGGTATCAACAAACGTTGAGATTCTATCCGCTTTGCAAAGAAACTTTTACGTAATTGCTGAAAACGGATCCGTTCTGCTGCTGCGTGCTGGTCAATAATCACCAGTGCTGTTGATGATTGGCAGAGAATGTAGGCAGCATGAAACTGCCCGATAACTGAAAGGGATGAAAAAAAGCCTTTTGAAGCAGCCAACTCTGGCTGGTGGACAGGTTGATACAACGGGGATGTTTCACAGCTGGAGTATGCTGCCGATTGCTGTCTGTCCATAAAGCGCACCACAGCCTGTTGTATGCCGGATTCCTTTTTCGCACCTGGTTGGTCATCACTACTTTCAACATGTGTGCTAATGGCAGGTTGGGCAGTTGTGTACAGATTTTTGCTGCTAAAATCAGGCTTGGGTAACCAGGATGAGCTGCCCAATGCTTCTGAAATAATGGAGTGAATGGCATCATGCACCTGATTCTGCTGGCGAAAACGCAATTCATGTTTGGTGGGGTGGACATTGACATCCACTTCATGGGGATCAATCTCCATGAAAAGTACAATCAAAGGGTAACGTCCCCGTTCCAGCACTGGTCTGAAAGCCTGCATAATGCTGTGCTGGATTATTTTGTCCCGCATAAAACGTCCGTTTACATAGGTAAAAATAGAGCCGGTGGTGCTGCGGGCATGTTCAGGAGGAGCAAAAAAACCACTGATGCTGACAACAGCGGTTTTCCCTGACAGTGGTGCCAAAGGCAGATTTTTTGCTGTCAGCTGCTGGATACGTTCTTTGGGGGTTGCTGCAATTACCCGAAACTGCTCTCGACCATCATTTGTGTAACTGAAGGCAACATCAGGTCTGGCTATGGCCAGACGCACCATCTGATCACCAACATGACCTGCTTCGGTTTCAGGACGACGCAAAAACTTCTGTCTTGCCGGAGTGTTAAAAAACAGGTGTTCAACTGTTATTTCTGTGCCGGTTGCCATGCCACAGGCGGTAACAGTGCGTATTTTGCCTCCTTCCTGGTAGATTTCTGTACCTTCCGGAGTGCCGTCTGCACGGCTTTTTAAACGTAACCTGGAAACAGAGGCGATGGAGGGCAGGGCTTCACCGCGAAAACCAAGGCTGCTGATCGCCTCAAGATCGCTGTCTGTGCGCAGTTTGCTGGTGGCGTGGCGTTCAAGTGCCAGCAAAGCATCTTCGCGGGACATTCCGTGTCCGTTATCACTGATTCTGATCAAACGGCGACCACCACCACTGATTTCCAGGCGGATATCAGTGGCATCGGCATCAAGTGCGTTTTCCACCAGTTCCTTTATTACTGAGGCAGGGCGTTCTACAACCTCGCCAGCCGCAATTTTGTTGGCAATATTTTCAGACAGTATACGTACAGGTGCTGGCATCCGGATTACTTTTCCTTCAAATCAAGCTCACCAAAAAGACTGGCAAGTTCATCTTCAGCACTGGGCATATTTTTTGTTTCAGGTGCGGGGGTTTCAGGCTGTTCTTCTGCAAAAGATAACGTATCCAGATTCAGCTCTTGCAGAAAATCATTTTCTTCCGGCAGGGGCAGGGTAGTAGTATCTTCTGCACGGGTGGTTTCCAGCAGATCGGCAAACGGGTTGCCATTGTCCGTTTTTGGCAATGTTGTTTCAACCTGCGCTTCCTGAGTGGTTGTTTCCAGAAAGGCAAAGGGGTTTTCATCATCAGTTGAAGGTTCTGGTTCAGGCTCTGGTTTTTGTTCAGGATTATGAAAATGCTCCATGGTTTCTATAATAAAATCCTGCGGTTTTTGTTCGGCAGGTTTTTCAGTTTCAGGATTGCTGCTAAAGCTGGTTGTTTCTATCTCAAAGGCTGGCTCTGGTGTTTCCGGTTCAGTTGCAAAAATATCTTTTTCCGGAGCAGCTTCAGTAATTTCAACAGCTTCAATAACTGTTTGCGCGCTTGCAGGCTCAACTTGTGGAGGTGCCACTTCAGCAAGTAAATCTGCACGGCGTGCTGGTGATAAAACAACGCTGGCAATGCCAAAAGCCTGCTTGTGCTTTACAAGATCATTTGCACATTTGGGGCAGAAATCATTGTCATCAAAACTGTTGTAACCGCATTTAGGACATTTCATAAGCTTATCTCCTGTAAACAGGCTTTTAAAAAAAGCAGACAACCGCTGCAATGGTTTTTCAAGGCTCTGTTAAAAATCTCCCCAAAGATATTGTATAATTCCTGCCATTACAATAGCGGTGGTTTCTGTGCGTAAAATACGTTTGCCCAAGGTAATTGGTAAAAATCCGTCTGCCAAAAACAGCTCTGTCTCATCCTTTGTAAAACCGCCTTCAGGTCCCACTGCCAGGGCAATGGATGCCGGTTTTGGCATGGCTGACAGCTTTTCACGCAGGGGCAGGCTTTCGCCCCGCTCCCAAAGCAGCAGTTTAAGCTCGCACCCACCTGCTTTATTGATGGCATCGGCAGCGCAAGGATGCCATTGCACAGAGGGTAGGTCAAACCGTTCAGACTGGCGGGCAGCCTCGCTGATTATCTTTTGCCAACGTTCCAGCCGCTTTTCAAGCTTTGCCTGCCCAATCTGCACGACTGAGCGGTTTGCCTGAAACAGATGCAGGTTAGTAACTCCAAGCTCAGTACTTTTTTGCAGGATAAATTCTGCCTTATCCCCTTTGGGTATCCCTTGCAGCACGGATATGGCAGGGACGGTGCTTTTAGCAGGCATTGTTTTTTCCACAGCAAGCAGGCTGATAACGGTTTTTTCCCTGCTGATTTCGCTGATAATGCCCTGGTGGGTTGTGCCATGTTCGTCAAGCAACAGCAATTTTGAGCCTGGTTGTAAACGTAAAACCTTAAGATGATGATGCAGACTGCCAGTACAGGTAAGGTAACCATCGGCAATATCGACAGAGCTGATTATAAAGCGGCGTGGTTCGCTCACGCAGACCTCTGGTAATGCAGGCAACGCCATTCACCGTCGGATAGTATGTTTTTCAGTTCTAAAGGCAATGCTTTAAAACCATCAATAACATACTGCTCTTTTTCTGCCAGAATGCCGGAAAGGATAAGCTGACCATCTGCTTGCAGTTTGTTAAAGATTTCTCCAGCCATTTCCACCAGGGTTTCAGCCAGAATATTGGCCATGATGATGCCATAGTTGCAGGGCAGTTGTGCAAGCTGCTTGCAGCTGCAATGTACCTGTTGCCCGACATTGTTGGCGTGGCAGTTGGCAGTGGCTATTTCCACTGCCTGGGGATCAATATCAGCCGCATCCACCTGGCTTGCGCCAAGTTTGGCTGCTGCAATGGCAAGAATGCCCGAGCCGGTACCCAGATCCAGTACTGGCAGCAGTAGTTGTTCAGCTGGCAGGCTTTCCAGACAGTGGAGGCAAAGGCGGGTGGTTTCGTGACCGCCGGTGCCAAATGCCATGCCCGGGTCAAGTAAAATCAGCTGCTGCCCATCCTCCAGGCAGATACTTTCCCACGATGGAGCAATTATCAGTTGCTTGCCTATTGCCAGTGGCTTGAAGTGGGCTTTCCAGGAATCAGTCCAGTTATCGTCACCTATCAGGGAGCATTGTGCAGGCTGAAAGCTGAAATCAGGGTTACTGCCGCATATTCGGCTGATTACCTCATCAGCTTTGGCAAGATAATCGCTAATGGCACAGGGCGCATTAAACCAGGCAGTAATGGTGGTGAGCGGGCTGTCTGCAATTTCATCAGTGGAAAAAGTGTCAACGCAGCGGTTATCTGTGCAAACACCATTGCCGGATAGTTCTGCCAGCTGGTCAGCGATCAGTTCGCTTTTAGTGGAAGGTACCTGGTAACTTACCTGATACCAGGATTTGGGCTGGTTGGGCATGGTCAATAAAACTCCTTGCTCAATGGTTTATTTATTACTATTGCCAAGATTAACAGAAAGGTTATGTCCATGACAAATGCAAACGGCTTGACAGGGGTGGGTGTGGATACTAATTTGTTTTTGCCCGTGAGGGTTCTTTTTCCTTCAGGCTTTAGCTGTTTTAACAACTCCCGTTAACCCCTCCCTCTTGTTTTGAGAGGGGAAATTTAAAAAAGGATTCAAATAATGAAACGGATTTATGTGCTTTCAGACTCCACCGGTGAAACCGCTGAACGTGTGGTGCAGGCTGCCCTTTCCCAGTTTGGTGGTAGTGATGTCGGTGTTATCCGCCTTGCCAAGGTTACCAACCAGCTTGAGTTGCATAATGCCATCAAAGTTGTAAGTTCTGATCAGGGTCTGCTGGTTTACACGCTTGTGGATTCACTTCTTGCGCAGGCAGCGCAAACAATTGCCGAGGAAGCAGGTTTAATGGCGTTTGACCTGCTTTCACCATTACTGCACAGCCTTTCTGTGTTTCTTGGCTCGTCTGCCCAATCCAGACCAGGGCTTTTGCATCAGATTGATACCAATTATTTTCGCCGTATGGAGGCAGTAAACTTCACTGTTAAGCATGATGATGGACAGGAAACCAGAAACCTGTACCGTGCTGATCTCGTACTGGTGGGGGTTTCCCGCTCATCCAAAACACCGCTATCTATGTATCTTGCCAATAAAGGTTACAAAGTTGCCAACGTACCGTTGGTAAAAGGGATAGATCCACCGCAGGAGTTAAACGATATTGATCCCTCCAAGGTGGTTGGTCTGCTGGTCAGCCCCAGGCGTTTGGCAGAAATACGTACTTCACGGCTGGTGAATATGGGGCAAAGCATGAAGAGTAAATATGCTGATCTGGAGCAGGTGGAAGATGAAATTACTTTTTGCCGCAAGTATTACCGCCAGCACCCAGGCTGGCTGATTATTGATGTTACCAGCAAATCGGTGGAAGAATCAGCTTCAGAGATATTGAGGAGGTTGACAGGTAAGTTTTTGGATTGATGTCGCTTCCACCTCAAGGAAAGTGGAGCCTGTTTGTTGCAGTAGAGTAAAAAGAAAGGAGAACCATCAATGTTGTTCAGAAAAACCGTAATGTTGTTTTTGGTTGCTGTTTTGTCCATGTTGCCTGTGTTGCAGGAGGAAGCAGGTGCAAAGGCTGTCAGCCCTGATTTTGTGGAGCTCGCCAAACAGCTTAACCCTTCTGTTGTGAACATACGTACAGCCAAAACTGTGCAGCTGCGTAGACCTGGTGCGCAGATGGCACCCAATCCTTTTTCCGGTAATAATTTCTTTCATGACTTTTTCGCGCCGTTTTTTGGTGATCAGTTTCAGCAGCCACAGCAGCGTGCCAGACGTGAGCAGGCACTGGGTACCGGTTTTATCATCAGTAAAGATGGCTATCTGCTGACCAATAATCATGTTGTAGCTGGTGCAGATGAAGTGATGGTGAAGCTTTCCGATGGACGTGAGCTGAAGGCTGAAATCAAGGGACAGGATGAAAAGCTGGATATTGCCTTACTGAAGTTGACAGAAGATAAAACAGATTTTGCCGCTGCTGAATTTGGTGATAGCGACAGCCTGGCAGTTGGCGAGTGGGTAATGGCGATAGGTAACCCTTTTGGGCTTTCCCAGACAGTAACCGCCGGTATTGTAAGTGCCAAAGGTCGTGTGATTGGCAGCGGACCCTATGATGATTTTATCCAGACCGATGCTTCCATAAACCCTGGCAATTCAGGCGGACCTCTTTTTAATACCGCAGGAAAGGTAGTGGGGATCAATACTGCCATTGTTGCCGGTGGTCAGGGGATCGGCTTTGCCATTCCGATTAACGTTGTAAAAACAGTGGTTGATCAACTTAAAAACACCGGCAAGGTGGTGCGTGGCTATATGGGAATAAACTTCCAGGGGCTTGATGCCAGCCTGGTAAATGCCTTGAAACTACCATCTGATAAAGGTGCGCTGGTCACCAATGTTGAAAAAAATTCCCCTGCTGACAAAGCCGGTATTAAAGCCGGAGATGTAATTACAGCCTTTGATGGCAAGCCGGTGGCGGCAGATACTGATCTGCCTAAAGTTGTTGCATCCACACCGATAGGCAAGCAGGTTGAAGTAAGCATCTACCGCAGTGGTAAGCCACAAATGCTGAAATTAACAGTGGAGCAAAACAAAAATGATGCACTTGCAGCAACTGCTGCAAAAGATGGAGAGCAGGCAAGTATTGGTATTTCTGTTGAGGAACTTACCCCTGAAATAGCCAGACAGTTGCGCCTTAATGATGTAAAAGGTGTGGTAATCAGCAATGTCAAGCTAGATAGCCCTGCCGGACAAGCAGGAGTCGTGCGTGGTGATCTGGTGATTGAATTTAACGGACAAGCGATCGAAAATATTACTGATTTTGCCAAAGCAGCAAGTGCTGTGCGTAAAGATGATATGGTGCGGTTGTTGTTGCGCAGACCAAATGGGATGTTTGGGTATGTGGCGATGAAAGCACAATAGAGAGTATAAAAAGGGGGGTATGGTTTAAAGCTGTACCCCTTTTTGTTTTGTACGGAGAAACAGTATGTCTTACCGTTATGTTCAGCCATTACGCACTTTAGTGCAAATCTGTTTTCTTTTTTTGTCAGTATGGATTGGAATCAGGTTTGCAAGCTTTATTGCAACGGTTTTGGCAGGAGCAGAAACGACCACCAGCCGTCCTGGCGGTATTGAGGCTTTTCTGCCGATTTCAGGGTTATTTGGTACAGTTGCCTGGCTGAAAGGTGGTGGTATTAACCCTGTGCATCCGGCAGCGGTGGTGATTTTTGCTACCATTGTTGCGCTTGCTTTTTTACTGCGCCGTGCTTTTTGCGGGTGGATTTGCCCTGTTGGAGCCATATCAGAATGGCTTTGGAAGCTTGGTTTTCATAATTTCCGGCGTAATCTGGTGCTACCCAAGCCGCTTGATATTGTTTTGCGGGGCATCAAGTATCTGATTATGGGTTATTTTATTTACTCGGCACTTACCTTTAGCCTGGACGCTTTGCAGGGCTTTCTGTTTAGTGACTACCATGCTGTGTCAGATTATAAGCTGATGACTTTATTCAAGCATCCATCAAACATCACACTGATTGTTATCGGAATGCTGCTGCTTTTATCCGTTATTTTCCGAAACCCTTTTTGCCGTTATCTTTGCCCCTATGGTGCTCTTTTGGGGCTGGTTGCCATGCTTTCTCCCACGGCTGTGCAGCGTGACAAAGCACGTTGTATTTCATGTGGAGTATGCAATCAGGTCTGTCCTGCCAGGCTTGATGTGATGAATGCCAAGCGTATTATTAACGCTGAGTGCCTTGGCTGCTGGCGTTGCGTCAGCCATTGCCGTGTGCAAAATGCCTTGCAGATGCGTGTTGCAGGTCGTCAGGCCATAAACGGTTTTTTGTTCGCTTTGCTGGTGGTGGGGATTTTCTGGGGTGGCAGCCTGTTGGGTAAGTTAAATAACCACTGGCAAACGGTTGTTACGCCTAATGAGTACCGTCAGCATAGATAGTTTACCAGAGCTTTTAAAAACTACTGCGGAGGCTGTCTACTTTGTTGCGCGGTACTCGCTTCCTCGGCTAACTTTAAATGTTATGCCTCGTCGCTGCGTTCCGTGCGCCTTGTATCCAGCCTTCCTCATAACGTTTTTCAAAAGCCTGTTAATTCCCTTGAATAACCACTGGAGCAGGTTGTCTGCTTCACTCTTACGCTTGCTCTTCTTCTGCTAATCCTCCTTGATTTTGCCATACAGAGTCACTGTGCCACTGCGTAGAATTTCCTGCCGGAAGTCCTCCGGTATCTGAGCCCAATCCAGAATATCAACTGTAATAGGCAGGTTGCTTTCCGAAAGTTTCCTGCGCAGGTTTGTAATGTCAGATAGCGGTTGCTTGTCGTCATGGAGATTGCGAACCACCAGATCAAGGTCACTGGCTTCATGTGATGTGCCGTTGACACGGCTACCATAGGCCAGCACCTCGGCATTGGGCAGATGGGTGGCAATCAGCCCTGAAATAATATCCAGCCAGTCCTGGCGCAGGTCAATGGCTGCCATTGCCCAACCTCTCGCGCAAAACAGTCTCAAGGGTGCAGGCATCGGTAACAAAATCTGGCAGCAGTTTCAAGGTTTCTTCAGCAAAGCCTATGCCGTAATCATGGGCTGTGTTGTTCCGGTTATCACGATAGACAAACCATCGCTCCACCTCTGCAATGGTCATCAGATTATGTTTTGCAGCGCGGCGCAGCACATCTTTGTAACTAAGGGCATCTATCTCCCTGGGATTGCCAGAGTATGCCTTAAGTGCTTTACGCAACAGTTTGACGGCTATCTCAAGGGTAAGTTCATATCCCTTAATAACCGCATTACGAAAAACCTCATAGGCAATACTGTCTTCCGGTGCCTGGGTAAGGTGTTGTAATGAGGCTTCCAGGGTGTGGATACATTTGACATAGTGTTCAGTATTCAGATTCATGCGTACCTCCTTCTTGACCTGGATCATTTCATAAAAAACCCAGCCAGGCTAATGGTAATACATCTGTAAACAAAAAAAGGGAGGATCGCAAGTAATGTCCAATTTGCCAGCCAGTGCTGTCAAAACCATCCGCTTGATTGTACAATGGCTTTTTTTATTCTGGATTATCGGTATCGGGGTAAGGTTTGGTCTTTTCATTGCTGCTGCTGAAAAAGGCACGCAGCCTTTCTTTTCCCGCCCTCCAGGTGTGGAAGGTTTTTTACCCATTGGTGCGCTTACCAGTTTGAAATACTGGTTGGTGAGCGGACAGATTCATCCTGTACATCCGGCTGCCCTGGTGATTTTTCTGGCGATTGTGCTGATGAGCCTTGTGGCTAAAAAATCCTTTTGCTCCTGGATCTGCCCGATCGGCACTATTTCCGAGCTGGCATATAAGGCAGGGGCGCGGCTGTTTGGCAGTAATTATCGGATATGGCGACCACTTGATCTTGTGCTGCAAGGGCTTAAATATCTGATTTTGGCATTTTTCGTTAAGGTGATTCTGATTGATATGCCAGGATTTGCCATAGCAGCTTTTATGGATGCGCCATACTGGGCTGTCAGTGATGCTAAGATGCTGCGTTTTTTTACCCATATCTCCACCACTGCTTTGATTGTAATTGCAGTGCTCGTGGTCTTGTCCTTAATTTACAGAAACTTCTGGTGCCGTTATCTATGCCCATATGGCGCACTTTTGGGGCTTGTAAGCTTTGCCAGTGTTTTCCGTATCAATCGTAATCCTGATGGCTGTATTGACTGCCAACAATGCAGTCAGGTGTGTCCGTCAAGGATTGCAGTGCATGAAAAACTAAAGGTTTATTCTCCGGAATGTACAGGCTGTATGAGTTGTGTTGCAGTTTGTCCGCAAAAAGATGTGCTACAGATGAAGCTGGCTTTCTGGAAAAAACCGCTGCCGGTATGGGTTTTCCCTGCTGTGGCAATGATGCTTTTCATGGGATCTGTCGGGTTGGGAATGGCAAGTGGCAACTGGCAAAGTGTACTGACCTGGGAAGATTACCGCCAGCTTTTGCCAATGTTGCCCTATTTGAGTCATTAGGAGCCTGTCGGAAAGCTTTGAAAAACTACTGCGGAGGCTGTCTACTTCGTTGCGCGGTACTCGCTTCCTCGGCTAACTATTTGTTATGCCTCGTCGCTGCGTTCCGTGCGTCTTGTATCCAGCCTTCCTCATAACGTTTTTCAAAAACCTGTTAAATATTGTGCAGGTTGTATTTCTGTTACTGAATAGCTTTTCTAGCCGATTCGAAATGTAAAAAACCCCCTGTTTGGCTTTTGCCAAGCAGGGGGTTTTTATCAGTATGCAACAAAGCAGCTGGTTATTTAGCGGCTGGCTGCAAATAAGACAGATCAGGTTTCGGTGTAATGGCTGTACTTGGTGGCAGTACTGGATGTACTACTTCTGGCTGATCGCCGGTAAGTGCCTCCAGAAAGCGGGTGATTTTGATTGTCTGCTGCTCATTCAGCTCGGCACCAAGTTGTGAAGTACCCATTACAGCAACTGCATCCTGAAGTTTCCATACTTTACCGCTGTGGAAATAAGGTGCAGTCAAGGCGATGTTGCGCAGAGCCGGTGATCGGAATACATATTCATCCTGTGAGGTGTTGGTTACAGTAAACCTCCCTTTATCACCTGATGGCAGAAGATCAGCACTGGGCTTTTCCATTACACCAAAAGGATAATAATCAGTGCCGCCAAGGTTAATACCATCATGGCAACCAACGCAGCCTACTTCAATAAACAGTTTAAGCCCTTCTTTCTGATCGGCGGTCAATGCTTTGTCATCACCTGCCATAAAGCGATCCAGTCCGTCATTTGGTGTCAATAGTGTAGCCTCATAAAGTTCAATGGCTTTGGCCATATTGTCAAAAGTAACCGGATCTTTCTCTCCCGGGAATGCCTTGCCAAACAATTCAACATATTGCGGAATTGACTTTAGCGTCTTAACCACCATTTCCGGAGTGTTGTTCATCTCAACCGAAGCCTGGACAGGTCCTTTAGCCTGCTCCATCAGATCCGAGGCTCTGCCGTCCCAAAACTGTGCGGTGTTAAAAACAGCATTGTAGGTGGTTGGGGCATTACGTGGTCCTTTCTGCCAACCATGACCTGTTGAGGTCTCTTGCAAGTCACCGCCAGCCAGACCCACATTATGGCAAGTCTGGCAGCTTATCAGCTGTGAAGCAGACAGTCGCGGCTCAAAATAAAGCATTCTGCCAAGCTGTAGTTTGTCATCGCTGTGGGGATTACCCTTTATTTGCGGTGCTTCCGCCGGAATCGGCTTAAACATACTGATGGCAGATGCACGCAGTTCGGCATAATCAGCGTTGGTGAAGGATGCTGCCAGCAGACAGGCTGCCGCAGCCAGTAGAGATACGGGTTTTTTCATGATTTCCTCCTGTGGGGATTAGTGGCAACAATTATGTTGTCCTGATTGAAAAATGGTTTAATCAGTTTAACTGATATTAACAACTCAGAATAATAACCGTTTTTTCTGATAATGCAAGCTTAAATAGGTATTTTACCGAATAAGGAGTTTTAACAGACTCTAGAAGGTGGCATGAGGAAGGTTGGGTATATGGTGCAGGTTACAAAGCAGCCAGATTGACTAATTAAACTGTGTAAACTTCTCGTAGATACTCCAGGATTTTCGTAAAATCTTCCGGCAGTTCCGAGTTAAATTCCATAAACTGATTATTTGTTGGATGGACAAATCCCAGCACCCTGGCATGTAATGCCTGATGATCAAGATTGCGGATCATGCTTTTTAGCTGTGCATCTTTAAGGTTGTTAAATCTGCCTCCGTCCGGATAAAGCGGATCACCCAAAAGCGGCATACCGGCTTCGGTGAGGTGTACCCTTATCTGGTGGGTACGTCCGGTTTCCAGGCGCAGCTGCACCAGGCTGGCAACACCAAATCTTTCCAATATACGCCAGGAGGTAGTAGCCTGCTTCCCCTGCTTTGCGTTTCCGGAATAGCGCAGCCTGTCGGTGGGGTGGCGGCCAATATTGTTGCTTATCTTGCCGGTTTCTGTCGCAGGTGAGCCGTAAACCAGTGCCTGATAAATCCGCTTGGTTTTATGCTCGGCAAACTGTGTTGCCAATGCGCGGTGGGCAGGGTCATTTTTGGCAGCAACCAGCAGACCGGAAGTGCCCTTATCCAGCCTGTGGACAATGCCAGGCCGTATTTCACCGCCGATGCCGGAAAGGTCATTGCAATGACCAAGCAGGGCGTTTACCAGGGTGCCGGAAGTTACACCTGCGCCGGGGTGGACAGTCATGCCGGCAGGCTTGTTGATGACAATCAGGTCAGCATCTTCATAAACAATATCAAGGGGGATTTGCTCTGCCAGAGGTGTTGCAGCCACGGGTGGCAGGATGGTTACAAGGATGGTTTCAAAGCCTTTAAGCTTGTGGGAAGGGCGTACTGTTTTTCCATCCACCAGTACCTGTCCGGCTTCAACAAGGCGTTGCAGTGCAGAGCGGCTTTGTTCAGCAAGCTGGCTGGAAAGGAAGAGATCAAGCCGCTGTTCTGCAGCATCCATTGTTACCGTAAATGTGTATTGTTGCATGTTGTTTATTTACGCCGCCAGGGTACCTGAAAGCTGCCGGCATTTTCTGCATTACCGGGCACAACCAGCAGGTTGATTTTTTGTCCGCTGCGGATAAGCTTTAATGGCAATGGCTCGCCTATTGGCGCACTTGCCAGCAGTTGCTGGAGTTGGGATGGGGTTTTGATTGCCGTATCTTTAACTGCAATGATTACATCCCCTGGCAACAGACCAGCTTTTGAGGCAGGTCCGCCTTCCAGGGTTTCGGCAACAAGGACACCATTTTTGTCCGCCAGCTTCAGCGACTTGACCAGCCCTTCATCCAGTGGCGCAATGCTTATACCCAGCCAGGCACGGGTGACACTTCCTTTATCAATAAGCTGGGTGATAATCGGTTTCGCCATATTGGTGGGGATGGCAAAACCTATTCCCTGACCAGCAGCAACAATGGCAGTGTTGATACCAATGACCTCGCCGTGGATATTAAGTAAAGGACCGCCGGAGTTGCCGGGGTTGATGGAGGCATCGGTCTGTATAAAGTCTTCGATACTTTCAATGCCAATATTGGAGCGACCGGTGGCAGAAACAATGCCCACAGTCATGGAGCGTTCAAGCCCAAAGGGGTTACCGATGGCAATCGCCCATTGACCTACTTCCAGATGTTCGGAATCAGCCAGCACAGCGGTGGGAAGTTCTTCAGCATCAATTTTGATAACTGCGATATCGGTTTTTGGATCAGTGCCGATAATGCTGGCATCATATATTTTATCGTTGGAAAGTTTTACCCTGATGCTTTCAGCATCCTGTACAACATGATTGTTGGTGACAATATAGCCGTCTTTGCTGATGATAAATCCCGAGCCAAGGCTTTTGTCCTGGCGGGTTTGCGGGTTTGCCCCTCCAAAAAATTCTTCAAAAAACGGTGGCATGTCGTAAAACGGGTTAACAGTTTTCTTACGCCCCAAAGTGGAGATGTTAACCACAACCGGCATTACAGTTTTGGCGACATTGCTAAATGCACGCTGGGATGCAAGGATATCTGCTGCAACATCCTTAACCGGCGGTTCTGCTTCTGCTGCCGGTCTTTTGGATAGGTACATGGATGGTTGCTGCTGTGGCTCTTCCTTTGGAGAAGAGCAGCCGGTAATCAGGCAGGCAGATACAAGGCTTATGAGTATGAGTTTTGGCAGATTAGTCATGATTTTATCCTGTTATTCCGGTTTGCGTGGATCCGGATTTGTTCGTTTGTCAAATGCTACACAGCTGCCCTTTTGTTGTTTGGCTTTTTTCTTCAGCTCTGCAGCAACTTCTGCAACCTGCGCTGCGTGGTTTATGCGGGGTGAGTTCATCAGCACCACAGCAATGGAGATGGCAAGAATAGGAACCTGCTCGGCTTCTCCTTTTCTGTTAAACGCCTGATAATGACCACTTTGTCTGGTTTGCTCGTCAAAAAGAGATAAAACAATCTGATCAAAATGACTGATAATGGTTTGGCAAACCTGGCTGGCACGTTCGCACGGCACAATAAAGACAAAATCATCTCCGCCCACATGACCGCTGAAGCCTCCACCGCTTTCCCGCACTGCATTGGACATGATTCTTGCCAGCATCCGGATTACCTCATCGCCGTGTGAAAAACCGTAAATATCATTGTAAGGCTTAAAGTGATCAATATCTATGTAGCAGACGGCAAGGGGTAAACCCATTGACTCTTTAATGGCACGATGGATGGAGGTATTGCCTGGCAAACGGGTGAGCGGGTTGTTGTCAAAGACCCGCTTGATGCGGTTTAATGAAAGGGTGATGCGGCTGAACAGATCAGCAAAGTTTATCGGGGTGGCAGTAAAATCATCCAGGGGAAAGTCATCCCAGGATTCCTGTTCATTATGTTCGGGGAAAATACCCAAAATCGGGATGGTGCTGAAAAAACTGTCGCTGCGCAGCATAAAAAGCATATCGCGGCAGCCGATACAAGGGGAGGAAAAATCAACAATAATCAGATCCGGTGGATCTGAATAAAAAGTACCAAGGGCAGCAGAGCTATTGGTAACCACTGTAACCTGATAGCCTTTGCTTTGCAGCCGCAACTGCAAAAGTGTGGTCAGGTTTGCTTCACTGGAGATAAGTGCAATTCTATGCTTTTGCGGCATTGTTTCCCTGCAATTCCAGGCTGAAGTTTTTGACTTCAACCAGCTTGTCTTCAAATTCGATTACAATTTCATGTAGCTGTTTTTCATCAAGTTGTAGTGCATCCCAGGCAACAGATTGAATATCAGGAACAAACGGATCACCACTGTTACCGAATCCGGAAGCCTTTGTAAGTACATCAGCCAAGTGTACTACCGATGTTTTTATCTGATGTCCTTCAGAGGCAACAACATTATGGTGATTACTAATCGGTTCAACAAGTTTTTCAGGCAGATACCAGCTTTTTGCCAGCCAGCCACCCACTTCGGTGTGGTCAGTATCCAGCACTTCCTGCTCTGCCTCACTTGAGGATAATCCTTTTTCCTTTACAAGTGTGCGGATGGTGCGTGCCTGCTCGGCACATTTAAGACCGATGATCACCTTACCGATGTCATGCAGCAGTCCGGCAGTGGTAATTTCCTCCACTTCAGGTATGGACAGCTTGCGGGCAATTACACCGGCTGCTGTGGCTGTTCCCAATGAATGTTCCCAAAGCCCGACGCTGTTTTTCTCCATGATTTCAAAAATTGATGAAGAAAGAGCAAGGGATTTGACAACATTAACTCCAAGTAAAATCATGGCATTGCTGATGGTGGATACGCGGTAAAAACCATAAGATGGTGAGTTTGCCAGTCTTAAAATACGCGCAGACAGTACCTGGTCGGCTGATACGATACGTGCCATTTCCTGGATTGAGGTGCGGTTATCGCTGGATACGGCGTTCAGTTTATCAATGACACCAGGCAGGGTTGGCAGTGTCTTGGTGTCCATTATTATTTTTTTCAGTTCAGTCCTGCGATCGTCACTCACCTTGCTCCCCCATTGCACAGCGTATCTGCTGCCGGTAGATATCCAGTAACAGCAGATTACGGCGGTTATCCAATGTTTTGGAGAAACGTTTTTCCAGATCCTGTAACTGCTCTTCCAGGCTGGCTTCCCCTTCAAAGGTAACCGGATGTCCTTCCACATATATGGATTGAATACTCATCTGCTTCAGACGGTAGATGAGGTTTTCATTAAGCACAGTTCCCTTGCCGCAAACCGGAATGCCAGCCGGACTTTCACTGCGGAACACGTCTCTGGCTAAAATCATTTCCGGTGCAGCAAGATTAAGCGGTATTTTTTGCATTGCTGTGGATTCTCTTTCTCAATCCGGCATCAACCGGAACTTATTTAAGTACAAAAGCAACCCTGGCATCAGCCATAAACCCGTTTGCCTTGCTGGCTGCATAAATCTGGCTGGCTGCATCTGTGCTAACCTGCAAATCAGCAGGGCTGATGGTACCAGATGCTTTTACAACCAGTGGATATTTTACGCCTCGCTTGCCAAGGGCAGCACGTGCCTTGTCAATGCTGTTGGTATACTCGCCACAACCTTGTTCCACCAGTACTTTCTGGCTGATGCGGGATGGATCGTAAATTACCTGACCATCGGGGCTGAAAATACGGTTAATCAGTGCCGGACGAAAGGTCTGGGCAGTGGCATCAATAATCAGACCATCAAAATCCTGGGGTGCCTGCGGTGGTGGAGGCAGTTCAGCAGGTGGTGTGTAAAGCGGCTTTTCGGTTTCTTCTTTTACACCCGGCTCATTGAGAATCTTGTCATAAATCATGGCACCAAAGCTGTCCGGACCGCTCATACCTACTTTAAGAATTACCAGTGCTGTTTCCTCACGGTTATTCCAATCCTTTACCACCGGACTGAAACCTTTGATAAATGTTGCCACCGAAGAACCGATTTCCCTTGATTCAGCAGAAGCATCGGCAACTGTTTTGCCACCAACTATTGATACCCCGTTTAAAACCTCTGCCAATGCTCTTTGTGCGGCTACTTCAGCAGCTCTTAACGCTGTCAGTCTGCGCTGGGCACCGCTTGTCCCTCTTTTGGGTACGCCTTCACCAACAACCATAATTGTATCCTGGGCAAAAGCCTGTTCCGCAGTTTTGGTAATGGTTACATTTTCTTTTTGAATGTAATCATTGGCTATTTTGTAGTTTTTCAGATCAGTTACATCTGCATGGGCTGTACCGATAAGTCCTGCAAGTGCCAAAGTTGTCAGCAAAATTCCGGTTTTCATGTCTTTGATACTCCTTTTTGTTTGTGATGGGTGATGTGAGTGTTTTTTACAAGCTGATGTCAAGGTTTGTCAGCGGGTTCAGGCTGGTCTTGCTGTGCGGGGGATGATTTGCTGAACACCGCCAGTGACTGCTCAAGGCTGCTTATCTGTTGTGAAAGTCTTGTTGCCATTTCGCTCATTATTCTGGCTGTATCAAGGTTGCTGGTAGCACTGGTTTCAACTTGGTTTGTTGCATCCACTATGCTGTCACCTCCGGCTGATAGTGTCTGGCAGGCCTGCCGGATTTCCTCAATCATGCTTACTATTGTTTCGCCAGAAGCTGCCATGGCTGTGCCGGCATCGCTGTGCGCCCTTGCATAGCCATGCACCTTTGTTGCCAACTGGCGCATACTGTCTGAAGCCTGACTGATTACCTGGGTATTACGGGTCTGCTCACCGGTTGCCTGTACGATCTGCTCCACCATTGAGCGTACTTCATCGGTGGCAAGGCGCATTTTTTCACTTTGCTGTGCATGTTGTCCGGTGGAGCTGGCGATTTCGCTGGCCAGCTGTGTGGCAACCTGCGCGCTGTGTAAAATCTTTTGCAGAGCCTCGCCTGAGCGCAGAGAAAGGGTTTCACCTTCGGTTACTGCCAGCTCTGAAACATTTATTGCTGCCACCGCCTTGTCGGTTTCTTCGGTTACGCCATGAACTATCTCTGCTATCTGGCGGGTTGATGCGGTTGTTCTTCTTGCCAGTTCTTTAATTTCGTGGGCAACTACACCAAAGCCTTTGCCATGTTCTCCTGCCTGGGCTGCTATAATGGATGCATTTAATGCTAAAAGCTTTGTCTGCTCGGTTACTTCATCAATAACCTGCAAAATAGTGCCGATATTTGCAGCATGTACAGAAAGATTGTGTATGGCCTGCTGTACGGTGCGAGATGATGTCCGGATTTGGTGAATACCGCTGATTGTGCTTTCTACGGCGCAATTACCCTGCTCTGCGTCTTGCAGCACATCTGCTGAAATATTGGCAGTTGTTTGCGCACTTTGCTCAATGTGGCGTACAAACTGTTCCATCTCTATAACCAGCTTCATGGTGTTATTGGATACTTCACGCAGGTGATTTACATTGTCGTTTACCTGCAACTGTCCGGAAGACATTTTGGTGATGGAATCATCAACAAGCTCTACCGAGCGAAAAAGTTGCTCCACAAGGCTGTCTATTTCTGTGGTGCTGTCGGCTATCTGGCTGATAAAATCTGCATTGTGGCTTGCTGTGCGGGAAAGACCGTTAACAGCAATGCTTACTTCATCAACTGATTTGCGTATCTGTAATACTGCTTCTTTAAGCCCTGCAGTGGCGTGAAGCTGGCTTTCCGCGCTGGAAACCTCCTGTGAAGTTGTGTTGCTGATGGTTTCGCCAATTACACCAAGTTCTGCAGCGGCATCATGGATGCTGCGGACAATGCTTTCAAGGCGTTCAAGCATGTTGTTGAAGTTGCTGTTAAGCATACCGACTTCATCTTGTGCCAGATCATTGCCGCGCACTGCCAGTTTGCCTTCTGCCGCCTGATCCATTACTGCTGCCAGGTTTTGTACACGTACTGCCAGCTTTCGGCGGGTAAACATAAATAATACCGAAATGAACAGTATGGTATTCAGTCCGGCAATAAAACGTATTGTGTTTTCAGAAAAGCCTGCACCCAGCAGGCAGGCAACAGATAGTATTGCGCCCAGTGTAAGCAGCAGCCTGATAAGTTGTGAACCTAACCCCAGATTTTTTACCATTGTATAAAAACTCCACACATATAAAGACTCTATGTAATAAACCGTCTCCATATATACACTGAAAGCCAGCAAAAACAAATACCTTAGAAACCGATGTGCATTGTTGCATTTTGCGTTTTCGCTCTCTATACTGCCGAAATATTTTTTGGGAGGTTTGTTTGATGATTAATATTGATTTTGACAAAATGGGTGGTCTGATACCAGCCATTATCCAGGATCACGCAAATGGCGAGGTGCTGATGGTGGCGTTTATGGATCGCAAAACCCTTGATCTGACACTTGAAACCGGAAAAACCTGGTTTTTCAGCCGTAGCCGTAACAAGTACTGGATGAAAGGGGAAGAATCAGGCAATACCCAGGAAGTGATCGAGGTGCTGACCGATTGCGATGCTGATTCAGTTGTAATTAAAGTCAAGCAAAACGGTCCGGCAGCCTGCCACACCGGTAACCGCAGCTGCTTTTACGTTAAATGGGAAGATGGGCAATGGGTTGAACATTCAAACCCTCTGTTTGATCCGGCGGAGGTTTATAAAAAATGAGCGATGTACTACGCTTTGGCGTTCCCAAAGGCAGCCTTGAAGATGCAACGGTTGATCTTTTCAGGCAGGCAGGCTGGAAGCTTGGTGTTTCATCCCGCAGCTATTTTCCCACAGTGGATGATGCGGAGATGAAGTGCCACCTTATCCGACCGCAAGAAATGGGTAAATATGTTGAGCGGGGAACCATTGATGTTGGTATTGCCGGACGGGATTGGGTAAGGGAAAATGACTCCGATGTGGTTGAGGTTTGCGAAATGGTGTACTCCAAAGTGTCGCGCAGACCTGTACGCTGGGTTTTGGTGGTGGCTCAGGATTCACCTGTGCAAAAGCCGGAAGACCTGCACGGTGCCACTATTTCCACCGAGCTGGTGGGCTTTACCAAACGTTACTTTAGTGAGCGCAATATACCGGTAAACGTGGAGTTTTCTTGGGGTGCAACCGAGGCAAAGGTAATTGACGGACTGTGTGATGCAATAGTTGAAGTTACTGAAACAGGCTCCACTATCCGTGCCAATAATCTGCGCATTGTGTGTGACCTGATGGAGTCTGTGCCGGTAATGGTGGCAAATAAAGCTGCCCTGAATAATCCGTGGAAACGTAAGAAAATAGAACAGATAGCAACTTTATTGTCCTCGGCACTTAATGCTGAAGGTATGGTTGGTCTGAAGATGAATGCCCCTGCCGACAAGATAGAGGCGATTATTGATATACTGCCCAGTCAAAAAGCACCAACAGTTGCGCATCTTTACAAATCTGACTGGGTCTCAGTGGAAAGCGTTTTGCCGGAAAAAGCGGTACGCCAGATTGTGCCGCAACTGCTTGCTTTGGGGGCTGAAGGGATTATTGAGTATCCGCTAAGCAAGATTATTTAAAAGAATTATGAAAAAACACCACTCATTGTAAGAATAAATTGAATAAAATTGTTGACAACTGTTTTGTCCTGGGTTAAACATTCATATTCACGTTTAGGTTGTTGGCTGGCGTAGCTCAATTGGCAGAGCAGCTGACTTGTAATCAGCAGGTTGCGGGTTCGAGTCCCATCGCCAGCTCCACAAACTAACTTGCTCCCACTGGAGGGATTCCCGAGCGGCCAAAGGGAACAGACTGTAAATCTGTCGTCAGCGACTTCGGAGGTTCGAATCCTCCTCCCTCCACCATTAAAATTTAAATCCGGCGAACGCTGTACAATTAGCAGTACCCCAGGAGGTCGCAAGCTGACCGTAATACTGGTAGAGCGATTGCGCAGGTAGCCAAAATGTCATGCCTTTTTGTGCGGGAGTAGCTCAGTTGGCTAGAGCATCAGCCTTCCAAGCTGAGGGTCGCGGGTTCGAGTCCCGTTTCCCGCTCCAAAACTTTTCTTCAGGAAAGAAGATGCCCACATAGCTCAGGAGGTAGAGCACTTCCTTGGTAAGGAAGAGGTCTCCGGTTCGAGTCCGGATGTGGGCTCCATTTTGGGAAAGGCATTTTCTTTAATCAGTCTTGTTAAAACCGGACGCTATTGGATTTTATAGCAGAAAATAACGTACAGGTGCGCTGGACATGCGCACAAAAGGAGTATTTGTCATGGCCAAGGCAAAATTTGAGCGTACTAAGCCGCATGTGAACATTGGAACCATTGGTCACGTAGACCACGGCAAGACCACCCTTACCGCAGCGATCACCAAAACGCTT
>JAVERM010000165.1:0-3721 GCA_034007105.1 Trichlorobacter sp.
GCCTCAACCATGGCTTCACCCATTTTTGTTGGTGATGATGCCACAATAACACCGCATTCCTGCAATGTCCTGATTTTATCTTCTGCTTTTCCCTTACCACCGGTGATAATCGCCCCGGCATGTCCCATCCTTTTACCTGGAGGGGCTGTGATTCCGGCAATAAAAGCTGCCACCGGCTTTTTCATATTATCCCTGATCCATTCAGCGGCTTCTTCTTCTGCACCGCCGCCAATCTCGCCAATCATGAATACTGCTTCTGTACCAGGATCATCGTTGAATTTTTTAAGTACATCAATAAACTTCATACCAATGATTGGGTCACCCCCGATACCAACGCAGGTGGATTGCCCCAGATCCATATCTGACAATTGCTTTACCGCTTCATAGGTAAGAGTACCAGAGCGGGATACAACCCCTATTTTACCTGGTTTGTGGATATAACCTGGCATAATGCCCAGTTTGCATTGCCCTGGTGTAATAACACCCGGGCAGTTGGGACCCACCAGCAAGGTTTTACTTTGTGCCTGTATGGCTCTGGCCAGCACCATATCCCGTACCGGTATCCCCTCAGTAATGCAGACAGCCAGATCAAGCCCGGCATCACAAGCCTCCAAAACAGCATCTGCGGCACCTGGTGGTGGTACAAAAATCATGGAGATAGTGGCACCAGTGTAATGCACTGCCTCGGCAACGGTGTTAAAAACCGGTATACCATCAACATGAATACCGCCTTTACCTGGTGTTACACCTGCCACAATCTGGCTGCCATAATCACGACATTGTCTGGTGTGGAAAAGACCACTTTTTCCTGTAATCCCCTGCACCAATATTTTTGAGTTTTTATCTATCAGTATTGCCATTATGTAACCCCTCCTTTACGCTTCCGAAAGCATTTTAACGATTTTGCTGGCACCATCACCAAGAAAATCGCTAACTTGTACGTTAAGACCGGATTCCAGCAACAGTTTTTTACCTTCTTCAACATTGCTGCCATCCATACGCACCACTATCGGCAAGCTGCAATGCACACCGGAGGCTGCCTCGATTATCCCTTGTGCTATTACGTCGCAATGCATAATTCCGCCAAAAATATTAACAAACACGCCTTTTACATCGGCATCCTGCAAAATAATCCTGAACGCTTCGGCAACTTTTTCGCGGGTAGCTCCACCCCCCACATCCAGAAAGTTGGCTGGCTCACCACCAAACTCTTTCAGTACATCCAGCGTTGCCATTGCCAGACCGGCTCCATTTACCATGCAACCAATGTTTCCATCCAGCTTGATGTAGGCGAGATCATATTTTCCGGCGGTAATTTCCAGCGGGTCAAGCTGTGAATAATCCATCATATCCTGATATTCGCGGTGGCGGAAAATAGAGTTGTCGTCAAAGGTCATCTTGGCATCCATTGCCAGCAGCCAGCCTGCCTTTGTGATCACCAGTGGGTTTATCTCCACTAAAAAGCAGTCTTTTTCAAGACAGCATTTATAAAGATTTAACATAAGTTCTACGCAATCTTCACATGCCATACCGGTCAGTCCCAGTGCCAAAGCTATCTTGCGGGCTTCATAGGTACGCAGACCCGTATATGGATCAATGGTGAGCATGTGTATTTTTTCAGGTGAGCGCTTGGCGACTTCCTCGATTTCCACACCGCCTTCAGCAGAAGCGATCAGGCAATAGCGGGATGATTCTCTGTCCAGGGTAATGGACAGATAAAACTCCCGAGCGATTTCCACTGCCTCTTCCACTAAAATCCGCCGTACTTTCAATCCTTCAGGACCAGTTTGGGCAGTAACCAACCGCTTGCTGAAAAGCTCTTTGGCCAGCTCGCCAGCCTGTTCAGGATGATGAACCACCTTTACTCCGCCAGCTTTGCCCCGTCCACCGGCATAAACCTGCGCCTTTACCACGCAATGCCCGCCCATCATTTTGGCTGCCCGCTCAACCTGGTCTGCCGTCATGGCAACAAGATTACGCGGAACCGGAATATCATAGCTGCTGATAATTTCCTTGGCCTGATACTCATGGATATTCATAGACCCCTCCTTGGAAAATGGAATAACAAACAGCATTATACCACGCATACTAAGTTTACATAAACAAATTTTATTTACAGTAAAAAATCAGTTGTTATTATTTTTTTGACGAGCAATCTCTGCTTCAGACAAACGCAGATAATCAGGAAGTATTTTTTCAGCTAAAACAGCACCTTGCGTGGCAAACTTCTGTTCTGCCAGCATGGCACCTGCTGCTGGTCTGGGGAAATTACCGGCAGCAGGCACAAAAACAGCAAGGTTGCCAAGGCTGGATGAAATAAGTTGTTGGTAACGGATAGCACCTTCACCAATAAAAACAGTCGGGGTTGTAATTGTTTCAAGTAGAAGCTCCGGTTTTATGGCCTGCTGATGCATCAAAGGTTCCGGAAAACCATTGCAATGATAAAGCCCTGCGTAAACTTCATTTTTGCGGGCATCCAGCAAAGCACAGACCGGATGATAACTATATGGCAGGTTCATGGCCAGGTAAGCCAGGCTGGATATAGCAACACAAGGAGTATTGCTGGCAATAGCAAGCCCCTGAATAGTGGCAACAGCAGTGCGCACACCAGTAAAGGAGCCTGGACCATTACAGCAGGAAAGCAGATTAAACTCATCAATTTCCAGGTTTAAAAGCTGCAAAAGGCGGTGCAATTCGGGAAGAAGACGGCGGTTTTGTTCCTTTCCGCCGAGGTTGAGGAAAGTTTCGCACAACAACTGTCCATCTTTGATGATGGCAATACCAACGGCAGATGAAGAAGTATCAAGAAAAAGGGTTAGCATTTTTAACCGGCACTAAAAAAGTAGCGCACAATATCATTGTAAAAAGCCAGCACCATCAGACAGAGTAAAAGCAGCATACCTGCCTGTTGAGCGTACTCCCGTATTTTAATCGGTACAGGACGGCGGATAACAGCTTCAATCAGATAGAAAAACAGATGACCTCCGTCAAGTACCGGGATTGGCAGGAGGTTTAGTATGCCAAGGTTTATGGAAACCACTGCCAGGAGCATCACAAAGGTTGAACCGCCGGTTTTTGCAGCTTTATCAGCCATATCTGCAATCATCAGCGGTCCGCCAACTGTTTTAAGAGGTACTACCCCCTGAAACAGCTTAACAATGGAAAGAGCGGTTAATTTGGTGACTTCCACTGCTTTGGCACTACCCATACCGATGGCATCAAAAAGCCCAAAGCTCTGGTCAGTAAAATCGTATGCCGGCGCAACACCAACCAACGGTTTTTTGATGGTTTCACCAAAAAGGTTTTGTGTTTCACCAACTTGTGGCTGCAAGGTTACAGTTAGTGGCTGGTTTTCACGCATAATGGAAAGCGTAACCTCACCGCTGGTTGCAGCAGCTATGTAGGAAGAAAAATCTTCCCATTGGCGCACCTGGTGCCCATCAACGGCAGTGATCAGGTCTCCTTTTTGTATACCAGCCATTGCCGCAGGCTTATCTGCAAAAGCCTCACCAATGGTTGCTTTCATAATCGGCATACCAACCATGAAAAGGGTTATCAGGAGCAACCAGGCAAACAGCATGTTAAAGGCAGGACCAGCCAGTACAATTGCCATCCTTGCCCAAACTGTTTTGTGAAAAAAGGAGCGGCTTTCGTCAATCGGCTCTGGTGGTGCAACATCATTTTCTGCGGAATTATTACTATTGACGGAAGAATCACCTTC
>JAVERM010000093.1:0-7189 GCA_034007105.1 Trichlorobacter sp.
AAAAACGTAAGCCCCGACAGGCTGGTCAGATCCAAAGGTTCTATACCTGTGCTAACCCGCTGCGGATAGGAAAGCGCGTAGGCTATGGGTGCCTTCATATCCGGGATACCCAGCTGGGCGATAACACAACCATCTATGTACTCCACCATGGAGTGAATAATGCTCTGGGGGTGGATGTTAACAGCAATTTTTTCAGGTGGCAGGTCAAAAAGCCAGCGGGCTTCAATCACTTCAAGCCCTTTATTCATCATGGTGGCAGAATCAATGGTGATTTTACGTCCCATATTCCAGTTGGGGTGATTTAGGGCATCAGCTACGGTAACTAAAGACAGGTTTTCAAGCGGAGTTTCCCTGAACGGACCACCGGAAGCGGTGAGAATAACTTTGGTAATATCAGCGTTGCGGTGCCCTTCAATGGATTGAAAGACAGCACTATGCTCGCTGTCCACCGGATAAAGCCGCACATTATGTTGCTCCACAAGCCCCATAAACAGATGCCCTGCCGTAACCAGTATCTCTTTGTTGGCAAGGGCTATATCCTTGCCGGCACTGATAGCAGCAGCCGTAGGAATTAGTCCGGCTGCGCCAACAATGGCAGCCACCACCATATCCACTTCCGGCAGTGTTGCTGCTTCACAAAGCCCTTCCACGCCACCACTGATTTTAACCTGGCAACCTGACAGCAAGCCTTTTAACTGCGGGATATCCGCAGTATCAGCCACTGCTGCAACTTGCGGTTTAAAGCAGCGTACCTGCTCTGCAAAAAGCTCAAGGTTACGACCGGCAGTCATTGCTGTAACTTTAAACTTGTCCGGGTGAGCAGCAACTATCTCCAAAGTGCTGACCCCTATTGATCCGGTGGCTCCAAGAATGGCGATCTGTTTCATTTTAAAACCTTCCAAAAATATAACAGGAGTAATAATAGGCAACCGGCGCAGCAAACAGTATACTATCCATCCTGTCCAAAATACCGCCGTGACCTGGTATGATTTTACCTGAATCCTTGACACCAAAGCTGCGTTTTAACATTGATTCAAACAAGTCACCAATCTGCCCCACCACGCCAATCAGAAGTGCTACAGCCAGTAAATCTGTAAAACCAGATTGCGGGAAAAAGCTGTATTTTGCCATGGCAGCACCAAGCAGACCGCCAAACAGACCAGCTATTGAACCTTCAATACTTTTATTGGGGCTTACCGCCGGATAAAGCTTATGTTTGCCAAAGGCAGAACCAAAATAATAGGCAAAGGTGTCATTTAACATGATAATCAGCATAATTAAAAACAGCCAGGATATACCGTATGGCTGCAAGCGCAGCATCACCAGATGGGCAAGTAAAAACGGGACATAAAGAAAGGAAGTAGCCACTAAAGAAGCGTTACGGGCAGTTTCTGTAATATCATGCAGGTGGTAAAGAAAGTGAAATGCTGACAAGAGCAAGGCAAGTGCAACCATCATTACCAGAAAACGACCATCAGGTAATAACGGAGCAAATACAGTCAAACCTCCATACAATGCAAAAGGAAACATCTCTGCCTTGCGTGTTGGAAAAGCCATGGCAAAAAACTCGTACAACCCGATTATGGCAATGATGGATATGAGTAGTGCAAACTGCCAGGGCGAACCTTTAAGGATAGTAAGAATTACAACTGGCAGCAGCAAAAGTGCAGAGATGATGCGTTGTATGATTAACTCCTTTTAACTAACTGGGCACTGGTTTTACCAAAACGCCGCTCCCGTGCCTGAAAATTTGCCAAAGCAGCATAAAGCTGATCAATGGTGAAATCTGGCCAGAAAATATCTGTGAAGTAAAGCTCGGTATAGGCCATCTGCCACAACAGAAAATTACTGACCCGCATCTCACCACTGGTACGAATCAGGAAATCCGGATCCGGCAGACCATGGGTGTCAAGGCAGGTCGCAAAAAGCTCTTCATTTATTTCATCGGGTGTAATCTCGTTACTTTGTACTTTACGGGCAAGCCTCTTTGTTGCGCGGACAATTTCCTGTCTGCCCCCATAGGACAAGGCCAGTGTAAGTACCATGCCGCTATTTTGTGCTGTTTGCGACAATGTTTCATCTAAAACTTGGTTTACAACATCAGGCAGATCAGAACGATTGCCAATTACATTAAAACGGATATTGTTTTTCATCATTCTGGCTGTTTCTATACGAACATATTTTTGCAACAGTGCCATCAAAGCTTTTATTTCAGCTTTTGGTCGCGACCAGTTTTCTGCAGAAAAGGCAAAAAGTGTCAGATAGCCTATCCCCAGGTTGGAAGCATGTTCCACCACCATACGCACAGTTTCAATGCCGCGTTTGTGACCGATAAAGCGGTGCAACATCCGCTGTTGTGCCCAGCGACCGTTACCATCCATAATTATAGCCATATGTTTTGGCAATCTTGTTGGATCAAGGTCTGGTGGCATGTCAGATTTCCATCACCTCTTTTTCCTTGTTCAGGCAGATTTCATCAAGCTTGCTGATATAATTATCAGTGATTGACTGGATTTCCTTTTCATGTTTTTTAAGTTCATCCTCAGTAACAGCCTTGTCTTTTTCAAGTTTTTTAAGATCATCAATCGCTTTGCGGCGAATGTTACGTACTGCCACCTTATGGTCTTCACTCATTTTTTTAAGACCTTTGACGATCTCTTTACGCCGTTCTTCAGTAAGCATTGGCAAAGTAAGGCGGATAAGCTTGCCATCGTTTCCAGGTGTAAGCCCCAGGTTGGCATTAAGAATAGCCTTTTCAATGGGACCAATCATTTTTGCTTCCCAAGGGGTAATGGTGATGGTGCGCGGCTCAGGAACAGCCAAGGTAGCAACCTGTGATAAAGAAGATGGTGTACCGTAGTATTCAACACATACATCATCCAGAAGTGCTGTGTTGGCTCTGCCGGTACGTATCTTTTGATACTCTTTGCGAAGATCATTAGTTGTTTTTTCCATACTGGCTTTGGTATCAGCAATTACTGTTTCAGGCATGGTTCTCCTCCTTGTACGATAGTCCCTATTGCCTCTCCGTTGATTACTCTTTTTATATTACCCGGGGTGGTCAGGTCAAAAACAATAATTGGCAGATTGTTGTCCATGCAAAGAGAAGTGGCTGTTGCATCCATAACCTGCAACCCTTGTTGCAGAACTTCAATATAATTCAGCTCGGAATAGCGACATGCAGAACTGTCTTTTCTGGGATCAGCAGAGTAGATGCCGTCTACTTTTGTTCCTTTCAGAATAACCTGGGCATTAATCTCCATTGCTCTTAAACTTGCGGCTGTATCAGTGGTAAAGTAAGGATTGCCGGTACCGGCAGCAAAAATCACCACCCTGCCTTTTTCAAGGTGACGAACTGCCCGTCGCCGGATGTATGCTTCTGCCACTTCCTGCATGGCAATGGCAGATTGCACTCTGGTGTTTATGCCCTGTTTTTCAAGGGCATCCTGCATGGCCAGTGAGTTTATTACTGTTGCAAGCATCCCCATGTAATCCGCGCTTGCCCTGTCCATACCTTTTGAAGAAGCAGCAAGACCACGAAAGATATTCCCTCCGCCAATTACAAGGGCAAGCTGTATACCTTCTGCAACCACATCCTTTATTTCTGCAGCAATAGCGTTAATGGTCACCGGATCAATGCCGTAACCCTGATCACCTGCCAGAGATTCTCCAGAGAGTTTTAAAAGTACACGTTTGTAGGATTGTCGTCCCATATTTTCTCCTGATACTAAAACGCCGGCTTTGGGAGCCGGCGTTAAATTTTGATTTATTGGCCGACTGCCGCCGCCACCTCGGCAGCAAAGTCTGCTTCTTTCTTTTCAAGCCCCTCACCCAGGACAAATTTGGTAAAGCGTTTTAAGCCGAGATTGCACCCCAAAGCTTTGGCTGTCTCGGACAGGTATTGCTGAACCGTTTTGTCAGGGTCTTTAACGTAAGCCTGCTCCAGAAGGCAGGTTTCGCCATAATATTTATTAATCTGCCCTTCAATGATTTTTTCAATGATATTTTCAGGCTTACCGGTCTGGCGTGCCTTGTCACGATATATCTCTTTTTCACGCTCAAGCAGGTCAGCAGGAACTTCAGAACGCTGTACACACAAAGGAGATGCTGCTGCAATATGCATGGCAACATCCTTGATGAAGGTTGTAAAACGCTCGTCCTGTATGGCTGCGCTGTTATCGCAATCAGCCTCAACAAGCACACCGATTTTCCCACCAGCATGAATGTATGAACCTACACTGCCGTTATCAGCAGCATAAACAGTAAAACGGCGAATCTGCATGTTTTCACCAATTACTGCAATGGTTTCAGTGAGCAGAGTTTGTACTGTTTTGTCATTATTGCCAGCAAGCGGCTGTGCCAGCAGTTCTTCAACAGAGGTCGGCTTGCCAACCAGCAGATGTTCGGCAATCTGCTTTACAAAATCCTGAAATTTATCATTTTTTGCCACAAAGTCGGTTTCACTGTTAATCTCCACCAAAGCACCGCAGTTACCGGAAATAGCAGCTGCAACCATTCCTTCTGTTGCAGCCCTTCCAGCTTTTTTGGAGGCAGCAGCAAGCCCTTTTTTACGCAGGTAATCAATTGCCTGCTCAAGATCACCGCCAACCTCTTCCAATGCTTTTTTACAGTCAAGCATTCCGGCACCGGTGGTTTTTCTCAGTTCATTAATTTGTGCAGCAGTTATTGCCATTTTTCAACGCCCTCCGATTTTTTAAACATATATGTAAGAATAAAATTCAATCCAGAAAATTTATGCAGCCACTTCCCCTGCCTGTTCTTCATCTGGTGCAGCTTCCAGATCGTCATCAGCACCTTCGGCATCGGTTTGCAATGCTGCGTTTCTTGCATCAGAACCTTCAATAATTGCATCGGCAATCTTGGAAGACAAAAGGCGGATGGCACGGATAGCATCGTCATTACCAGGAATTACATAATCTATCATGTCCGGATCACAGTTGGTATCAACCACTGCCACAACCGGAATCCCAAGTTTTTTGGCTTCCTGAACAGCAATTTCTTCGTTTTTGGGGTCAATTACAAACATCATGCTGGGCAGTTTGGTCATATTTTTAATGCCGCCCAGAATTTTTTCCAGCTTTTCACGCTCTTTACTAAGTTGTAATGCCTCTTTTTTGGTGTAGGCATCAATGGTGCCGTCTTCAAACATAGCTTCAATACGCTTTAGACGCTCAATACTTTGTTTTACAGTGGAAAAGTTGGTCAGCATACCGCCGAGCCAGCGTTGGTTAACATAAAATTGACCGCAGCGAAGTGCTTCTTCGGCAATGGAATCCTGTGCCTGCTTTTTGGTGCCCACAAACAGCACGGTGCTGCCCTGCTCTGCTGTTTCCCTGACAAAGCTGTAGGCAGATTTGAAGTAACGTACAGTTTTTTGAAGGTCAATAATGTAGATACCGTTACGCGCACCGAAAATATACGGCTTCATTTTGGGGTTCCAGCGTCTGGTTTGGTGACCAAAGTGGACACCGGCTTCCAACAGTTCTTTCATGCTGATGCTTGACATCGTTTTTCTCCTTGTTTTCTGGTTTTAGTTTCCTCCGCCCCGCCTTCTCCCCGGAACCTTGTCAAGGCACCCCCGGTTCGGACGTAGCGTGCGAGATGAAAGCCAGTTTTTATATCATATCAACAGCATAAAAATCAATCATGAAAAGTTTTATATAAACTGGTCTGCATATATTTGGTATTATCTGTTTTGTATTCAAAATACTCTGCCTGGAGGCAAAATATTATGAACTACCGTGAACGGACTGATCTTGCTGCATACGCCTGCGTCAGTGCGGCATCAAAAGGACGCAAGTACTTTGAAGATTCTGAAGATGCAAGACCGGCTTTTGAAAGGGACAGAGACAGGATTATCCACTGTGCGGCTTTTCGCCGCCTTGAATATAAAACACAGGTCTTTTTAAACCATGAAGGTGATTATTACCGTACAAGGCTTACCCACTCCCTGGAGGTTGCCCAGATAGGCAAGGCGATTGCACGTCACTTGCGGCTTAATGAGGATCTGACTGAAGCACTTGCCCTGGCACATGATCTCGGGCATACGCCGTTTGGACATACCGGCGAAGAGGTGCTTGATCGGCTGATGTCTGGTTACGGAGGTTTTGAACATAACTACCAGTCTTACCGTGTTGTGGATGAGCTTGAAGAGCGTTATCCGGAGTTTGATGGACTTAATCTTTCCTGGGAAGTACGGGAAGGGATTTTAAAGCATTCCACACCCCATGATCTGCCCAGTACAGTTTTTGCCGAATATCTGCCCGGCACAGTCCCTTGCCTTGAAGCACAAATCATCAACTATGCTGATGAAATTGCTTACAATAACCATGATATTGATGATGGTTTAAAATCAGGTTACCTGACTTTGCAGATGTTGCAGCAGATAGAGCTTTGGCAGCGGGCATCAAGCCAGGTTAAAAAGCGGTATCCGACCATAGATGACAAGCGACTGGTGGCACGTACAGTAAGCAGCCTGATTGGTCGGCAGATAGCAGACATCTGCGAAACCACTGTTGCCAATTTGCAATCTTATTCTGTGAAAAACCTTGCCGATCTTGGCAAAGTAAACCGGATTATGGTGCATTTCAGCCCTGAAACCGAGGCACAAAACATGCAGCTTAAAGATTTTCTGAAAAAGAACCTGTACCGCCATTACAAGGTGGATAAAATGCGGGTAAAAGCAGAAAATGTAATGACCAGGCTGTTTGAAACCTACCTTAATCATCCTAATCTACTATCCCCCAAGTATCAAAAAAGAATTGAACGCAGTGGAAGGGAGCGCACTGTTGCTGATTATATAGCCGGTATGACCGACCGCTATGCCCTTGATGAGTACAAAACCTTATTTGAAACTTTTGAGCGTTTTTAGCAGGTCAAATCAACTTGAATGAATATCCTGGACATATCAGGCAAGGCAGCCTGCTGTTTTACAGGGTAAACCTGGCTCTTTTTACTGCCGGATTTATCACCTTTTCTTCACTGTATGACTTCCAACCCCTTTTGCCGATGCTGACGGCAGATTTTAAAATTTCACCAGCCTTTGGCAGCCTGGCACTTTCTGTTGCCACCTTTGCCCTTGCCATTACCTTACCTGTTTCCGGCAGCCTCTCAGATACTTTTGGCAGGCGGTCATTGATGATCATATCCGTAATATCAGCGGCAGTTT
>JAVERM010000062.1:0-10993 GCA_034007105.1 Trichlorobacter sp.
ATTCCTCAAGTAGGAACTGTATCTCTGGTACAAATAAATATCGCATTTTATGCGTTTCTTTTATTTCACTTACATTATTTGTATGCTTATTTTTAACAAACATATGATAATTGACATCCACCAGGTTTTCGTTGGGGTACATTACCGGTTGTGCAATGCGAGTTATGCTGATTTCAGCATCTTCCAGCTCTTTCACACGCACTTCCGGTTTGTTAGTCAGTACTGCCGGACCATACCAGCAATCAAATATAAAAACACCACCAGGTTTCAAGTGAGTTCTGGCGGTGTTAAAGGCTGCCATCAGATCTTTGTTTGTAATCTGATAACTGATAACATGAAATAGTGAAATAACAGCATCAAACTGCATTCCCAGGTTGATGGAGCGTATATCTCCATGATGATAGGTAAGGTTATTGCTGCTGTTTGATGCTTTTTCTGCCATTACCAACATCTCAGCAGATATATCTATCCCGTGAATATGATAGCCATGTTTAATCAGTTCCTGATCATGCCTGCCAGAGCCGCAGCCAAGATTCAAGATGCTGTTTGCGCTTGGGCGGTGTTTCTTGATCAGTCTGTGGATATACTCTGCCTCACCCGCATAATCTTTATCGCGATAAAGCAGATCATAATAATGGGCATATTCGTTAAATACAGTCATAGAAGACACTTTCTTACTGCTGTGGCAACCTCTGTTAGCTGTGCTTTAGTGATGTTTAAACCGTTGGGCAGGTAGATACCCTGTTGCGCCAGTTTTTCTGCCACTGGATATTGCTCACCACAAAACAAGCCCATACGCTTAAATACTGGCTGTTCATGTATGCCAAGAAAGAAGGGGCGTGTATCAATGTCGTGCTTACGCAGTCTTTCAGATATTTGCAGACCGTTTATGCCAAGCTCTTCATTAAGAACAATGCCATAAACCCAGTAAACATTTTTTGCCCAAAGTTCTTCAACAGGCAATTGCAGCCCTGGTAGGTCGGCAAGTAACTCTGTATAGGTAGCAGCTATTTCACGCTTGCTGTTTACCGTCTGCTCAATACGTTTAACCTGCCCCACACCTATAGCTGCCTGCATGTTGGTCATACGATAATTATAGCCCAGCTCATTATGCAAAAAACGCTGTTGTTTCTGGAAGCAAAGATTACGCAGTCCTCGGGCACGCTCGGCAAGTTCAGGTGTGCGTACCAACACCATCCCACCTTCTCCAGTGGTCACCAGCTTGTTGGCGTAGAAACTGAATGTACTAATGTCGGCAAGTCCGCCACAGCGTCTGCCTTTGTATTCTGCACCATGTACTTCTGCTGCATCTTCTATGACAGTAAGCTTATGCCGCCGCGCAATATCAAGAATAGAATCCATATCAGCTGGATGACCATAAATATGCACAACAAGTATTGCCCTGGTGCGAGCGGTAACTTTAGCTTCTATCTGTGATACATCCATCTGCCAATTTACAGGATTGCTGTCTACCAGCACAGGTACACCACCTGCACGCACAATCGACTGTGCCGGTGAGATGATGGTAAAAGTGGGCATAATCACCTCATCTCCTGCTTCAAGATCAAGCAGGCGAACTGCAATATCAAGGGCAGTGGAACCGTTTGATACAGCAATGCCAAAAGGCATACCACAATAGGCAGCCCAACTTGCTTCAAACTGATCTAAATACTTGCCGGCAGATGATATCCAACCGGATGCTAATGCATCATTTACCAGCTTTATATCATCATCAGTTATCAATGGTTCACATACAGGAATCATTTAAAACAGCTCCTTTTTTGAAGTCGGGATGCTGCTCAATGGTTGTGATAATTGCAGAAAGAATTTTGTAGGCTTCCAAAGGAAGTACATTTGCAGGGGAGGGCTTGTTAGGGTTTTTGTGTGCTATCCAATCTCTGTACTGTTTAACCTGTTTTGCCTTGCCAACAAGATCATGTCCTGCAACTGGTTTAAACAATTCAAGAAGATCGTTACTTTTCCAATATTCCATGTCTCGTTCTATCTTTTGGTGCAGGTTGGAGCAAAAAATAGTTGGGGTTGTTCCCAACAACTTTTTGCCTTTGTTCTGGATATACTCAAGTAGTTTTCTTTCAAAAACAGCCCATAATGATAAAATCACAAAGTCTTCGGCATTTTTCCTGCTGTCACTTATCAACAGTTCTGCTGCATCAACAGTATTACCAGCAAACTTTGTATTACGTAAAATGGCAAACTGGTTTTTGCTAATACTTTTAGATGTGATTTTAAGACAATCTCTTGTTGTCTGGTATGTTTCCCAAACTGGTTCAAGTATATTATTAAGTGAGGGCATATTCTGAAACCCCCCAAAGAAGTTCAGCAAACAGCTCTTTGGTTAAAAGATTTGCTCTACCAAGCCTGCTGCTTTCTATCCAGTACCAGCCTGATTCTTTAACATTTCTGAAAAAAGGTACGGTTTTGGATTCTGTTACACCTGCAACGGTTGTTTCTATATCCATGGCAGGTCCGCCAGCATCCAGCTTAAGTAGTATCGCATCATCTATTTTACCATTAAGGTTAATTCTGCCACTGGCACCAATTACAAAAGCCCCCACCGGAACCAGTTCGGCAACCATTTTTCCGTTAGTGTCTGCAAGGGTTAGTTTGTTAATCCTGTATTTCCCTGTGGTTTCTTCAGATATTTCAGTTGGTTGTAATGTTGTGTGCAAGTTTGTATCTGCAACCCAGGAAGTTATTTCTGAAAAAAGATTATCTACTGATTCAGTAAAAGTTTTAGCCGCTTCCACTCCATTTTCATTCATTGTTTTAGTCCTTTCCTGGTTTGCTTCGTTTTTTAAATTCGTGTAAATCTGTGTTAATTCGTGGCTAAAACCTTTTACTAAAACCGCTCCTTCTCAACAAGTCCTGTGTACGGTCCTTGTTTGATTTCCAGAAACACCGTATCTTTCAGGCATTTCAGACAATGCCCACCTGCAACAAGTTGTATCATATCTCCTTCTTCAAGCACCCAAGTACCAAGCAGGCTTTTATCCATTGCGTATAGCTCAACTTCGGCTTGTCCTTTTCTAATCAACAAGGTTTCTGGCGTGCCCACAAGATGCCGTTGCAAAGGCAGGTGGCTGTGGCGGGCAACAACTCCATCTTTTGGATAAACCACAAAACCAAGTTGTTGATAGTAACTATCGGGTGAGATAAAGGTCGTTGTATCTGGCATGTAATCACGGCGGATAATGGTGGCTATATGCTGGTCATGCCAGGTGATATGTTCAATTTGCATATGAGGTGATGACATCATTGCGGTAGTACTCCATTATCTCCAAAATAATCTTTTCTTAACACCCACTCCAAAAGCTTGCGGTCAGCCTGTACAGCCTGCTGATGAAAATTAAAGCCCTCCACCAGCCCACGCTCCCGTACATAACGAATGGTATTTGATGCAACAGGTAAAGCTTTTAAGCCAGATAAAGCACTGGTTTTACGAATGCTGGTATATGAGTTGGATATTCCCTGATTAAAAGCCCTGCGGTAGATATATTCCGGGGTTAGCCGTTCATTTGAAACAAAGTGATGGATTGATGCCTTTGGATTATAAATAGCCTTTAAGCCAAGGTTACGCACCGCAAGGGACAAAGCTGTTTCACCATCACCACGGTACTTTATAAGCTCTTGCGGTAAAGAATCTGGATTAAAACCACCTGCTTTTTTCAGCACTTCTTTACGAATACCAAAATTACAGCCCCAGATCAGTTCGTGTGGTGTTTCATGCAACTCATCACCAAAATCTTGAATGCTGTAGCTGCCAATCCACCAGCCGCGGCTGGTCTTGTTACACAGTTCTGCCACCCAATCCGGCGGTGTGCTTTCAAACCTGGGCAGGCTTTTACCACCAACCATTGCCACATAGGGATCTGCAAATGATTCTGCATGCCCCTCCAACCAGGTGGGAAAAGCCTCAATATCATCATCAGCGTAAACCAGAATATCTCCACTGGCATTTTCATAACCAGTGTGCCGTCCAATATGCAGACCTGGACGGGGATCATAAATGTACTTAAAATTCTTTATTCTGTTTGCAAAATGCTTGCAAACATCTGGTGTGCTATCGGTAGAACCATTATCAACAACAATAACTTCAAAACCTTGCTGAGGATAAGTCTGACGGGTGATTGATTCCAGTGCGTTATAAAGCAGTGCGCTACGGTTGCAGGTGGGGATGATAACGGAAAGAAAAGCCTTTGGTTTTGGTATCTTAGGAGATGGTTCGCCTGCAATATACTTTCCATTTAATATGCGTTTTAATATCCATTCGTTTACTATAGTCAGCTTATGTTCACTTTGTTTTTGACCATATACTTTTGCAAGTGATGCAAGTTTTGGGTTTTCAGATAAAACATCGGGTTTGACAAAACAGGTAATATTTTGTCTATACCACCAGCATATATCCTCATTATGCAATATCTGAGATCGTATAAAATCTACTTCAAAATAACCAGCTTTATTAAACTTCTCACGCCAGTACCAGGGTGGTTGCTCGTTTATATGATTAGTACCAGTTTGCTCGGGGAATGCAGCGGAGAATATAATTACAGAAGATGCACTGATAAGCGTATTTACAAAGCGATCAGCAGCTTCATCAGGTAAGTGTTCTGCCACTTCAAGGCAGATAAGAACATCTGGTTCTTTATCAATATTAAAGGTTGGACTGGTAAAATCGGAGTTGGTTTTTATAAGATCTTTATCAATATAGTATTTATCCGGCTCAAGATCACTAACATCATAACCGTAAATATCAGCTACACCGCTTCTATTAAATACATGCAACCAACCACCAACACCACAACCAACATCCACAACAGATGCAGGATTAAAAATATCAATAATAATAGGAACAATTGCTTCTGCTGATTTGTAAGAGGTATCTTTCTGCTTAATATAAAAATCATTATTGTAGATGTCTTTTAGGCTGCCGGCATTATTGTCAGTATTATTAATGAATAGTCTGGGGGTCACAAGTTTAAACCTCGCTTTATCATTTAATATTATTTCTTATATCCTGTAATAATACTCCATTCCATAACTGGTTGCATGCGTTGCATAGTTAATGGAAATTGTGTGAGTACACGTTCACATCTGAACCTGTTAGAAGTTTTTTTACTCCCAGCATTCTGTCCAAAGCCATGTGCAAGATAAAATTTTTCTGCAAGAAGCTCTTTCAATAATTGCCAGTTAAAATTATGCAAGTGGTGTTGATTAACACCCCAATCATTTGGAATGCTGGCTATAATTACTCCTCCTGGTTTAAGTACACGCGCTATTTCGTTTATTAGTTGCTTGGGATTTGGAATATGCTCTATGGTTTCAAATGAAACCACTACATCGAACATATTGTCACTAATATCCATATTTTGCACGTCTTGAACTGCGTAAGACAAATGTGAATCAGAAAAATTTATATTGGCATACTCAATGGCAGTGGGGCTAACATCAACTCCAATTACTCTGTTTGCTTGAGTTTCAGTAGCTAATATTGCAGAACCATAGCCAAGACCGCAAGCAGCATCAAGTATTACATCACCAGGCTTAACAAACTGACATGCCAGATGGTAGCGTATCAAGTGTGCATCTGAACGTCTGCCTGATTCACGAAGCATGTCCATATGAAGATCACGTTCAGCAACAAGTTTTGTTAATGGGTATCTTTTTATAGCTTCTATCCGAATCTTTGAAAGTAAAATTGGTATAGGAGTTTTTTCGGTATCCAGACTGTTATAGTCGATTATATTGTACAAAGCTGTATGGCGTCTGTAATTCAATGCTAGAAAGATGCTTTCCCAATATTCTCGACCACGGCTAATGTCTACTTCGGTATAAATAACAGCCGGATTAAGACAATAAAGATTAACCAAGGTTTGATCTAACTTATCTGAATCAAGATCGTCCCATATATTAAGAAACACCAATGCCCCAATATCATCATCCAAAGTATAAAGTGTCCACGGTGCTCCTTCAACAATCCACGCTGAAGGAAAGTTTTGCTGCACTAACACATCAATTTCACGGGACTGAAACAAGCCTTTGGCTCTTACCCCATTGTTGTTGAGATAAGTCACAAGTTGTCTGGTCTCCCATTCTGCGTAAACAAGCACTGTACTATCAATACCCGCATTTAAGAGATTTCTCAAAATCCGCGCATATCGGAGTCCATGCCACATTAACGCATTACTACCCAAAGGGTGGCAAGGAAGACCGCTACTTTTAGCTAACTCAATATCTGCTGTTATCAAAGGCATATCCATGCCAATCATTGCAGATATGAATCTACTATCGTCAAGCACATGTTGCCTTGGACAATCTGATTGGCTGTAATGATGTCCTGTTTTTATTAAGGAAATACCGGACAAGGTAACGGAGGTAGTGCCCATAAAAAGTGCCAGAATACTTGCAAAAATCCCATTTGATGGAAGGCATGTGGGGTCAACGGGCTGCCTAGTAACAGTCCTAATTATTTTTTCTCTTGCTTCCGCTTTCATAATAAATACTTTTTCAAATCGATAGCCAACCTTATCCATAATTTGTTTTGCTACATCAAAACTATGGCTTACATCAATATATATAAGTATCTTGGTTTTTAAGTTTGTAAGTGCTAGCTGCCCTTCTTGATTAGCCTGTGTCTTACCAAAAGTAGCACCAGATATAATAGTAATATCTGGCACAGGTAATTGTAATGATTTTGCTACAAACCCTGATCCGTTGACGCAAATAAGCTTCCAGGACGTATCAATTTCTGAGGGTAATTTGGGCTCAGGTGCAGAGCCAAGCACTAATGTAGGTCCGTTAAGCACTGGTAGTAATGAGCGCAACATATGAATGTCTTCCGGCAGTTCTATGATCGGAGATGCTTCCTTTAGACGTGGCGGCTCCCATGTGCAAATGGACGCTGACGGCCACTTTTCACTAACCAAATAGGCTGCACCAAAGTGTCTCTCTATTTTTCTTCGCCACCATTGAGCCGGCTTGATTGTGCAATGCGCGTTTTCTCCATTCGACAGAATGGTGCTGGCTTCTCCTAAATGAATGTTGAAAAAAGCACGATCAACGTAACTGGACAAAGTAGATAAAAGTCCATCAATCTCCTCTTCAGGGATATGCTCAAGTACATCTGTGCAAAGACCAAGATCATAATGCCCTTGCGGCAAGGTCGCATATTCAGAAATGGCCGGATCGTATTTGGTAATCGGGCAACGGAAATGTTGTTGGAAAAGATCGGCTAAATTGCCTTGACCACACCCGTAATCCAGAACCGATTGCGGTACTCTGATTATAAGAGAACAGATTTCATGGAACAAATGCGATAGTTCACGTTTATAATCATTACGAGATCTGTATATATCCTCATACAAATGAACTTTAGAACCATAAAAAGCATTGTGATCCATAGAATATCTCCAATTTTAGATAAAAGGCAGTAGGGCCAGTAGGCTTACAACATCACAACTTGTAAATCCTCAACCATTTCTGTTTTCTCCGCAAAAGTCTGAGGCTTACCTCTATGTGCTTTATTCGGGTTACCGCTTCACAATCACAACATTCCCCGTGTCGAGTGTCGCGAACGGCATCGAGTGCCGATAAGAGAATTCATGAACCGCGGCACGACAACCGGGCCACTCACCCGTCGGCCACGGGCCGTAGTCATCTACAATGATAATGCCACCTGGTAGCAGTCGTGAGAAGAAATACTCCAGACACGCTATGGTCGGATCGTAAAGATCAACATCAACGTGTACGAAGCGGTATGTCTGATCCGGCAATTCGCTGAGCACTTCTGGAATCCAACCCTTCAGAATCTCGACACCCGGAAAATGCTCCAAAGTCCGCCGTGCGATCTCTTCTGAAGTGTCAGAGAACCGCCCCGCACAACGGAGATAACCATCCTTACGTGTCGGCTCTGGGAGACCCGCAAACGAGTCGAGCGCGAAGTGACCTGTGCCGTTGAAGCCCCCCCCCGCCTCCTGCTGCCTCGTGCGGCAGATCAGATAACTCGCAAGTCCACGGTACACACCCGCCTCGGCAGTCATGCCCGCGAGTCCCCGCGTCAGCCGGAGCATCTGAACCATATGGAAAAACCGTGGCCGACGCCACGAATTGTCCTGCATCTCAGTCAGCCGTAATCCTTCTTCGTAGATTGTTACAAAATCAGAGTGACTATTGACGATGAATGGCTGCACTAGGTTCTCAAGCGTGATCGTATTGTGCATAAAAAGTCTCTTTTCTCGTTCTAAATTTTCTCTTTGTTCCCAAGCTGGAGCTTAAGAACGAGGGAAATTCATCTACCAAAACATCTACAAACTATAAGTTACATAGGGGCGGTTTATAATTGCCGGTTATACCTATTTCAACTATATCTTTTGATTTCGCATAACTCTGCATTTTTATCAAAAAAAGGAGCATCCATCAAAAGCAGGGCAGGTCAGCTTGCTTTCCATTTCAGTGTTCCCATACAGTTTGATTCAGCAACAATCGGGTGTGCGTCAATTGGCTTAAGTAGTTGACGAAGTTTTTGTTTAACGTCAGCAGGCTTAATCGCACGGGGGAATAATTTTGAATTAGTTGCTGGCTGTTCAAGGTGCAGGGCAACTCGCAACTGTGTTGCTTTGCTGATTTTGTGTGCAATAAGCTTTTCAATTTCGTCATCAGTATTTACTTTTGTCGGTAATATTGCCGCCAATGTATCAAAGACTTTATGTGCAACTTCGTCCGCAATATCAATCGGCTTTGTTCGTTGATGAGTGCGGTAGTCTTTTACCTCAATTAGCCAAGCTGTTTTTTCTGACTCAATTGCCAACAGGTCAAGGGACTTAATGCCGTTCCACATTTTACAGAAACGATTACGATAGAAAGACCAGTCATCATACTTACTTACATGCCAATCATCAGGAAAGTCGAATTTAATGTCACCCACTAAGAGCCGTTGCATATCAGTTCTCACCACTCAGAAATCGACCTGATTGTTCCAGCTCCTCATCAAGTGAGGTAATGCTTCCGATGTCATCTACAGTTGATCCTTGAAATACGCAAACTTCATTATTTTCTTTATGCAGTCCGAAAAACCTGGGTTGAATTGAACGGTACTTTTTCTGTGATAGAAGGATTTCAAGTTCACGCAGAAGAAACAGACTATGAGTTGCAATAAATATCTGAATGCCGTTTTTGCTCAATTCAAGAATGCTTTTTGCAATATTCTTGATGAGTCTGGGATTGAGATTTGCCTCCGGCTCGTCCCAGAACAGATAACCTTTGTCCAGCAGTGCTCCTGTGGCAATAAGACGCGCCAGCATTCCCAGCTTACGCAGACCTTCCGCTACAAGAGGCATCTCCATACGTCCGCTGGAATTATTCAGGTAGAAACGTCCCGTTTTATCAAGCTCAATGGAACCTTCCATTGCTTCTTCCAAAGGGGAAAGTAAGTCTCTAATAATTTTTTCGGTTGGTCCCCTTTTCATCAATGTTCCCAACAACAGACAGGTATCTCGCCATGTTTCCTCGAATTCCAGGTAGTGTCCCTCATATACTGAGACAAAGTTAGGATAAATTGTAAGAAGCTCTCTTGTTGGCAGATATATAGGAAAGGTATCCTGCCACTGTTGAGGAAGAGTTTCAATGCTGACCTCTGTCTTGCTATTAGTTGCAAAAGTAAAATCAACATTATTGGTTTCGCTGAAAAAAGAGAGCCGAATATCACAACGCTCTCTGCCTTGTTTACGTCGTGCAAGTCTGCCTAAAGACTCTGGTCGGAATACTCCTACCAACTTGTCAGCTATCTTTCCTTGTAAAGACGTTTTTGTTGGTTCTCTTGTGGATAGCTTATTTCCTTCAGCGCAGACTGAAATAACTGAATAAGCCATTTTAAGCAGGTGAGTTTTACCCGTGCCATTTTCACCTACGATAACATTCAGATTTTTGCTAAATTCCAAATCTGCATCTGAAAAAACTGTCAAATTTTTAATTGCCATTTTCTTGAGCATTGCCTGCATTCCTTTAAATGATGTCCTGCCCTGCCAGGAGTCTGTCGGACTTATCCGTTCGTAGCGTTTCCTAGTTCCCAAGCTGGAGCTTGGGAACTATGGAGAAAGTATCTACAAACCACAAGTTGCGTAGGGGCGGTTTATAACCGCCGGTTTTTTCTTTGTTTTTCAGGCTCGTATCGCCGTGCCCGTACAATTAAAATATGGAGTGTCGGAGGTTGTTTGTAGGGGCATGGCGTGCCATGCCCTTTTAGAGTATAAAAACATTAGATCCTACGCCCCACCCTTGTCATCCTGCGCTTTAGTCGCAGGATCTAGTTTGTGCATTCCCAGATAAACCACACCTACGCCCCCCACACGGTTATGGGTAAACCTCCAAAGCTTTCCTGTTTTTGCCAGATTTTATCATCCCAGTTTACATCAGTATTGCGGTTAAAGATAATCAGGTGGGCTTCATCAGCACCAACACGATTTACATAGTCAGCGGTTTGTTCAAGTCCGGTGGCAAGGATGCTGTCCAGTTGACCACGCAGGATTTTAAGTTCTATAACAATACGTTGTAATGGTCCGTACATGCCCTGTTCAGGGTCAGTTGGCCATTCAATGAACAGGTCAGTACGTTTTCTGCCCAGCCCGTATTCACGGCTGATTCTGCCACCACCATTGATGATACGCTGTAAGAATGCCTGCATGAGCAGTTGCGGGGCAGCTTCTTTGTAGCTAAAGCCTTCACTCCAGATGTCGCTGTGTTCACGGAAGAATTGCTGAAAGGCAGTGAGTAGTTTAGGCATGTCCAGACGGTGGTCTTTGGTGATGTACCAGCTTTGTTCCTGGTTGGCGATGTAGCTTTGGGTTACCCAGGTAAGTTCTCTTGGTATTACTTCTTGGTAGATACGATTACTAATGCGTAATGAGGGACGGTTTTTAATGAGACCAAGGTCAATTACGTATTGTACGTCATCGGGATTAACTTCCCCTGGGCGCAGTTC
>JAVERM010000063.1:0-10696 GCA_034007105.1 Trichlorobacter sp.
CTGATTTTGACGGAAAACGTTGTCTTACGCGCCCGTAGCTCAGTTGGATAGAGCAACGGCCTTCTAAGCCGTGGGTCAGGGGTTCGAATCCCTTCGGGCGTGCCATAAAATCAAGGGGTTACGTTTTATGCGTAGCCCCTTTTTTGTGGATTGTGATGTAAATTGTGATGTAGCGGAAAAATACGGGGATGCGGTACCGCGCCAGTACTTGAACTGTGAGAGTATCCGGTAAGGTTCTGAATAATATTCTGGGAATTAATGGCAATTTATTTGAATTTTTTATAAAAATTATTTGGGCATAACATACTGTAAATACTGCTTTATTTTAGGGGCAGATAATTATTTAATTTTAAATAGACCTGTATATGAGGGGTAAAGATCATCACTTCGTCACTATTGCTTAATTGTGAAACAATATCAGTATCTTAGCCGGTGACTTTTAAGGTGATCTTTGTTTTGAGAAGATCACTCGGTCTGAGAAGATCACTTTTTTCAGGGTGTCTGTTTGGTAAGTTATGGGGCAGTCAAGGTCGCGTCAGCAGGTTTTTTACATCACAATTTACATCACACTATTTGACCACAAGAAAAGCCCCGCACTTTGAATACAGGGCTAAAAGATCAGGCTGATATTTTTACCGGTCAGCCGGTGGCGGTGGCAGTCTGCGCTGTCCAGGTCAAAAGCTCAACCGCCTTTTTCAGGTGGTTAGGTGCAAGGTGAGAGTAACGCAACGTCATTGTCAGACTCTTGTGTCCCAACAATCTTGATACGGTTGTAAGATCAGCTCCAGCCATGACCAAGTGACTTGCAAAGGTATGACGCAGGTCGTGAAAGCGAAAATCCATAATAGCAGCCTTGCGGCAAGCGGTAGCAAAGGATCGCTTTACATCTTTGTAGCGTGTGCCGGTTTTAGGATTGACGAATACATACGGTGAATCAATCCGGCGGATCATTCCCCTAAGCATGGCGGTAAGGGTGCCATTTATGGGTATGTCCCGCGCTTCGCCGTTCTTGCTGTCCGCTATTCTGACAAAGCCGTGCTTTAGGTCTACATGCTCCCACTTCAGATCAAAAATTTCACCACGGCGGCAACCGGTGTTCAATGCGAATATCACCAGTTCTTTCAGTCCGGTACTGCATGACGATACAAGCTGGGTGCTTTCTTCTGCTGAAAGAAACCGGACATGGTTGTTTTTTTCCTTTGAAAGCTTGATGCTTCTGACAACCTTCAGGGTCGATTGCGGTATCAATCCCCACTGTTCAGCCTTGGTGAACATATTTTTCATGGTGGCTAGTTCCCGGTTGACTGTTGCAGGTGTCAGTCGTTTCCCCGGTTCTCCGCCTTCTTTCTTCGGCTGCTTACGTGCCGATTGCCGTTGTGCCTGGTAGGTTTCCAGCAGCTCAACGGTTATGTCTGTAAGCTTCATATCCCCGAAGAAGCGACATAGTGTGGTAACCCTGCCTGATTTAGTTTTGTAGCCTTTCTGTGCTACACAGTAGGTAAGGTACTTCTCGGCAAGCTCCGAAAAAGTGGTAGCAAACTTTTTCCGGCTGAATGTGACCGGAACTATCCCCTCGGCAACATCCTTCTTGCGGCAGGCTAGCAGGTAAGCAGCATCAGCCTTGATCTTACTGCGGGTACTTTCCCGTTGCTGAATGCCGTTTCCATCCATCCAGGTTATCCACCAGATTTCTCCGCGCCGGTAGATACCGGTGGTTTTTCGGGTGCTTCCTGCCATAGAATCCCCCTTGGTGTGAACGGTTCTCCGCTTCTTGGTTTGATAGCTACGCTCCGGTGAAAGAATCCAGCCATGATCGGTGGCGCATTATGCTACTTTCCCTTCTTTCAGATACCGATACAGCGTATCCCGGCTGATTCGCATATCCTTTGCTATCTGTACTTTGCTTTCCCCGGCTGCTATCCGCTCCTGAAGTTCCTTTATCCGTTCGTCTGTCATCTCCCGCTTGCGTCCCTTGTACAGCCCCTTTGCCTTGGCAAGCTGAACACCCTCCCGTTGCCGTTCCCGGATCAGGGATCGCTCGAACTCGGCAAACGCTGCCATGACATTGAACAGCAGCATGTTCATTGCATTACTGGTGTCCGGTGAAAAGACAAGGTTTTCCTTCTCAAAGCGGACGGTAATCCCCTGTTCTGTAAACTGCTTCACCATCAAGCGAAGATCGTCAAGGTTTCGCCCCAGACGATCAAGGCTATGAACATGTACTGTATCGCCGCTACGAGCATACTTCAATAGTTCCTGCAATTCAGGTCTGTTGGTGTCCTTACCTGAAAGCTTGTCGGTGAACACCCGGTCGAGGGTCAGACCGTCAAGCTGACGGTCAGTGTTTTGTGCTACCGAACTCACCCGGATGTATCCCAAATTCTGAGCCGATGGTTTACCTGTCATAGTCATGATCGTTTCCCCTTGTCTGATTCATTTTGTACGATATACATTTAAGATGTCTTTCAATTGGTGTCAAGTAGTATTTTCGTACATGTAAATCTGACGCAAAAACAAGGGAAAAAGTGTACGATGTCTTTGCATGTTTTGAGTATACTCTAAACTGACACGGTGCTTTTTATGTATTACTGAAAACACTTTTCAGTAATAGTCATATGTTGCTGATATATGTTGCGTTTCGTTGCAAAATGTCGCTATTTCGTTTCCAAATATTTCCATTTTCCCAAAATGTCTGCATCTGCTGACAGGTGTCAGCTTAACCCGTTAAAATTGTTAATAAAAGTTAGGCTTTTGCTATGCTCAAGACGTGGTTAATATCTGTTTCAGGGTGTCTGGCAGATGCAGGGGTGCGGGGAAGAATAGGAATGCAGCGACAGAGTTATGCAGTAGAAGAACCGGAAAGGGCGGCAAGGGACTTTTCAAGTTCAGACCTTGCCGATACAGTATCTCCGGCATCAAAAAACGCTTCAGCAGCGTTACAGTGCTTCTTGTGACGCACCCATGCTTCAGGTGTCTTGTTGGATGACCGATACACCTGGTCGCCGGTATGCCAGAACCAGCGACAGATTGAAGCCGCTTCATCAAGATCAAGAACGATCCCGGCAGCAGCAAGCCGCTTGACCTTATCCGGTGAAAGGTTGAGGATGGTTCCGGCTGCAACCGTCCTTGTCTCTCCTGTGCTGGTCTTGGCGGTGTACTCTTTCAGAAAACGTACTTTCATGCCGGGTATCCTGATTCAGAGGTTACGGCTTGATGTAGGCACTTAGCCCGATAACAAATGGCTTGCCGTCCACCGTTAGCGTTTTGCCGGATGCTGATGGTGTAAGCTTCTCAAGGTCAATGGTGATATGCAGCTTGTTCTCCTTGATTTCGGCATTCAGTGACATGGTACTATTCCTTTCCGTGGTGTTCCGACTCTTGGTTGGGTGTTGTTGACCTGCCCCCCGCACAACGGGCAACAGGTATCAGTCAGATTGACCGGTGTAATATCTATCAGCAAGGCTCGTTCATCCGTATCATGTAGGGCAACCAAAGCCCGTACAAGCGGTTGACGGCGGGTGTTACGATGCTTTTCATACTTAGAGTGTCTTTTCATTGGGTCAACTCGCTTTCATCAAATACAAGATCAGTTACCGGTGAAGGATCATCCGGTTTTTCAGCCGTCCAGCCGGACGGTAGTGCGTCAGCAGCAGTGGTTGACCAATTACTTGGCGGCGATCGTTTGACGATCTCCACCATCTGCCCTTTGTTTGTGTGCTTCCCGTAGGTGAAGAAAATCCCAAGTTCTTCCAGATTCGGACGGAGTCTGTCCATCTGGTTTCTGAAAGTACGTGGGGTGGGAAAGGTATAGTCCTTGTGGTCAGGGGTAACGATTGCTGCCAGACGATCAATGATCTCCTTAAACGTTCCGGACACAGTAATGGTGCCGTCAGTCATCATCTGCGCCAGACCTGCCATAAGGCTATTGTTTTCCAGCAGACTTTCCCCCAGTTTGGCGGAGTTCGCGCCGTATGCCCTCAAAAACTCTGCGCCACGTCCTCCAAGTGCTTCAGCAACGGCATAACCCCATTTGCAGAAATCAGCCATGCGCGGGTAACTGGCAAGTTTCACGGTGGGATGCAAGGCAATGGCACGGGCTAAGGTGTCAGCAATCCCCCCTAGGATCGACGGTAGGGCTTCGGCAAAGGCGGCGTTCAGTTCATCCTCAAGGCGGCGGCAGGTAGGGTCGATCCGTTCAAGCTGAATGGTAATGGAACGGTCAAGCAGGTCAGGACGGTTAGTGATTGAGTTGATGCCGTTAAGGATTATGCGAGGATTGCACGGCAGCACGATAGAATCAGTATCGGTATGCAGTACGCGCTTTTCAATAAACGATCCGGTAATGGCACTGCATATCCGGTCGGCTCTGGCAGCCGGTAGGCTGGAAAGGTTATCAATGGCAAGGCAGTAGTGCTTGTACAACAGCAGGTCAAAATCTTCATCTTTCTTCGGGTTATCCTGCAAGGCAGCAACAGACGGGTCAACGATACGCTTCAGCATCCCTGTGAAGAATGATTTACCAGCACCCTGACTGCCTGAAATCAGCAGGGCTGGGAAGGGGATGTTCGGAACAAAAGCGGCAATCAGCCAGACCATCAGAATCAGGTGGTATTCTTCAGCGACATTGGCAAACTGAAAGATCAGCCACGGATTCCCCCCAACCAAGGGGTCAGGGTGTGCCTGTTGTGTAGCAAATTGCCGGAAATAGACAGGTGGCGGTGTCTCCACCTTCCAGCCGTCCGACCCGATGGAAAGAGCGCGTCCATTCTTCAGGTCATAGCAATAGCAACCCTCATGTACTCCGGCGCGGGTGTGCAATACAATGGATGTGCCTTTCTCCTTCGCAAACCCAGCCAGCACCTTGACAGCGGCATTAAAGCCATCAGCTCCCAGCGTTTCCCCCGTGGTTTTGTAGTACAGCACGGCAAAACGTTCTTCCAGGCTGTTGTTCTTGCAAAGTGGTTCCAGCCCCCAGCCGGTAAAGGCAATGTACGATGTCCCTGTATTGTCGTAATACAAGCTGAAATCATCCTGCATCCCTGCTAAAATTTTAAGCAACCGCTTTGCCCCCCGACCTTCCTTCATCACTTCCGGTGAATCAGAAGAACCGTCAGCATCTTCAGAGCCAGAGTTTTTTCTTGGTCTCCCAGCTTTGCGCTTTACCGGAAGATCAGCCGCGCCGGTTACAGGCAATGCGGCTATTGCTGAACTGTCTGACTGGCAGCTCATCGCGGGTGTCCATTCCGGTGTATCAGCAACAAGGGTTAGCAGTGCGGTCTTGTCATTCATAGCTGCTTTACCTCAATACCAGCCCAATTCAGAATATCGCCTTTGGTCTCAAGCCCCGGCAGGCGTACAACCCGCACACTGGCAGCGGATCCATACAGAGCAGCAGCAACCGTTGCGGCGTACTTTTCACCAGCATTGTCGTTATCCGGCAGAATCACAACCTGCCTACCAGCAAGAGCGGTGATGAAAGAATCGTAGGGTTTCGTCTGCGCCCCGCTATCAAGACACGTAGCCGCCAAACCCCAGGACAGCAAGAAGTCAACTTTTTTTTCACCCTCTGGTACAAATACAAAGTCGGCAGAATCAGCCTTCAGCAGTTCCGGCAACCGATACGGCAGCGGACTACAATCACCCCGACCTTTGTAGGGTGGTTTCTTATCCTTTGAAAGAAAGAATCCCTGACCGGGCTTTATCGGCGGCACCCCCTGTGGATTGTGGAAAAACAGAAAGTCTTTGCTCCGACCATTGAATCCAGGTTCAATCCGTTCCTTCCAATAGACCAGCGTTCCGTCAGCATGGTGGTACGGATACTTTCCCGCAACCTTGCGCTTGATCTGCGGTTCATTAGCCTTCAGTCCGGCACGATCAGCCATATACTGAAGGGCAGCAGGAAAATCCAGACCACGAACCTGCATCACCAGGTCAATCACTGTGCCGGTTGCGCCACAACCTCGGCAGTTGTGCAAGCCGGTGCTAGTGTTGATTGACATGGATGGATTCTTTTCTGCATGGTAGACACACAAGGCAAGTGCTTGATTGGTGCCTACACCCTTCAACTCCGGCAGCAGCTCGTTCACCAGTGAAGGAATATCAGTTGCGCCCAGTACTTTTTCCCTTTCCAGTCCCATAAGAACACTCACACAAGCCGGTCAAGTCGGTCGCACAGCTCCTGTAACCGTGCGCCCATATCTTCCAGCACGTAAAAAATTCCGCCAAAATCACTATCTTTCTTAAAATGTTCGTCCAATGCCGCAAGGATCACGTTGACCTTGGAACGCTCACGCATAAAGTCATAGTGTAAATCCTGCAACGTGGGCAAAGTAGCTTCAGTTTCCATTGTTTAGGTCTCCTTTCGATGTCCCGACTTGGCTTCAACCCTGCTCGATTCCATCCAGGCAAGCAGATCACTTTCCTTAATCCGGCGCATTTTTTCGCCTACCTTGTACGAAGGCAGAACCCGGCGTAGGCAGCAGGCATACATGGTATTGATTTTCATACCGGCTCTGGAGGCAGCCTCCGCAACCGTAAGCCAGCGGTCAGCAGATGCAGTGGCAGCGGTGGCAATCACCTTCAGGGCGTGTTTTACTTCATGTTCACGTTCGATTTCAGACACGATTGTTCCCTCCTTATTGGTCAAACTTTTCCGTTGTGGTCTCAAAGTCATACCGACCAGCAACCGCAACATGGTTAAAGCGGGTTAGCATCCCGTCAATCGCTCCAGCCATGTCACGCGCCGCACTCTGGTATCCCTCCAAAAATCCGCGCTGATACTCACCATTAATCAGCCTCCGGTGTTCAGTCATCACCACATGATCGGTGAAACTCATTGTCAACCCAGCCGGTTTTTTCTCTTTAGTCATGGTTTATTCTCCCTTCAATCGGTTTGATTTACTGCGCCATTTCATTCAAAATGTCTGGTATTTCCAAAACCGCGGACATTGAAAGATTAAGATCATCGCGTCCCATGTAATGCAGCACATCTGCAACCAGCATCAGCCGGTTGTAATCACCTCAATGTTCCAGATGTGGTGCGGGTTTGTTGTCGAATACGACATGTGACAAAGACGGGTACACCTCTGACAATTTGATTGATTATACATACATGTATATATATGATGATGAAAAAATTGTGTCAATGTATAATTATACATGCGTGTATAAATGATGTCGGTGTGCTCTTGGGGGGAGAAATGCACAAAAACAAAACACCCGCAATGGTGGTTGAGCTGTTAAAAAAAGCTGTAGCCGAAAAGGGTCAGAGCGGAGTTGCAAAGGAAACCGGATTAACTCAACCGGCTATTCATAGATATCTGAAGGGAATAGGGGAGCCTGGCACAAAGACTTTGAAAAAACTTGCTGATTATTTTGGGGTAAGCGTCACCGTTTTACGCGGAGAGAGTTTACCTGCGAGGGGTTTCTATGACAGTGGTTTTGAATTCAGTGAAGATGTTTCAGTCTTTGAAAAATACGCATATTTTACACAAACTCAATTCCAGTGGGCACTTAATGGAAAAGAACCATTCTTTAGCGAAAATATATACTTTCTTCACAGCACGGCAGAGCAAGCAACTGATTTACTTAAACTTCCTGAATCATTTTACAGCAACATAAATCCCGGCGTGTGGGAAGCACTGAAAATCGAAGCACAGATAGTCATAGAAAAATATCAAAAAGCACTTGAAACCGCAGATGATGAAACGAAAGCATTCTTTTTTAAAGCAGAGACCGTGCGTACACGGAAAGGAAATTTTTACGATCTGGTAACAACGCCTGACTACTTCACAAGGTTGACGGCAACCTTTGATTCCATTCTATCTTTGGCACTAAAATCCAAACAGGCGCAGCAAAACAAAATGTTTATCGCAGCGGCTGTGTCACTAGCAAAGCTTCTGAGGGACATGCCAAGTGAGCTTTCGGATATGTACGACGCTGAATACATGGAAGAGCTGAAAAAACTTGCAAGGAAGGTAGTTAAAGAAGTGGATGCAGAACATCTGCTGGAACGCTGGACGCCTCCCAGCATTCAGCCAAAGTTGAAGCAGACCCCAGCAAAAGAATCAGCTCAAAATAAAAAACAACGTAAACCCCCAAAGAACAAGGTCAAACCATGACCTACCCAAGCCGGACATACCTCCCATAGCCAAGTACATATTGTTTAAGGCTGACATCTCATTTTTGCCAAAAAGCTGCTTTATGCTATAATGACCCATAATCTCATGAAGGAGGACTTCTTCAAGATGGGACATGGACTCCAGATTATCAGCAAGAACAAACGCCTCCTTGCCGTACAGAACACCTGCAAACGTCTCACCCACGCCCTGCTTGGTCGCTTCACTTTTTATCGCTTCAGAAAGGGCAGCAAAGTCCTTGACTGCCGATACATGCGGACTGCCAGGGAAGGTACGGATAATGGCAGCAGCAGCATCATTCACATCTGCCACATAAAGCCCTGCAGGAAGTGATGCAGATTGGCTGAACAGCGCAACCCCCTTATCCGTCTCCCTTGTTTTCAGTGTTGCAAACAGCTTATCAAAGGCAGCGTTATTGTCCGGACGTACCGGAAACGCCAGCTCAATGTTGCCACAATCATTGAGGGTAACGGTAGGTTGTTCAACAGCAGGGGCAACAGTAACAGTCAGTTCTTCCTGCCCAAACTTATCTTAACTATATCAAGGTTGCGTTTAGCCGTAGTTTTCCATGAACCCTCTCGCTTTAATCCTCCCAAGGGGATTCTGTGGTCTCTTCCGGATCGCTGAACTCCGTCCAGTTTTGCACTGCTTCTGCCCATGCTATCCGATCCGCCTCGTGCAGTGCTGCCTCGTATGACAGATGATCTGGATACTCCCGCTGCATCGCCCTTGTTTTTTGATTGCCCGCTGCGTCCAGAAACTGCTCGTACATCCCCTCCTCTCTGTTCTTCAGAAACTTCTTTAATGTTCCCCTTGCTTTCAGCAGTTTGTATGTCTTTGGTGCTTTGTCCTTCAGTGCTTGTTCCAGCATCTTGATTCGGCTTGCTGTCTGTGTTCCTAGCCATAGCGGAACTGTCGTCACCTGCTCGAACTCCCCTGTTTTCCCGTTGAACATGCGTATTGGCATTTTCTTCCCCCTCCCTGTTGTCATTCGCATTCACTGCGTCACTTCTTTGAATATCTACATCGTTATTTTTCACATCCTCCACAAAGCGCATTAAATAAGGCTTTATCCCTACGCCGTATCTGTCTGCAATCACCTTAAAAAACTCTTTTATCCCCTTACCTGCCTCACTAAAACTATTAAATGCAGCCGTAAAGTGCGGCTTGGCTTTTGCATAAGTAGTCTCGTCAATAGCACCAGGGAAGGCTTTAATGGCAGATCCGCCAAAAAGCTCATACAAGCCTTTTAATGCTTCGTCTGCTCCTTTTACGCCAAGAGCTGCAACATCTTCAATAATGCTGGACAAAGAGCGTGCATTTTCACCCTGCGCCAAGCCCTTACCCGATAATTCGTCCGCAAACTGTTGTCTGGCATCTGTTTTTTTCGCATACCATAGCTTTTGTTTCCCGCTCCACTTAAAGCCAGCTGCCTTAACCTTGGCAATCACATCATTAGCCGGTCGTGCGGCAAACCTTAATTCAATACCGTTTCGTTCTTCATTGTAGGCAACATTTACATCTGGTGTTGTATCAACAGGTGTGGTCGTTTCTGCTGCCTTTTGCTTTTGTTCTGCCAGCTTCTTCAGATAATTTTGTAATGTTTGGCGGTATTTTTTCTTATCATCAGGATGCTTGGCTAATGCCAGCTTTTTACGTAGATATGTTTCGTGCTGTTCGGATTTAGTTTTTTTACGTACAGTCTCTTGCTGTTGCCCTGTGCCAGTCACCTGATCAAATATGTCTGACAACTCATCAATGGATAAAGAATGTATTTCTTGTTCAATTTTTGAAACTGGTTCAGCAGTAGGCTCTGCTGTCGTTTGCGCAAACATATCCGGCTGGGCAGACTCTTTATTGTCAGCAGTAAAGCCAGCCAGTAATTCAGACGTGTTTGTATGTGTGCCTGGCTGTGATTTTTTGCCGATGGTGGGAGGTGTGGCAAATAGCTTGTTCTGGATTTCCCCAGACTTTGAAACTACTTCTGTGAGTGGTTTTGTCTGGTTGCTGCCATTGCTTCTCTCTCCGCTTGTCTGCGATTCATCACTTTTTTTGCTGCCAGGGCTTTCAAAAACTTTGTCCTTTGTTCTGGCTCCATGCTCATCAGTATTTGTACCTGTTTTTTGTTGAATTTCATTGTTGTTTTCAATTTTTGTTTGGCTGCTGCTTCCCTTTCCGCCTTCCTGCGATCCATCACTATTTTTGCTGCCAGGGCTTTCAGCAGCTTCTCTCTCTGCTCCGGCTCCAGGCTCAACAATATTTGTACCTGCTTTTTGTTGAATTTCATTGTTATCCCCCAGGGCAGGCTGCTCAAAAAACGAAAGCGCATCTGCTATCTCTTCACAGGTCACGTCAACCATAAAATCAGCAAGCCCCTTATGCCGCCAGCTTCCATGGAACAATATCAAGCCTGGTTTGCGCTCTGGCAATCCGCAAGTCATAATCTGCTTGCAGGTTAAGCCAAGTCTCCGGTGACATACCAAAGAACAGCCCAAGCCGTAAGGCGGTATCGGCAGTAATAGACCGCTTGCCGTTCACAATGGTGCTTATCCTGCCCG
>JAVERM010000065.1:0-10610 GCA_034007105.1 Trichlorobacter sp.
CAAACGCTCACCGATGCCGAGACGGCGTTTAGACGTTGGTATAACTGGGCGATCCGCTGCCGGCTTAATCCTATGAAAGACGCTGCCAAAACCATCAGGCGCCACTTAAACGGCATCTTGTCCTGGTTTGACGGGCATCTGAACAACGGCAGTGTTGAAGCAATAAACGGTCTTATTCAGGCAGCTAAAGCCAGAGCCAGGGGATATGGAACGACCCGTCATTTAATCACCATGGCCTACCTGGTCGCCGGCAAACTTGTCCACCTTCCGGCACCACCGTTCATCACAAGATGTTGTGCTTGAAGAAGGTACTTGAAGAGCAATAATGAAATACTGATACCCACACAAAATGGAAGAGAGCCAGTTTTTTACCAGATGGTAATTATCGTGGGTGATTGCTCCTGATGGACAGACGTAGGCGCAGGTGAGGCAGGCGATACAGTCTTCTGCATGGTCAACCATGCAAAGACGTTTTTCTTCATCAAAAACAAATACATTGGTGGGGCAAACATCAATGCACATCTCGCAGCCTCTGCATGCCTGTTCATGGATTGTTATGTCAACTACATTTGCCATGGCTACCTCCGTACTATTTTTACGGCCTTGCCGCCGCGATTAATGCTTATTTCCATTGGCATGCAGCCAACGGCATGGGTGGCACAGGAAAGACACGGATCGTAGCAGCGCAGGCTGAACTCAACAGCATTAAGCAATGTCTGATCAGAACTTTTGCCGATTACATGGGATTTGGCTGCCTGCTCTATGGAACGGTTAATAATGGCGTAGTTTTGTTGGGTGGCTACAATAAGGTTAGCTGCCCGCACAATGCCGTTTTCATCAATTTCATAATCGTGGATCAGTGTTCCCCGTGGTGCTTCAGCATGTCCAACAGCTCTTCCGCCCTTGAATTTAACCGGTACGCGGGTTTCACCATTAATCAGCGGATTACGCAGTATGTCATCTGCACGTTCCACAGCCCAGATAAGTTCCACCAGTTTGGCGTAGGACTGGAACAGGGTGATGTGGCAGGGGGAACCTCCAAGTTTTGTCATCTCTTCAAGTTCCTGGCTGGCCAGTTCGGTGTTAAACTGTTTTACGGCATTTATCCGTGCCAGTGGACCAACCCTATAATCGTACACAGTATTGTTGCTGCGGAAGCTGACCCGTTTCATGTAGGAAAAATCAACCACTGATTCCACCATATACCGGTCATAATCTTCTACAGGGAACTCAGCCTGTAAAAAACCATGCTCATCAACCACGCGAATGTTCCCTTCAATCAGAGAAATCCGCTCATCCAGCACTGTACCCATGCTCCAGCAAGGGGCTACCCAATCCGATAACATGACTGGATGTTTATCAATGGTAGACATAACAAGCTGTTTAACCACCGGAGCCAGTTCTTTGGCCAGCATAATTCCTTCATTTATTATGCTTTGCAACTGGCTGCGTTTTTCATTATCAAGCACAAAGGTAATGCCGCCTGCCACCGCAGTAACCGGATGAGTACCTCGACCGCCGACAATTTCGTTGATTTTCTGACCAATGGTGCGGATACGCAGTGCCTTTTTGGCTATTTCAGGGTTGGTTTGTACAATTCCCACCACATTGCGGATGGACGGATCAGCGTCAAGCCCCAATACCAGGTCAGGTCCTTGCAGAACAAACAGGGAAAGGGCGTGGGAGTGAATGATATGTCCCATGTACATCAGCTCTCGCAGCAGCATGGCCGCAGGCGGGGATTTTATACCGCAGGCATGATCCAGGGCATTGGCAGCGGCGATATGGTGGGCAGTGGGGCAGACACCGCAGATACGGGCAGTAATGTGCGGCATTCTGTTTGCCTCCATACCTACCAGAATCTTTTCAAAACCGCGCAACTCATTTACCACCAGTCCGGCATTATCCAATGTTCCGTCTTCTGCCAGGTTGATAAAGATTTTAGCGTGTCCTTCTATCCGGGTTACCGGATCGATTCTTACTGTCCGCAAGTTACCTGCATCGTGATTTGTCTGCATAAAAGCTCCTAAAAACGGATTGCTTCGTAGTCTTCGTCTGCCTCTTTTATCCACTTATTAATCAGGAAAGTCGGCTTGTCGCCAATCATCCGGGTGGCCATTGTGTATGAATAATGAGATTTGGCACTTTTTCTATTTCTTTAACAATTTCATCATATTGAATTTTTGTCAGTCTGGACATCCGTTCGGCAATCTCGGTGCGGATATCGCGGTTTGGCTCGCTTAGTATCTGCATTGTGGCTCCGGCGCAGCCGGTGCAGGGCACACCGTTTGTGGGGCAGGGGGCAAGACAGCGGTCAATGGTGGCTGACCCCATGCATATATAACCCTGGGAGAGAAAGCAAAGATCAGGATCAGGTATGCCGTCGGTGTGCTGGCGGATTTCTGTGACATCTGCTTTTTTCATCTGACGTTTGCATTTGGCACAGACTGATTCTTTGGTTGCTTTAGGGGTACGTCCTTCCAGAAGTGATAGTAAAGCATCAAAAATATAAGCTGGATGGGGCGGGCAGCCGGCCAGGTAAAGATCAACATCAATTACCTGATCAATGGGGGTGACCGAAGCCTCAAGAGCCGAAACTTCGCGGCTGGGCGGTTGATGGGGAGTGGTTGTTTTGTTATTCAGGTAGACTGAATCCACAATTTCTGCACTGGTGTGGATATTGCCTGCCCCGGCAGGGCCGCCAAACACAGCGCATGAACCCCAGGCAATAATCACTCACAGCTTTTGCGCATTTCAATGGCGTTGTGGCGGTCATGCTCGTTGCGGATGGCACCGGACACCAGACCGATTTTTGCCGGTGGGTAATCCTTGATGTCGGTGAGTACAGGACAATGTTGTATCCTGACCGATTCAAGCACTGCCATGATTTTTTCGTGCAGATCCACAATGGCGATGTGGCAGCCTGAACAATCTGACAACCATTCTGTGTTTATGGTGACCAGTTCTTGACTCATGGGGTACCCCTTGTTTTGCAAAGTGTCAGTTTTTTCAGGCAGGCATTTTCTCCGGCATGGGTAATTTCCAGAGCAGAGTCAACCCCCATGATGTTTTGCAATGCTCCGGCAAAAAAACCGTTCATCATGGTGCATAACGAGCCTTTCTGGGCGTGGCCGAAGCGGAAGAGGGATTGTCGGATCATGCAGTCACTAAAAACCAGGGTGATATCGCTGCCTTCTTCATTTTCCATGATCAAAGCTGGGCGGTCATGGGTTTTAAACGGTTCAAACAACCACAAAAAACCGTTTTCCAGTAGTACGGTGCGGGTGGCTTCAAGTGCCTGTTCAAGGTTGTCGGTTTTGGGGATACTGTTGGAAAGATTTTTGCCCAGATTTTTGCCAGCCAGGTAAGAGATGTTGCTGGCCGATTCTCCTACAGCTTCTTCCATTCCGCTGGCAATTGCTCCTAAAAATACCATTGCTTCCTGTAAGGCCAGCCTGGGATCTGGAAATTCAGTTTTATTTTCGAGTTCCGTCAGTTGCATGGAATACCTCCTGCCTGTTTGACAGATTGCCTACTAAAACGCAGATAAAACGCTGTATGTAAAATTTTTCAGCTGTTTTATATACGGAAAAATATATCCGTGTAAAGTGCGTATATTACAATTATAAAACTGTTTTCAAACTGTCTTGCTGTAAGATAATAATATTAGACAGATACAAGGTATCTTGTTTTGTTGTGGTTTTTTTAAGCAGTTACAAACGTTTAATAGATGTAAAACAAAAAGGGGGTTACCAGAACTGGTAACCCCCTTTTGTCATAGTAGGAGCCTATCAGCACAAACTATTTTTGTGCATATGGGTCTTTAAATTCCTGATCAGGTCTGAACATCAGCTTTCTTACACCGCGGTTGTCGGTGTATTTGGACAGCTCAAGATCAATCTTCACAGGTACATCAACACCAGCTTTGGTCAGTGCCTGGCGCAGTAATGCTTCTGCCTTGCCGGCATGCATTGTGGAATCAGCCAGAATACGCATTGCCTCGGTGGGGTTATGGAAGCCCATGGAGTTTTCTGCACCAAAGAAGAGGTTGCGGAAGAAAGCTTGCAGGTAGTGATCCTTTGCCAGGTTGTACATATTCTGGTCAATGTTGATACCATCAGCCTGCTTTTTGTGGGTCAGTTCAAACAGCTTGGCTACAGTGGCAACAGCATAGCCAGAGCGGATGAATTGTGATGCAGCCCGATCCTGGATAGTGATTACCTGCTCTTTCAGCCATTCTGCGGGCTGGCTGTGGCACTGCTGGCAAGCTTTGAAATCATTTTTAAGCGGACTCATGATCCGGTGATCAGAGATTTTTTTGCTGCCCACCTTGGTGTAAGGCATGTGGCAATCTGCACAGGATACGCCAGCCATCCAGTGAACACTCTTGGTTGAATACATTTCAAACTCGGGGTGGCGGATGTAAGGCAGTTTAAAGCCGGTTACAGCCTGTGTCCACTCGCCGTAGGATTTATCGCTAAGCATTTTTTTGATGATGTTTTCGATAGGGATATTGCCCCACTGGCTTTCATCCCACGGGAAAAACACATCTTGCGATTTCATGTCATCACTTTTGGGGATGGTGTAGGTAACGTGGCATTGGGCGCAAACCAAAGAACGTTTGTCCTGATTGGTGAGTTTGGTTTTATCCACACCAAGTTTATCCAGTGCCTTGCCCAGGGTGAAGCCACGCTCAATTTTAAGACCCATATCCTTGTTGTTGTGGCAATCAATACAGGCAACGCCAAGCTCTTGATGCTCTACGGGCAGCTGATTCAGTGATTCTTCGTAAGTTTGGGCAAAGTAGGTAACACCTTGCTTTTCAGCAAGTAATGAGGCGTAAGGTGATTTACAGGTAAGGCAGGCACCGCCACCTTTAAGACGGGATGGGTCGATTTCTTTCTGGTCAGTCATCATGTAAACATGACCGCGCGGCTCGTTATATTCAATACCAAAGCCCCAGCCATTAAATAACAATGCGCTAAACGGGTATTCAGACAGTCTGTCATAAACCTTGCCGCCGTCATTGCCTCTTTTGTATTTACTTTTACCTTCAGGTGTTGGCTGGGCGGTTGCCTTCCAGGTTTCATATTGTTCCGGATAGTTTTTGCCCCATACGGCTGGTTCAATTGCTCCATCCGGAATTTCGGCTATTCTTGCATTTTCCGGCTTTGGCGGTGCACATGCGGTAATCATCAGTCCGCAAAGCGCAGCAGTCAGCAGAGATAACAACAGTTTACTTCTCATACTTTTTTCCTCCTCAATTAAAGTTATTGTTGTAACAACGTATTGGTTTGAACTGCGCCGGTTCCGGTGTGGGTTATACGGCGGTGGCAATCCCAGCAGTTGCGGGATGTATCCATTTGTGAAACCAGGGTTTCATGGCATCTGGCGCAGTTTGCTTTAACAACTTTGGCACCGTGGTCAGAAAGCGTAATTCTTTCCGGAATTTTTCCGGAATAAAAGTGTATTACATCTTTCATACCGTCAATTGATTTCCAGACATAATGATTGGCTTCGGAATCATTTGGCAGGTGGCAGTCAACACATTTGAAGCGGCGGTGGGCACCGTTATGCATGTAGTCATTGTACTGGCTTTCCATAACATGGCAGCTGGCGCAAAATTCAGGAGATTCTGATTTTGCCAGCAGCGCAGGCGGTCCAAAAACAATGTAAACCCCAAACAGTCCGATGCAGGCAACAAGGACAATTAACATTTGTAGCAATGTTTTGCGTTTTTTTGGCATCCTTTCACCCCCTTTCTTAATTAGCGCATGTAGTTTTGAGATAAATGAAAAATCTGCAGAACAAATGGCTTACTTACTAATGAAAGTGTATACATAATTCCTTGACCAATGTCAAAAACGAAGGAGTCACCCTGAGAAATGGATGTTTTTCAAATATAATCAAAACTTGTTTGTAAATTTTTTATCCTTGATAAAAAGTATTCTTTTAGATTTTTTAATTGTTGACGCACAAAGCCCTGTCATGTATCTAGCAAAAACCCGTTTTATTTTACAGGAGGAGTTAGAAATGCATCTTGTTGACCAGATTAAGGAAAAGGCACGCAAGAATCAAAAGACAGTTGTTTTACCTGAAAGCTACGATGAGCGGATGCTTTATGCAGCCCAGCAGATTGTTAAAGAAAAGCTGGCAAAACTGATTATGCTTGGTGAGCCTGAAAAAATCAGGGCTGCTGCCACAGCAAAAGGGATTAACCTTGATGGTGTTGAGCTGCTGAATCCGGCAACTTCACCAAAACTTGCACAGTATGTTGCAGACTTTGTTGAGTTGCGTAAATCAAAAGGGATGACAGCAGATGAAGCCCGCAAGCTGCTCACAGCAGAAGATAACCTGTATTATGCCGGCATGATGGTGCGTAATGGTGATGCCGGCGGTGAAGTGGCTGGTGCAGCCGGAACCACCGGTAATGTGCTTAAGGCTGCTTTTCAGACAGTTGGTCCTGCAGCAGGGATAAAGACGGTTTCATCCTATTTTTTCATGGTTACTAAAAATAAGGATTTTGGCGAAAACGGAATTATTTTGTTTGCTGATTGTGCTGTAAACCCCAATCCTGATGCCCAGGCACTGGCAGAGATTGCAGTTGCCACTGCCGGTAATTGCAAGGCGTTTTTGGATGTGGAGGCACGGGTGGGAATGCTCTCCTTCTCCACCAAGGGCAGTGCCAGCCATGCAGATGTTGATAAAGTGACCAAAGCGATGGAGATTGCCAAAACCATCAAGCCGGATATTATTATTGATGGTGAATTGCAGGCAGATGCTGCATTGCTGCCAAAGGTGGGTGAGAAGAAAGCACCGGGCAGTGCTGTGGCAGGTAAAGCCAATGTTTTAATCTTCCCTGACCTTGATGCCGGCAACATAGCCTATAAACTGGTGGAACGGGTAGCCGGTGCCGAGGCAGTGGGTCCGATTATTCAGGGACTTGCCAAGCCGGTAAATGACCTTTCCCGTGGCTGTTCAGTTGAGGATATTGTAAATGTGGTGGCTATTACGGCAGTGCAGTCTACAGACTCTTAGGAGTCTGTCTGCGATGTTGTGGGGGAACTCAAGGCAATTTCCAGCTCCAGCACCAATGCTTCAAGGGTTGCATCAGCTGGTTCAATATCAACTTTTATCCCCAGCTCATTACAGGTGCGAGAAGTAATCGGACCAATGGAAGCTATCAGCACACCGGTAAGCAGTTGCTGCAATCTTGCTACCCCGCCAAGCAGTGTTGCCAGGTTTTTTACGGTTGAAGAAGCAGAAAAAACAGCTATATCCAGTTGTTGTTGTTCAAGTGCTTTTTGTGCTGTTTCCGGTAGTGTGTCAGGAAGTTTATTGCAGTAAAGAACAGGGGCATTTATTGATGCCCCTTTTTCTGTTAGTGCAGGGGGGATGATGTTTCTTGCCTTGTCTGCCCTGGGGAAAAGCACCTGCTTTCCCTGCAAGTCAATCCCCTCAAAAGCTGCAACCACCCCTTCGGCTGTGTATTCCGCAGGCATCAGGTCTGCATGTAGCCCCTGCCTTTCCAGCGCCTGGGCAGTTTTTGGTCCCACAACGCACAGCTTGCAGTTGGCAAGCAGTTCATTATGCAAACCTAACTGTTCCAGTCGCTGAAAAAAGAAGTTCACGCTGTTTGCAGAGGTTAAAATCAGCCAATCTGTTTGTGGCAGTTGGTCAATTGCGGCATCTATCTCCTGCCAGTTATCCACTGGCACAAGTTTTATGGTGGGGCATTCCAGCACACTGGCTCCGCGTTTTTCCAGCATTTCCACAAACTCGCCAGCCTGTTCTGCCGAGCGGGTTACCAGAATACGCTTGCCTGCCAGCGGTTGTGCAAGAACCGTTGTTGTCACTATTTGACCAGCTCCCTTTGGTATACTTCTTCAAGTATCTGTTTGCCACCATCAGCCAGCAGGCGGTCGGCAAGCTGGCAGCCCAATGTTTTGGCTTCGGTTACAGAACCGCTGATCACCGAACGGACAGATTTTTTGCCATCCACCGAGGCGATAAAGCCGACCAGTTGCAGGTTGTTATTATCATCAACCGTGCCGTGGGCTGCAATTGGTACCTGGCAGCCACCTTCGCACTGTTTAAGCAGGGCGCGTTCAGCTTCCACAGCCCAGGCAGTGGGTGCGTGGTTTAAAAAAGAAAGGGCATCAATGGTTACCTGGTCATCAAGGCGGCACTCAAGCCCCAGCGCACCCTGTCCGATTGCCGGAATGGAAAAATCAGCATCCAAAAGCTCAGTAATAACATCGGTAAAACCCAGGCGGTTAAGCCCGGCAGCCGCCAGAATCACTGCATCCAGGTTTTCTTCCTTTAGTTTACGGATACGGGTTTCCACATTGCCGCGGATAATTACCATTTCCAGATCAGGGCGTGCTGCCAGCAGTTGAGCCTGGCGACGCAGGGCACTGGTGCCGATTCTGGCATTGGGGCGCAGGTCTGCAAAACGTACACCATCGGAAATAAAAGCATCCCTTGGGTCTTCCCGCTTTGTGGTTACCACCAGTCCAAGTCCATCGGGAAATTCAGTTGGTACATCTTTCATGCTATGTACAGCAAGGTCAATTTCGCCACGCAGCATCGCTTCTTCGATTTCCTTCACAAAAAGCCCTTTGCCGCCAACCTGAGCCAAAGGGACATCAAGGATTTTGTCGCCAGTGGTTTTGATTTTCACCAGCTCAACTTCAATGCCTGGATATTGACGCTCAAGCTCGGATTTAATCCAGTTTGCCTGCCAAAGTGCCAGTTGGCTGGCACGGGTTCCGATACGCAGTTTTGATATGCTCATTATTTTTTCTCCTGTATGCAGTATTGTATATTACAGTTGTCAGGCTCGCATTTGTAAACGCGATTTCGTCCACCTTTTTTTGCTCTGTACAGGTTACGGTCAGCGCAGTCTATAAGTTCCTGGCTGTTATCTGTGCCGTTTGGCCAGGCAGTGCAAAAGCCTATGCTGACGGTTACATAGGGCTTGACCGGTGATTGTGCATGGGGGATTTGCAGTTTTGCCACTGCCTCCAGCAGGTTATCAGCCACTTTGTGGGCACCTTTTACATCTGTTTCCGACAAGACACAGGCAAATTCCTCGCCTCCATAACGGGTTAAAAGATCGCCAGGGCGGCGGATAACATTGCTCATGCCCTTTGCAACCGCTTTCAGGCAATCATCACCAACCAGATGCCCGTAAAAATCGTTGTAAAGTTTGAAATGGTCAATATCAATCATCAATACCGAAAGCGGTGTTCCGGAGCGTTGCGAACGTTGCCATTCATAGTGCAGCATTTCATCAAAACGGCGGCGGTTGGCAATGCCGGTAAGCCCATCAATAGTTGCCATGGCAGCCAGTAAATCGCGGTGGCGTTTAAGTTCAAGATGATTGCGGATACGTGCTTTTACAATCGGCGGGTTAATCGGTTTGATGATGTAATCTATTGCGCCCAGCTCAAGCCCTTTGGTCTGGTCCTCATCTTCTCCCAGTGCGGTAACAAAAACAACCGGTATATTTCTGGTCTGGGGTTCTGATTTAAGCAGGCGGCAAACTTCATAGCCATCCATGCCGGGCATCATAATATCCAGTAAAATCAGATCAGGTTTCTGGGTGGCAGCCAGATGCAGTCCGTCTTTTCCGTTGGTGGAAAAAATGATTTCGCATTCATCGGCAAACAGTTCGGAAAGCACCCGTATATTTACGGGTGTATCATCAATAATTAACAGAGTTGGTCGCAAAACAGACATGGCGCGTTACCTTAAGATATCCCGAATTTTTCTGCAACCCTGTACAGGATTGTGACCGCTTTTGCAAATTCCAGCTCATTTAAAAACAGCTCCATTTCATTTAATTCATCTCCATTATACCCAGCCAACTGTTTACGCAGCTGATGAAAAGTTACCATTGCCCCCATGTTCTGGTTTTTTAACTGCTGCTCCAGCTTTTCGATTAAAGGTTTTAAGTTTTGATAATCAGGGGAGATGTTTGTTGCTGCCTGGCTGGGCAGTTGTGCCGGATAATCATCTTCAGGCATATATGCAGCTGCTTTGGTCTGCATTTCATTACCTATCTGATTATCAGCCACAGGCTGCTGCACAGACAGCGTAAAAAAGAAGCGGCTGCCTTTGCCTGGTTCACTTTCCACACCTATTTCGCCGTGCATCATTTTTACAAGCTGGCTGGCAATGGCAAGCCCAAGACCTGTGCCGCCGTAACGCCTTGTGACAGTGCTGTCTGATTGGACAAAGGGAGAAAAAATTTCCTGCTGACGCTTTGGTGGTATGCCGATGCCGCTGTCTTTAACCTGAAAAAACAGTAAAAGGCTTTTCCCCTTTTTTTCAACCAAAGAAACCTTAACGCTTATCTGTCCATGTTCTGTAAACTTGAGGGCATTACTCAGCAGATTCATCAGAATCTGCCCAAAGCGCAATGGATCTCCCACCAGTTTGTCAGGTATTGCAGGGTCAATATGGTGATGCAGACCAAGCTGTACTCCTCCCATTTTTAGTAGCACTCACAAGTAGAATCTATGCCGCTTGTTTGAGCTTCATGGCAGGAGTAATTCCGCCAAGAGCCATATTGGGACGCTCATTGTTGTATGTCCACAGCCATT
>JAVERM010000066.1:0-10219 GCA_034007105.1 Trichlorobacter sp.
ATTTCATATATGTTTAACAGATCAAAATCTGCCGTGGTTGCGGTTTTTTTATCCTGTGCTGCCATTTTGTGGGGCTGCAACAACGGTGCTGATAAAAACTCTTTAAAATTAACCGGTACAGTGGAAACCACCACCGTGGCTCTTTCCTTTAAAGTGCCAGGCAGATTGCTGGAACGCAATGTTGATGAGGGTGAAATCGTCAAAGTCGGTCAAATGGTTGCCGTGCTTGATGATACAGATTTACGGGCAGAAGAAAAAGCCCGCTCTGCGCAGGAGCGCGCTGCCCGTGCTGCATTGCAGGATCTTGAAGCCGGCAGCAGGGATGAGGAAATCATGCAGGCTGAGGCTGCCCTTGCACGTATGCAGGCTGAGGAAATTCGTGCAGCAGATGAAGCAATCCGCATGGAAAGGCTGATCAGGAAAGAGGTGGTATCGCAGCGTGATATGGATATGGCTGTTGCTGCCCGTGATGCCAGTGCTGCGGCAGTGCGTGAAGCCAGGGAGCGATTGCGACTGCTAAAGGCAGGGGCGCGTCCTGATGCTGTTTTGCAGGCAAGAGCCAACCTGGAAAGTGCCGCAGCAAGCCACGCGCTGGCTGCAAGCCGCCTGGCAGATACCAGGCTTTATGCACCCCTTGTTGGTCAGGTTACGGCAAAACATGCAGAACCTGGTGAAATGCTGGCAGCTGGCAGTCCGGTGCTGACAGTCACCAGCCTTGATGACACCTGGATACGCGCCTATATTCCGGAAACAGAACTGGGGCGGATCAAGCTTGGACAAACCGTAAAAATAACCAGCGATACCTGGCCTGATAAAACCTATCAGGGTACGGTCAGTTTTATTGCCCAGCAGGCAGAGTTTACCCCCCGCAATGTGCAGACCCAGGTTGAGCGTGTCAAACTTGTCTACAGGATTAAAATCACCGCAGATAATCCGCAGCAGGAACTGAAACCAGGAATGCCGGTGGATGCTGTCATTGACCTGCGCTAATCAAAATGCAGACCTTTCATGAATATTATTACTGCAAATAAGCTTACCAAATGTTTTGGCAAACTTGTTGCCGTTGATCAGCTTGATCTTGCCATCCCCAAAGGTGAGCTTTTTGGTCTTGTTGGCTCTGACGGTGCCGGTAAAACCACCACATTACGGATGCTTGCCGGCGTAATGCTGCCTGATGGCGGTGATGCGCAGGTGCTGGGGCATCCATGCAGCAGGCTTAACCCGGTGCGTAATGATGTCGGCTACATGAGCCAGCGTTTTGGACTTTACCCTGATCTGACGGTGATGGAAAACATCCGCTTTCATGCCGAGATATTTGGCGTGCCAAAGGCACAATGGCTTTTGCGAGCCGACAAACTGTTGGCCATGAGCGGTATGCTGCCCTTTAAAAAACGGCGTGCCGGTGCTCTTTCCGGTGGTATGAAGCAAAAGTTGGGGCTAAGTTGTGCCTTGATTCATACGCCAAAACTGCTTTTTCTGGATGAACCCACCAATGGTGTTGATCCGGTCTCCCGCCGCGAATTCTGGCTGATTCTGGATAACCTGCTTGCCGAAGGAGTTACCATTGTGGTGGCAACAGCCTACCTTGATGAAGCGCAGCGGTGCCAGCGTGTGGGGCTTATGCACCAGGGCAGACTGCTTGCCTGCGACAATCCGGACAAGTTGAAACTGCTGGCTGATTCCCACATCAAAAACCCCACCCTTGAAGATGCCTTTGTAACCATGATGGGCGAAGGTGCGGATTGTGCGGTAAAACGCAGAATTTTTACGCAATCAGTCATTGCAGAACCATCGGTAACTTTAAACAAACTTTCCCGTAAATTTGGTGATTTTGTTGCTGTTGACCAGGTGAGCCTTACGGTTCCAAAAGGCGAGATTTTTGGCTTTTTAGGGCCAAACGGTGCCGGTAAATCCACCACCATAAAAATGCTTTGCGGTATTTTGCAACCAAGCAGTGGCAGCGGCACAGTGGCTGGTTTTGATGTTACCAGCCAGCCCGAGTTGATTAAAGAAAACATCGGTTACATGAGCCAGCGTTTTTCCCTTTATGAAGATCTGACAGTTGAGGAAAACATCGCCTTTTATGGTGGTGTTTATCGACTGCCTGCGGAAAAGCTGAAAAAGCGTACAGCCTGGGTGCTGGAAATGGCAGGGCTTATGGACAGGCGACAGGCCAGGGCTGGTGAGCTTTCCGGTGGCTGGCGGCAGCGGCTGGCTCTGGGCTGTGCAATTTTGCACGAACCACCAATTATTTTTCTGGATGAACCCACCTCTGGAGTTGACCCACTAAACCGCCGTCGTTTCTGGCAACTTATCCATAATCTGGCAGCAGATGGTGTCACGGTTTTTGTAACCACCCACTATATGGATGAAGCAGAATATTGCGACCGTCTGGCACTTATTTATCGTGGCAGATTGATTGCTGTTGGCACGCCACTTAAACTAAAGCAGCAACAGGCTGCTGAAGGTGCGCAACTGCCTGATCTGGAACAGGTTTTTGTAGAGCTGATTGAGCAGTATGAGGGAAAGTGAGTGTAAAAACCTGATGGGAGGAAGTTATGAACAACATACTACTGATAATACTTGTGGCATGCGGAGGCGTTGCCATAGCGGTGCAGCCATCAATAAACGCCCGTCTGGCGCAAAAGATAGGCAGCATTGAAAGCTCCATGGTCTCTTTTACCGTGGGTGCCATAGCCCTGTTTCTGGTGGCAATGTCCATTGGCAAAGGCAATCTGCGCAACATCACAGCAGCACCCTGGTGGGAGCTGACCGGAGGTTTTTGCGGAGCCTTTTTTGTCACCATGACCATTATCGGTGTGCCACGGATAGGCACAGCAGCAGTAATGGCAATAGCCCTTGCCGGACAGCTTACTACAGCAGCCATGCTGGATCAGTTCGGGCTTTTCGGTATGCGCCAGATTTCCCTTACACCGCTGCGTGGTATGGGTATTGCTTTGTTGTTTATAGGGGCTGTGCTGGTGGTGAGGAAGTAATTTATCTTCATTCTTTCATGTTTGTTGTAGGGGCACGGCGTGCCCGTACATTTTATCTTCATCCTTTCATGCTTATTTGTAGGGGCATGGCGTGCCATGCCCAGAAGAATCGCGCTGATTGACAGCTTTCACTTGTTATGATTATTCTGTTTAAAAGCAACACACAATGCTGAAAAGGATACTTATTATGCAGATTACGGTCATAAAAGACACCATGCCACTTAGGCTGCAACCTGTCACCAGACAGCGGGTAGAGGCTCTTGCCAAAGCAACTAACCGTTCAGCAACACTCGTTATTGAAGATGCCATTAACAGTTATCTTAAGCTTAACGAGTGGCAAGTCCATAATATACTTACTGGTTTACAGGAAGTTAAATCAGGTGAAACAACCCCTCATGCTGAAGTATTGACCAGGTGGGAGGCCAAGGCTTCATGCGGCTAGAATGGTCAAAAATGGCGCAACGTAACCTTGATAATATTGAGGCATACATTGCAAAAGATAACCCTGGTGCAGCGGCAAAAACGGTATTAAAGATAGTTAAAAGAACCTTTCAGCAGCTTTCGGGTCAACCTTACAGTGGTAAACCAGGCAGGATTAGTGGAACACGAGAGCTTATATTTACCGAGTTTCCCTATATTGTTATCTATATGGTTCAGGATGAAACCATATATGTGATTTCAGTTTTCCACACATCACGTAACATAGAAAACCTTTCCCTTGAGTAAATTTCACCTAAACACAACCTATCAACCCCGTGGTGATCAGCCCCAGGCGATTGCAGAGCTGTCCGCAGGTATTAACCGTGGTGATAAGCATCAGGTGCTGCTTGGTGTTACCGGTTCTGGTAAAACCTTTACGGTTGCCAATGTTATTGCTGCCACTGGTCGTCCTGCTTTGGTGCTGGCACCCAACAAAACCCTGGCTGCGCAGCTTTACGGCGAGTTTAAAGAGCTGTTTCCCGATAATGCTGTTGAATATTTTGTATCCTATTACGATTATTTTCAGCCGGAAGCCTATCTGCCCAACACTGATACCTACATTGAAAAAGACTCCTCAATAAATGATGAAATCGACAAACTGCGCCATTCTGCCACCAGATCACTTTTAACCCGTCGCGATGTGATTATTGTGGCATCGGTTTCCTGCATCTACGGCATTGGCTCGCCGGAAGCCTACAAAGAGATGCATATTTTCTTTCATCAAGGTGATGAATACGGGCGGGATACCCTGCTGGAGAAGCTGGTTGCCATTCAGTATGAGCGCAATGATACAGATTTCCACCGTGGCACTTTCCGGGTGCGTGGAGATTTGATTGAGGTTTTTCCTGCCTATGACAGCGAACGGGCGTTGCGGATTGAGTTTTTCGGAGATGAGGTGGAAGCGATCAGCCAGATTGACCCATTGCGGGGTATTGTGCTGCAAAAGCTGTCCAAATGTGCCATTTACCCTGCTTCCCACTATGTTTCCAGCAAAGAGACCATGACCAGGGCAGTGGAGCAGATACGTATTGATCTGGAGCAGCAGATAAAGGTGTTTAAAGAGCAGGGCAAACTGCTTGAAGCGCAGCGGATTGAGCAGCGCACCTTTTACGATATTGAGATGATGGAGGAGATGGGCTTTTGCCAGGGGATAGAAAACTATTCCCGCTATCTTGATGGCAGACAGGCAGGGGAAGCTCCTTACACACTGATTGACTATTTTCCCGATGATTTTGTGCTGTACGTTGATGAATCCCACATCACCATACCCCAGGTGGGAGGCATGTACCGTGGCGACCGCAGCCGCAAGGAAACCCTGGTGCAATATGGCTTCAGGCTGCCTGCTGCCCTTGATAACCGACCACTGAACTTTGAAGAATTTGAAAGCCGGATCAATCAGGTGGTACATGTTTCTGCCACACCGGCTGATTATGAGCTTGCTCAATCTGGCGGTGTTTTTGTGGAGCAGGTGATCAGGCCAACCGGTCTTGTGGACCCGGTTATTGAGATAAGACCTGTAACTGGTGGTGAGAAATCTGTGGGGCAGGTGGATGACCTGCTGCATGAGGTACGCCAGACCGTTGCCAAAGGTGATCGGGTGCTGATAACCACCCTTACCAAGCGGATGGCAGAAGAGCTGACCAATTATTATCAGGAGCTGGGCATTAAAGTGCGTTATCTGCACTCGGATATTGATACCATTGAGCGGATGCAGATTTTGCGTAGCCTGCGGTTGGGTGAGTTTGATGTTCTGGTGGGGATTAACCTTTTGCGGGAAGGGCTTGACCTGCCGGAGGTTTCACTGGTTGCTATTTTGGATGCAGATAAAGAGGGCTTTTTGCGCTCTGCCCGCTCCCTGATTCAGACCTGCGGCAGGGCTGCACGTAACGTAGCTGGGCGGGTTTTGATGTACGCCGATACCATCACCCGCTCCATGCGGGCTTGCATGGATGAAACAGAACGCCGCCGCAGTAAGCAACTTACCTGGAACAAGCAGCATGGCATTACCCCAACCACAGTTAAAAAAGCGATGCGCACAATTCTGGAATCAATAGAAGAGCATGATTATACACCTGTGCCGCTGGCAGCAGAAGTTGCGGAAAGCTATGGTGTAAAGCCGGAGAAAATACCTGCACTGGTTAAAAAGCTGCGTAAAGAGATGCTGGCTGCTGCCAAAGAGCTTGATTTTGAAAAAGCAGCAGAACTGCGGGATAAAGTTGTTGAGCTGGAAAAGGCTTTGTTGTGAAAAGCAAGGCAGTATGAAATAACCCCCTCCCCCTTCGGGTACTCCCCCTTGGCAGGGGGAGAGTTGTGAAACTCCCCTCCTTTTGAAGGAGGGGAAGCCCGCAGGGCGGGGTGGTTGGGTAAGTACCCCCACCACCGTCATTCTGCAGGAAGCGTTAGCGAACTTGCAGAATCTAAAATCGAGATCCTGCGACTAAAGCGCAGGATGACAGGTTTGGGCGCGCGGATGACAGGCTTTTGGTGTGCAGTTGGTCACGCCGTGCCATGCCCAAAAGAAAAGAAGAAACAAAAAACGGCTCGTTTCCGAGCCGTTTTTTTATGCTGCATATTTTAAACAACAATTAGAAGTTAAAGCGTGCCTGCAAACGTGCGGTGTATGGGTTAGCTGGCTTGCTTCCATCAGTAGTTGCTATATATCCACCTGGTGTGTTGTTTTTGTAGTAGTCACCAAGGACAACGTAACCAGCTTGTGCCATCAGCTTCAGGTTTTTGTAAAGCTGATAACCGGCAGTAAGACCGATTTCAGTACCCATGTACTTGCCTTTGTGGTCGTTCTTTTCGCCGGCAAAAGCAAAACCTACGCCACCATCAAGGTTAATTTTTTCAGTCAGCTTGGCATCATAACCCAAGTAGCCAACACCGATGTCACTGATGTTACGACGCAGGTAATTGTCTGATGTGGTGGGGCTGTTAACTGTGTTACGGGCAAGAATAATCAGACCAGACTCATTGTAGGTGTTAACAGTGCCGTTATTTGCATCGTGCATTACCGGACGCCAGCCTTTGTTATTCGATTTGCTATCCTTGTCGCCAGAGGTGTAAAGGAAACCGGCACGGGCTACGCCAGGACCAACTTTGGCTTTGGCAGCAATGTTGGCAGCCCAGCCCTGGTTTTTAGCATGTTTTGCACCACTTTTATCACTACCAGCCTGCATGGCTACAAAACCGGAAACATCAACACCACTAACCTTGGTTTGTCCGCCCAGACCAAAGGTGTGAACTGTGTTATCATTACCATGATTGCGATAGTCAGCGTTCATGTAGTAGGAGAAAGTGGCTTTGGTATCTTTGTTAAATGCAAAGGTGTTGTCCATGATGAACAGGTCAAGGTTATTGCCACCAAGGCGGGTTTTGTTGCTACCATCTTCAAACTGTGTACCATAGCGTGAGTAGCCAAGGGCAAGGGTGTAGTTTTTGCCAAACTTGGTGGTGGTCATAATTGCTGGCAGGTCAGCATCAATGTAAATACCTTTCAGGGTATCTTTATAAGCTTGCAGACCAACCTTGGTGTTAAAGTTTTGACCAACGTTAAAATCAAGATAGACATGCTTGGTCTGCAGGTTTACACCATCGGTATCCAGACCACCACCTTGCCCGTTTGCACCAGCAACACCACCTGCACGATCACCCCAAAGGTTGTTTACTTCAAATTGGGTAACCAGTTTCAGGTCATCGCTGGCTTTGGCAATATATTGCAAACGGAGACGCTGTTGCAGATAGTTATTGGTTTTTTTGTGCTTGCTGTTTTGGTAGACAGTGCCGTTGACAGGGGCAAGACCTTGAAACATATCACCGCTGCCACCGTTATTATAGTTGGAAACTGTGAAGTGGGTGTTAAACAGACCGTGGAACTCGTTCTCAAAGGCCATTGCAGGAAGTGCGGTTACTGCGGAAAGTGCGCCTGCTGCGGCAAGGGTTAGCATCTGCTTTTGAAACTTAGTCATAATTGTTACTCCTCCTTCTGTGGGTGTATGTGCTGCTTAATTAAATTAAATTTTTTACTTTACACTACTGTTACATTTTTAAAACAACTGCAAGTTTTGTTGATAATCACCACCTTTCTTAAAAAAGTTTAATAATTCAAGCAGGTTGCGTGATAAGCTTAATCTTTTCAGTTTTCTATACAGTGTTGCGGATATTACAATAAAAATATTAACTGTCAAGCGTAAATAACGATTTTTTTTTATGGTTATGCTGTTTTGTATGTTTTTTTGTGTAAACATGATGATTGTTGTGAGGTATAATTTTATTCAACCACCCGTCAGGGCATGGCACGCCATGCCCAACTGCACACCATATGTTGTCATCCTGCATACCAGAAGTCGTCATCCTGCGCTTTAGCCCAACCACCCCGCCCTGCGGGCTTCCCCTCCTTGCCAAGGAGGGGAGTTTTAAAACTCTCCCCCTGCCAAGGGGGAGTACCCGAAGGGGGAGGGGGTGGTGGTTCTCCCCCCGCTCCTTCAAATCATCGCACCATGCAGGTCACGTTTATGGTAACGCCAGCCAAAGGCAGCGGCTCTTACGTACCAATCCACCAGAAACGCTCCCCAAACCCAGTATAAAGACAGTTGCAACCATGAAACAGCCATCCATCCCAGTAATACCCGCACCCCCCACATGGTGAGCATGGTTACCAGAAATACATAAAAAGTATCGCCTGATCCCCTTAGTGATCCTGCATAAACAAAGGAAAGTGCCAGCGGTATCTGGGCAAACGCCACCAACCGCAAAAAGGTTGTGCCATAGCGGATAACTTCGGCATCGTTTGTAAACAGCCCGATCAGATAGTGGGGTATGAGCAAAAAGACCATTGCCATACATCCCATTACCAGCAGGGCAAGCTTCATTGCTTCACCATGACCGGCACGGGCGCGGCGGTATTGCCTTGCGCCCAGGGATTGCCCCATCAAAGTTGCCGCAGCTATGCCCATACCTGCACCTGGCATAAAGGAAAGGGATTCAATTGATAGCCCTATCTGATGGGCAGCGTAGGCAGTGGTGCCGTAGCTAATGATAAAGCCAGAGTAAAAAAGCTGCCCGCTTTGCTGGGCAACCCGCTCCAGGGCAACCGGCCAGCCCACCCGCCAGATGCGGGTAAAAAGCTCTGCCTTTGGTTTTAGCCAGCCAAGGTAGCCATGCCTGAATGCCTGATACAGCAGGTAACAAAAGCCGATAAACTCGGAGAGGTTAATCGCCATTGCTGCCCCTTTTACCCCAAGGGCAGGCAGACCGAATTTACCGTAAATAAGCGGCCAGGCAAAAATAATATGCAGGATATTAACCAGCAAAATACCTTGCATCGGGATACGGGTCTGACCGTTGCCGTGCATGATGCCGGAAAGGATGTTTACGCCGGTGGTCCAGAAAAGCCATCTGTAGATAAGGGTGATATATTCCCGTGCCTGTATCTGTACATCATCAGCGGCACCCAAAAGGCGGGTTGCATCACCGCCCCAGATGCTGCCGATGGTGCTGATAACAATGGTGAACAGCAGACAGGCAATAATGGCAGTAACGGCACTTTTTCTGGCTTCATCTGTCTGTCCGGCACCGGTGAGATAGGCGATAACAACTGTAGTGCCGGTGGATAATCCCCAGAAAATGGTCATGGTGCAGACCATCAGCAGCTGTCCAAGACCGGTGGCAGCAATGGCAGAAGCTCCAAGCCCACCGGTCATGAAAATATCGGCAATACCAACCAGACGTTGAAAAAGGGAGGAAAGCAACACCGGCAATGATAGCCGGAAGACTGATTGGCGCAAAGAGGCAGGTTTTTTACGGCGAAAGAAAATTGTTTGGTTACTCCGTCAGGGTTTGTGCAGTAGAGTCAGCTTGATGTGGTCAAAAATATTAATAAATACTGTTAAACTAAAATTACAGTTTCATTGTAACTGGCGACTGTTGCATCATGTGTAATTAGCCTGAGCGGCTCATGAAGTGCCTGAGCCAGCAGGATTCTGTCAAACGGGTCAGAGTGCAACAAGGGCAACTGCTCAACAATAACAGTGTGTTCAGGTGTGATAGGAAGCAACTGGTAGCCTGATTGTTTAAAGTAGCCAAGAGCCTCTGCACCAGATATTGGCATGTTACTGCGTGCCAGCGAGTATTTTATTGAGATTTCCCAAACAGATGCGGCACTAACAAAAACATGATTATCAGGTGAGGTTATTAAATATCTGGCATGACCTGAAAGCCGTGAATCATCACTAATTGCCCATAGTGCTATATGGGTATCAAGAAGTAGTTTCATGATTGGCAGCCAGTAAATAGTTTAGTGATCACACTGTTGTCATCATCAAAACTTTCTGGCAGCACAAACTTGCCTTTGGCAATACCAAGTCGCGTTCCAAGCGGCTCACTGGCAAGCAGTGCCAAGCGTGCAACCGGTCGTCCGTTCCGGGCTATTATGATTTCATCTTCCTTACCTGTTTCAAGTGTCTCCACCAAGTCAGAAAGATCATATTTTGCTTCAAATATATTGTCAGGTTGCATGAGCATAACCTCCGCTTTTTACAATATCTATTATTAAGACAAATTCCAAAGCAGCATTTCAAGCATATCTTTAGGGCTTTTGCCCACTTCGGTTACTACAGTTGGTTCAAAACCGCAGTGCATCATACATTGGGCGCAGCGTGAGTCTTTGCCAACGCCGTAGCTGTCCCAATCCACTTTTTCCATCATCTCCTTAAAAGATGGGTAATGACCATCAGTAATCAGAT
>JAVERM010000067.1:0-10021 GCA_034007105.1 Trichlorobacter sp.
TAAAGAGTTTATTGACGAAAAGCTTTGCAAATGTTAAATAATTCTATTCTCGGGATGTAGCGCAGCCTGGTAGCGCACCTGCTTCGGGAGCAGGGGGTCGCACGTTCAAATCGTGTCATCCCGACCAATAAAAACAATGGCTTACAGATTTTGTCTGTAAGCCATTTTGCTTTTTTCCGTTCGTGTAACCTCTCGTGTAACCTCTGTTCAGCTTGCTACATTTAAAAAATCTGCTGATATTTCCTGAAATGATATTGCAGGGGGGAATATAATTTGTGAGGAAATTGGATATTAAAATTCAGGTGACGTAAAAAAGCCGGGTTCCCTGTCGGGGTTCCCGGTTTCTTTTATTCTCGGTCTTTCATCAATCTTGCCAGTACTCCTGGGTATGTCTGTTCAAAATCCTTTACTACCGCCAGGTTCTTCCGCAGACACCACAATTTATGGTGGTGACACAGTATGCGGTATCGCTTTCTGTGCATCCATTTAGGGCGTGGTGGAGGCAGAGGGGCAAGCCATCCATGCAGCGGGTCATCTAGCTTCAACTGCTTGGCAATGGAGTATAATCTCCCATTGGCGCGGCTGATTTGACAACCCAGCCGTGATTGGTATGTAAGGCGTAAACAGTGACGGCAACCGTACTGTTCCCCGTCTAAAAATATCTTGCCGACACGTCTCCCGCATTGGCATAAAAACCATGTCCGTCTGCCACCGTAATTGCAGGCTGTCCAGGTGAAGGGGATATAAAGTATCACCGGTTTCTTTTCGCCGTTGCTGGTCAGGTCAAATGAAATAATGGCTTGGTCTGGGGTCACTTTGCACTCTACGGATGCTATGACCTCCTTTGTCTGGCTATTGTGCCAAGTGATGGTAAAGGTTTTAACTTGTGGGAAACCATGCTTAAGCCTCCCCAACTTCCGCAAGAATGCCGTGGAAAATCCTATGCTCGCATCAACGGTCTGCATGACGTTTGCTCTGATATATTGTCCGCGCCCCATATCAAAATCCTTTTATCGAAATAATTAAGTAAGTTTTTATCCTTCGGTTTTTTACAAACGGTTACGCCGTGCGTATTCACCTATTAAAAGAGCCTCTGCAATGCCGTCACTTGGCTTTCGGCATCCCTGGGGGATTAGCTCCACCTCCGGAAAAAGTCGCTCGGCTTCAATGATGCTACAGGTCTTGTCACTGTTTAACCCCATTGCCTTTTTCCATTCTGTCGGTCGGATGGAAACGTACCGTAATCCCAAACAGGCGGCTATTGCCTCGAATCCGCCGTAATGCTGACCGTAGGTAAAAACGCTGGTCACACCTTGTTTGGGCATGGGCTGGCTACGTTCAACAGCAAGGGTACAGCCTGGTGTTGCCAGTGTGCGGATAAGGTCAACTATCTGGGTCACAGTTCCTGGCATGGGGAAGGCTTGCGCCCTCCCGTCTGCCAATAATGCGATTCCCCCTTTTTGTCCTGGGTCTATGGAAATAATCTGCATGGTATCCTCCTTTATCGAATCCGCAGCGTAAAGCCTGCTTCAATATGTGCGCCTGGTACAGATTCACCGGCTTTGATTGCTGCCTTGATAGCTGCCTTGTCCGGCTGGTGCTGCTCCGGAATGATGGTCAGGAAGCGGGGCGGAATGCTGGCAAGGTCATCTATGGTGACACTGCCTGGAGATAGCCCAACAGAGACCTTGAATGTTCCGGCATTCACCTTGTCGATATTGGCATTCAGAAGAGCTTGCTTCATGTAATCCCTCACACGCTCTGCCTTGTTCTCCAATGACTTCCGCGCCTCCCTGATACGTTCCTCTTCTGCCTTAAACTGCTCGGCGGTGCTGTCCAGTACCTTAATGAACTTGCAGACGCTCTCTGTTTTCTGCTCAATTTCGTTGGCTACAATCTCCACCAGTATATTTTCAATTTCGTCCGGTTCTTCCATCTCCATCAGTTTGGTAAAATCCTCGGTCAATGCGTACAATGTAGGTAAGCTCATTTTATAGTTACTCGCTTTCTGTAATTTGTGGATGATCATCTTCTGGGTAATCTTCCCCGTCCTCGTAATACTCCGGCGGGTTCATGTTGTCATAGGCAGCCTGACACTGCGCCAGTGCGCGGATGTTCCATTGATAGCTGTTTAGAAAGGGCATGATGGACACTCCCCGCCAGAAGGTTTATCTGCTCCGCAGATATCACAGGTTACGGTTTGAGCCGGTACCTCTATCTGCCGTTTTTTCAGTTCTGCATCCAGCTTGTGACAAAGAACCTTGGCACGCCCTTCTGAAAGTTTGCGGTAATCCTTCACCCCTGCTGCCTTAACCTCCCCGGTCGCCTTGTCAATCCATCTGCTTTCGGTTTCGACATAGGCAAGGGCTGCTGCCTTATCTTCGTTGAAAATCTGCCTAAGTGCCCCCCGTATCCGCTCGTGATACTCTGCTGCCTTGGGATTGACCTCCGTATTTGACGCAGGAGCGGTTTTTTCTGCCTTGGGGTGGCTATCCCCTTGGCTGATTCCGCTGCTGGCTGCCTGTTTTGCAGGAGGCGGTGGCAGTGATGATTTCTTTGCAGCAACATCATAGGTGCTGCTGTCGGCATCGTTATCCCCCTCGGTCGGTATGCAGAAGCTCTGAAAGGCGGCGTACTTGTAGGCTGCTGACATGGCTTTGTTGGTCGCCTTGTCTGCACTGTCCATCGCCTCCCCGAATGTACGGACGGTATGCTTGCTGCCGTCCTCGGTGGAGACAAAATCAAATTCCGCTTCTACCGTGACACAGAAAAGGGCATTGCCGTTCTTGGCGATTCTCTCCACCATCTCCCTGCTGATGATCCGGGGGAGGATGCACAGACCATGTTTTGAGAGAACAGGGGCAAGGGCGTTGTAGACATCATCAATCCCCCTGAACTTGTATCCCTGCTGCTGGTTGTTGCGGTCTTTGGCTATACCTTCCTTGGCAAGTTCACCCTGAACTGCCGCAATGTTTTTATAGACGTGCATGGTCGCCCTCCTCGGTGAATAGTCCTTCAAAACGAAGTCCGGCAAACGCTTCAAGTTCTTCTTTAGTGAACATAACTGCATCCGCCATCTGTCTGATGCTGATACGCTTTCCGTCTGGCTGCTCTGAAATAAACAATCCGCCAATCTGATAGCTTCTTAAAATATGTGGGTTCTTCATGGTCGTTTCCTTTATGCCGCCATAAGGGACGGCTGAATGAATTGGTTGCGTTTCTCCCATGCCTGAAGCATGGCGTTAAAGCTGTCCTGTGCCTTACTAACTGCCTGCTCGATTTTCCAGGTGTCCTGTTGCTGGTATGCCTGGTCAATCTCTTTATTGGCTGTCATCTGCTCCTGCCAAAGGTCAGGACGGTTTGTTTGTATCCATTGCCAACATCCGGCGCGGGGGTCACGGTGGTAAAAGCCAGCAACCATTTTTGATATGGTCTGCTGCCAATGCGTTGAATCAAACGGTGGCGGTGTGGTTGCTTGGTTAATGGTTCCATGTGCTATTTTCATTTTTTATTCCTTATAGGATTCCTATGTTTCCTATGTTTGTTATGCGGTCTGTTGGTTGCAGACATAGGAATCATAGGAAAAATAGCAATTTCCTATGACAGTAAAACTACACTTTTGTTGTCTGCTCGTTTAGTAACTGTCAGACCGATCTCTTTTAACCATGTAGCCAGTCGCTTGTTCTGGGTGGTTTCAATCCGCATATCAACCGGCAACATCTCATTCATCCGGTCGCGGATGCTGGAGAGTAACAACCTACCGCCAGTCACATCACCCTGGAGAGAATCAAGTGCCTTGTGCAGCGTGGCATGGTACGGGTTGCGTTCGGTGGTTGCCCCCCTGATAAGCTGTAGTGCCTGCCCTGCAAAGTATTCTGTCAGCAAGATGGAGTTAGTCACGGTATCAACTGAAACAACCGTTGCCAGGGTGTCATGCCGGTAACATTCCATAACGTGCAAAATGGTCATGAACTTAAGGCAGTAGGTACGAAGTTTAGGGAGGTATCCCCTGAATTTACTGGAGACAAAAGGCTCTGCTTCTGCAAAGCGATCATGAAACAACCGCCAGGCTTCCAGTGCAGCGGGTTCAAGTGTCAGCTTGATAGGCTTTATTCTGTCGCTTTCAGGGTCAATTTCTAGTGGTATCTGATACGTCCAGTCTATGAAGGAACGCCAGGTATCTGTTGCATTTTTACTGATGCTGTCCAGCGTAAAGCGGGGTGGCATGGCATCCATAACAACGGGTAAAACACGATACGCCATGCCGTTGATATAATCGGATTCACCAAAGACTTGTGACAGGATACCGTTTTGAATACCGCCCATAACCGCTGCGCCTGAATTACGCACATAACCGCTGCCACTCTTCCGGTCGGCTTTAATATCGGTGGCGTTAAACAGGCTCAATAGTTGCTCCTGGTCATTGCCACTTGCCTTGTACTGGTTAAGTCCTCGGAAAAGTCCAGCCAGTTCATCAACATGGATTATCAAGCCCCGTGCATTAGCCTGATACATGGGTATAAGTGCTTCAATGGTAAAGTTGGTTGTATAGAAGTGCAGCATCGGGGGCGGTTCTTTGGGAGTGGTGTTGTGCTTTTTGTCCGCCTTGTATGCCGCAAGTTCAAGCTGGTACTCTTCCATCAGCTTTTTGTGGCAGGTGGCTTCCCGTGCCTGCTGCTCCTTGACCGGCTGAATAATTGCCTCACCTGAATGGCTTTTACCGCTGCCGGTGTCGCCGATGATGGCAGTCCAGAGAAAAGGCGGGGTTTCCCATCCCCGCTTAATCTGTAGAACAATACTGTTGCCGATGGTGCCGCTGGTAACCGTCATCATCTGCATGGTTATGATTTCAGGCTGAACCTGCAATGCGGTGGCATATTCCGTGACAAGTCTACTAAATGGTTCAGGGAGAATGCCAAAGGGAAACGGACGTACAGCAAACCGGCGTTGCTCAATCGGTAATGCCTCACCTTCTTCAACGTCCGGTTCTGGCTGTAGCTCTTCAACCGTTGTTGCTGCTTCAATCTGTCGCCTAACTTCGTCTATACCAAGTTCACAGTGAACATCGTTGATGTCGCTGCCGGTGCTGCCTGCCGGTAAGGACGGCTTGACAAGGAAGGCTTTGGTAAAACGTGCTGCCTCCACTGCTGCCTGTTCGCCGTTGCCAATGTCAGCAAGGATGATGATTTTACTTTGGGGGTACTTGCTGCGGGTCTTTTCAGCCACAGACTTGAGGTTGCCGCATGACAGGGCTGCAATGCCAATACTTCCTGGCATGGCTTTAACACCTGATAGAACTGTTGCCGCGCCTTCGCCAATGATAAAAACAACTGTTGTGCTATCACCTACCGGCAATCTGCCAGTTGCCCAGAAACAACCTTTTTTCTGACCATCAGCAAGATCAGCCTTAAGACCGGTTGCGTCTATCATCTCAATGGTACTGATTCCCTTGTCACCACGTACAGGGATGATCTGAACATGGTCGCCAGTGAAGGGCTTGCCTTTTGCTTTCGGGTGGTAGCTGATAAGTTTCACCAAAGTATCAAGGGGAATCTCGCGGATGGTATCGGTTGGCTCCACCTGTTTCCGTTGCCAGTACAGCGAGTCAACCGGTGGTGTTGCTGCTTTCCATATCTCAACCGCAAGGGTTGCAGCCTTCTGTCGTGCCTCGGTAAGCCTCTGTTCTGCCTTTTCCCGCTCTTCTTTTGCTCTGTGCCTGCGTTCTTCTGCTTCGGCAGGGGTAAGTGACTGGTCGCTCTTTGCCCAGAATAGACGGGTATTGTCAGTGACATGGTTCCATACCTGCCCACCTTCACCGTCTGGAAACATCCTGATCCTGCCTGCCCCGTTACGGGGTGACTTCCCCTCAACATCAAGCTGGTGAAACCCGCCATCTGTTGGGACTTGCCGGAATATCACACCGATTTCAGCACAGGCATTTTCTGCTGCTGCCTGGAGGTCGCTATCCATAGGTTACCCCCACGCCTGAACGGGCAACATCACGGCATTGCCGATACAGCCATTTCCTACTGTTCGCCAAACGCCTAACATCCTGACAGAGTGTACTTGTCGCGTACTTCATCGTGACAGCCTCTGTAATTTCGTTGGTTGGAAAGGTAAACTCAACAAGCTGTTCACCTGGATGGATGCTCTCTGGTTTTTTGTTGGTGGCATTCATAAGTGCTGCTGCCAGTTCGATATCTGTTGTTGTGATTAAGGGTCTGGTCATTGGCTTAACCCTCCACTTGTGGCTGTTTACGGGGTCTGCCCTTCTTTGAACCAGGAGCAACCGGCACAGGTTCGGCTATCTGTAGCTGGTCGATACAATCTTGGATTTCATTACTTTTCCACCGTACCGAGTTATCGCCGGTTCGGTATGGTCTTGGGAACCTGCCAACAACCATGCCCCTGTGAAGCCCTGCACTGCTAACACTAAGTGCTATACACACTTCCTTACGATTCATCATACGCACGTCCATAACAATTTCTCCTGCTGGGTTATTTCTTTTTTTCCGGAAAAAGAGATGGTCTGAATATATGCGGTAAAATAAATAAATCAACAGTGATATTAGATACTTACGTACATAATCGGGCGATTATGTCGCGATTATGTCGCGATTATGTCGCGATTATGTCGAAAAAAAAATTAGCCCCTGAAATGCTGATTTCCAGGGGCTTTGAAACGATTTAGGACAACGTAAACGGTGCGATTATGTCGTTTTGGAGGCTAATCTGCTTTGAGGGTCTGCTCTTGGGATTTGCGTTTGCGGGTCTGTTCTCTGAAATTGCGCTGTGCAATGGCTTTGCTGAACCACTTACTTCTTTTTTTAGTTTTCATTTTCAGGTAATCGTCGTCGTTGTTGCCAGTATCGGCAAAATTCTTGAGGTAGGAGTGTTTGAGGACGTGGTCTTTGAGGTAAGCGGGTTTTTCCTGATTTTCTTTATGGTGCTTCTTTATCATATCAATAAGGTCATCCAGTTTTTCACATTCTTTGCCCATTTCTTCGTAGTATACCTGAAGCGCATCCTTGAACAGTTTGCCTACGTCTCTTGGCTTGTTTTTATGGTCAAGTTGAGGCTGTCTCTGGTTTTTTGTTGGCTGCTCCTGCTGTTCTGCATCCGCTTTCAAGTCTAATGATTCCGGCGTTTCTTCATCATTTGGGGTTATGTCAATAAGGCTTGCACGCATCTCTTCAAACCGATCTAACGCCCCCTGGTTATCGTATATGTATTTTCGCAGGTGCTCCCAGTGAACTATCAGATCGTTTTCAGGAATTATGAAGGAGCGTTTCGGATAAAGGGTCTCTTCCCTTTTCTGCTCCTCGTTCCAGTGAAAAAGTTTTAACGGTTTATCACCCACCGATTTCTCGTTTTTATAACGCTTCTCCCAGAGCTGTATTTCACCAGTTCCCCCAGAGTGCCGTACAGCTCCACTGATGCTGACAAACCCTGTAAAAGGAACGTTAGTCCCTACTACTCTGGGTTCACAGTAGGTTCCATACTTGTCTTTAGCCTCAACCCAGATATCTATATCTACCGATAATGGTCGCTTAATGTAATAAGATGGCTCCAGCTTATGGTGATGATGTTCTGTTGGCGGGAGGGGTATTATGTCGTCTTCTGGTGATGGATGGTCAAATTGATGAGATGGCAGCAACCGTCTATGACCATCTGGATTCAATTGGTGTTCAAAAATCAACTTTAAAACCTCTTCCTCCGGATCGTCTCCCTTTGGTTTCAGTATTTTTGCAACTTCAGCCAGCGTAAAGTAGTCTTTCATCTTTCACGTCTCCTGAAAACGCCCTGGTGAAAATTGTGGAGAAACCGCCCCAGGTAGGCGGCTTGTCGGATGCCTCCTATCTCCACAAACTGTTATCTATCCTGCCTTTATTGAACTTCCATTCAGCAGTATATCAAGACGTTTTATAATAGGTAAATGTCCAATTCTCGCTTGGTTTTAATTTCGCCATAAGCCACTACAAAAACAGGATAGGTCAGCCCCTCCCCATTTAACAGCACAGGTACGATCTGTTATGCGGCTTTGCGTTTGATCGGAATAACCTTGCCTTCTGTTCCGGTGATGATGGATAAGAGCTTTCGCTCCCAAGCCTCCATAGCAGCCTGTTTTTCCTTGTCGTACTTGTTCTTGTTGTATGTCCTGATTTCACCTTTTTTGAGGTGTGCCAGAACTGCATCAACGGTGGAATCATCAAACCCAATTTCAGATAATAAGGTTGCACAGGATCGGCGTAGGTCATGGGGAACAAATTTATCAATAGTCAGCTTTTTTTCAGCAGCTACGGTAAAAGGCTTTTTGCTCTTGGTTTTGCTATTAGGCTTGCGCCATGTGGCAGGCTTGGGGGTCACCGTATGGGTGGCAAGGTTTCGTCTAAGGGCATAGGTTACGGCTCGCTCTGTTATAGGTTCTGGAGGGATAACCTTACCCTTTTCATCAAGCCGGATTCTGGGGGAAGGAAATATATACCCTTCATTTGTTCCGATCAGTGCAAGGGCAGTGTCGGTCAGATATATACGTTGCTTGCGTGGTATGTCTTTAGTGATTCTGGTTTCCTTCGGGGTAAACTCCCACCAACGCCCGTTTATTTCGCTTCGGTGCATTGTAGAGACTTCCCCAGGTCTTTGACCTGTCAGCAGAATCAGCTTGAGTATTGAACGGACTTCAGGGGACATTGCACAAGCATCAATGCCGATCCAGAAAGCCTTGATTTCTGATTCCGACAAAGTACGTTCCCTTGATTGCTGGCGGGGTAGCTCGTCACCCTTCTCAAAACCGTAACAGGGAGTGGCAACAATATATTCCTGCTTTACGGCATAGTTAAACATCCGGCGGATGATTTTAAACGTGTTGTTCTGTATGCCGGCACCTCTACCTTTCATTCCGGCAATCAGGGCTTTAACATCCCTACGGATTATATCCTCGGTTTTTATATCACCCCATGCAGGAACAACATCCTTTAACAAAATACGTTCATCTTCTCTCCATGATTTTTTCTGCTCTTTGGCGTAGTCGTTAATATATTCAGTCACCAGTTCAGCTATGGTTGGGTGCTGCCTGCGTTCCTCTCGGGTAATACGTTCAGCATCAAGGCGTTGATCCCGTTCTGCTTGCGGGTCTCTTGGATTGCTCTTGTCAAGCAGCATGGCATAGGCTTTGGAGTATTCAACCCTTGCATCAGCCAAAGATATTTCAGGATATGAACCCAGGTTCATTTGGCGGCGGCGTCCGTCAAAGGTGTAAGTGAATATCCAAATTTTAAGACCGCTTGGAAGTACCCTTATGCCAAACCCCTGTTCACCAGCAGACCGTTCCTGATACATCTTATCCCTTGCTTGCAGGTTCCTGACTATGCTGTCCGTAAAGCGTTTGTTCATGACATCCTCCTAAGAGGTTACACGCTGTTCCGTGTAACCTCTCGTGTAACCTCTGTTCTGTTTGCTAGGGGTGAAACACGATGAAACAAAGTGAACTAAATATCTCTAATAAACGTAATAAAGTCAAGGGGTAAAGTGCTTTAGAGGTTACAGGGAAGAAGTGCTATGAAATGTCAAAAAAACGCTATACTCCCTTCTTCGGGAGCAGGGGGTCGCACGTTCAAATCGTGTCATCCCGACCAGATAACAAGTGGTTACGTGAAAAAATCATGTAACCCCTTTTGTTATTCGTCTTTATCCATATAGCCTGCGGATAAAGCATATTTTCAGCGTCTTGCTGATGGTGGTGCAATGCTGTATTTCTCCATTCTGTAGATAAGCGTATGGCGGGGTATTTGTAAAAAGCGTGCAGCAGCGGTCTGATTCCAGTTGTTTTGTTGCAGTGCCTGGGTGACAACTTCTTTTTCCAGTTGTTCAAGCGAGTAACCGCCTGGCGGCAGATTGATGATGTTGTTATCAGCCATGCCAGGGTTTAAAATTTTATCCGGCAAGTCTGCCAGGGTAATAACATCGTTACTGCGCATAATCAGCAGCCGTTCAACCAGATTTTCCAGTTCGCGCACATTGC
>JAVERM010000068.1:0-9995 GCA_034007105.1 Trichlorobacter sp.
CTTATTTGAATAGCTCACTCATATTGACATCGGCTGTTTCTGTTTCAGAAAAGCGCAGCAGGCTGGCAGCTTTGAAGTTAAACCAACGGGCAAGGATAACATCGGGGAACTGATCAATACGTACATTATTGAGATTGACCGCTTCGTTGTACAATTCACGGCGGTCAGCGATGGCGTTTTCCAGGCTGGTAATGCGCTGTTGCAACATCTGAAAGCCCTCATTGGCCTTCAGCTCGGGGTAGTTTTCTGCCAAAGCAAAAAGTTTGCCAAGCCCTGCCCGCAGACCTGCCTCGGCTTGCCCCAGGGCAACCAGATCGTGGGCTTCATTGGCATGATGCACAGCACTACGCGCCTTGATGACGTTTTCCAGAACAGTGCGCTCATGCTGCATATACTGCTTGCAGGTTTCCACCAGCTTGGGCAGCTCTTCATGACGCTGCTTGAGCAACACATCAATATTAGACCAGGCTTTGCTGACCCCATGCTTCAGGCGCACCAGCGCATTGTACAGACCAATGCCCCAGACAAACAGCAGGGCAATAATAACCAGAATTGTGACCGATAATAAACTCATGGACATAACCTCGGCAGAACAGGTGGCAGCGGATAATACTGATGTTGATATTTCAGGGATTTTTAACAGCGGTAAGTCTGACGGGCTCCTAGCAAACCAGTAATTTAGATGGTGCAGGCGGTTTAGTCAACTTTTACCAGACCTTTGAACCTAAAAACGGTTTTAGCCACGAATTACACTGATTTACACGAGTTTTATTCATTTGCTAACAGGGGATTATTTGTTACTTTATCTGCATTTAGCGGACTACTTGGTTTTTGTGAAGTAGTCGCAATAACTATCTGTTAGAGTTCACTTACCATTCTGGTGAATTCGCACAATAGGAGTATTCTTTATGAAACGAATTTTCTGGGTTGCCGTTGTGCTGCTAACACTTTCCATGGTGGGGTGCAGCAAGCCCACAATCGATGCCTCCAGCGATGAATCAATGCAGTCATCCGTCCAGAAGGTTAGGAAAAGGCTATCGGATGCTAAACAAGCTGAGTTTGATGAGGCCATCCAAATATTGGCATTTAGTCAAATCGATCTGGCAGCCATCATAGCTGGTGGTGCATCAAGTGTTTCTGTTGAGGCAAAGATGAAGGGTGCTTTGAATGGAAAAACTGCAGAAGAAGTAATTGCCCAAGCTGCACAAGTGAAAGCTGAACACCAAGCACGCGAGCGAGAACAAGCCTTGGCTGAAATACAAGAGCTTGAGAAAAAACGTATAGATGCTGAAAAAAGCAGAGAAGAACTGAGAAAATTTGTTGTGCTACGCTCACGTTTCCACGTTGAAGAAGAACGCTTCATGGGCAAGCAGCCAATTATTGAAATCACTGTAAAAAATGGCACAAATAGCCCTGTTTCCCGCGCATATTTCAATGGTGTAATTGCAAGCCCAAATCGCAGTATACCTTGGATTAAAGAAGATTTTAATTATAGCATCAAAGGCGGGCTAGAGCCGGGAGAAGAAGCCTCTTGGAGGCTTGCGCCAAACATGTTTTCAGATTGGGGGAGCGTAAATGCCCCGTCTGATGCAGTGTTTACCGTAACTGTAGAACAGCTGGATGGTTCAGATGGAGAAAGCCTATTTTCAACACGTGACTTTGATGAAGGTGATGCTAAACGCCTTGAAGAACTAAAGAGCAAATACGGCATCAAGTAAGCGGGGCGGGGCTGATTCAAATATTCGGCAAGTCCGACAAAGATCTTGTTAGGCTTCGTGCTTTCAAGTAGTAGTTTCAATAACATTGTTAGATTAAAGGAGGAAATCATGAAATTTTTAAATCTAGTTGCTGTTTTCGTATTCGTTTTAACCCTGGTTGCCTGCACCAGCGTGCAGCAAAGCACTCGTATAAGCACTACTTTGCGTTCACAAGAATATAACAGTCTGGCATCACGCTATATGGAAAGACCCACTTTTGTTGAAGTCGAGACCCTTAGTAGCGGGGAGACTGTACTCATGGTGGAGATGGACACTTATGCTGTTCCCAGTACTTATAGAGGCTTGCGGCTATCGCCGGGTGAGGCTGAGGTACTACGTAAAAGTCAACTTCGATTCCTTAAAGAGTATGTCAATAAATATGTTGCAGCTATTGATAAATTTTTGGAATGGGAATCCCTTGCAAGCCAGCGAAAGGAAGCATTTACACGGGATATTAGTAGCGTGCCGGCTTGGGGTAATATAGGAAACGGCACATTTAAGTTTAAATTTCATTCAGGAAACGATCGTTCCCACTTTCTGGTTATTGCATTTTCAGCGGCAGGCACAACTCTTGATGAAAAGGCGCAATATTTTGATGTTCGGAATGCAAAAGAACTGAAACGGCTTTTACTGGCATTTGAATCTGGTTCTATACAACACACCGCACTTGATGACATTTACAAATAAGGTGAAAACGGTGCCTCTAACAAGACGATGCAGCCAGTCCAGGAGGCTACATCAATCAGACGCATACCATGGTCTAGCTAAAGATGCAGGCAACCGCCTCAAGGGCTACATTGTTAGCTATTCATCGGGTGCAACGGGCGTATTCTTCCTCGCGCTTGCTAATGCTGAAGCCACATTCACAATTTGGCAAAAGGTCTACCTAATTGCTGCCATCATCTTTTTCGTGGTAACAACCGTGATATGCCTTTATGAGTTGCATGTTGATGCCCGCCGATTTTTCAATGTTGCAAAACAAATGGAGCGTCCAAAAGGCGAGCAATCTTGGGAATCTAATGAGTGCTATAAGAGTCGTCGAGTAAAGCTCATATACTCCAGCTATGCCACAGTCACTTTGGGAACGATTGCTTCAGTTCTGTTCCTAATTACAAGAGTGATCTAACAATTCGCTCAAGCATTAGATGGCACAGTCCATTTTGAGCTGGAGTTCGATACGTCACCTATGTGGCACAATCTACACTTGAATGGAGATGCCATGGAGATTTTCGTCAAATTGAAGTCTTTGCTAACTGGATGCCTCACAACTCGAGAACCGATGGCAAAAGACCTAAAGTCTGATGGGAGAAACATCAAGATAGAGGTCACCTATGCGAGTCGACTCTCGGAGTCTACAACTGAGGTGTCTGATGAAGAAGTTGCAGAACGTTTAGGTGAACATGCATTCATTCTTGCTTCCGAACTATCTCCATTACGGCCTTCAGAAGCGTGGTGGAATGAGGAATCTCAGAAGCGCCGTCGCCTCAATGGCTCCAAAAAGAAGAACGAATGGCTACTGCCGTTCATGCCGATCGATACGATTGAGCTTCCTGAAATATCAAACCTAGAACAACAGTCTTATTCGTGGGGACCACACAGTTCTAGTGATGTAGCCAAAGTCATACGCGCGCAGATTCGCAACCGCAGAAAATCTAAGGAGCCTTATGATGAACTTTTGATTTCCTTATATGGCGCATGTCTCGCGGAAGATATCTTTGAATCGCTGTCATTCGACGGCTTAAGATCGTCTCATCTGGCAAAGTTTGTGTCTCTGGCAGACCTTGGCGGAATTCGTGTGGACTACATGAATATCGGATATCAGTTCGTTAATTCTCTGCGTAAGACCGATATCAAGTGGTTAGTGGAGGCATTCGGCGAACCCGCAGAGCATCAAACAAGCCAGGATCTGTGGCCTGACATTCGTCAGGACGCCATTTCTCGATTCTGTTGGAGCGAACTCCGGAATGACAATGAAAAAGCTAAGCAATGTGGGCTACCACAGAAATCAATGAAACAATGGTTGGAAGAGAGGTTTCGCCGGTACATAGGCTATGACAAAGAGTGGCAAGAAAGAACTGCTGTATACAAACAGAAACAGCAAGAGTTGACGGCTTCGCTTAGTGATGCGTGGAGAGCTATGGCGAGTAGATTTGTCGTAGCTGACCTTGAGACTACAGGTCTCAGCTCAGAAAAACATGAGATATTAGAGTTTGCCGCTGTTCTTTCTGACCCTGATGGAGCCATATTGAAGGAGTTTTCCGCGCTCGTTAGTGTTAAAGACGTACCTCCAGAAATTACTCGACTGACTGGAATAACATCAGAGGACGTTCGAAGCCACGGCATCCCCTTGGCAGATGCATTTAAGGCGTTTGTAGAATTCGTCGACTCGTATCCAATTTTCTTTCATAACGCGCCATTTGATCATGGTTTTATAAAAAAGGCAGGGGCACAAGTTAGAGTTCCGTTCTCAAATCAGGTTTATGACACGCTTCCTATGGCTCGCCAAGCTTGGCCAAAACTTAGAACCTACAAGTTGCCAAGCTTGGCAGAGCACGTTGGCGCGCCTGTGCCAACACACCGTGCGCTGTCGGATGTGAAGTCGGCATTAACGGTGATTCTTGCTGCTAGGAAAGAGGCTGGTGTAAGTGCCACCTAACTCTACGTTGTAGCGGGAAGGAACCGATAAAGCGCAGGCGTACCGCCACTAAATTTAGTAGTTATCCGTTACAGTATGTAAGAGAAAGACCATGACAACAAGGCTTGCGCGAGCATCAGCATTTAACTACCCGCCGGTTAATCATTGCATTTACTGTGGCAGCTCAGCAGGTAAACTGAGTGATGAGCACATCATTCCGTATGGCATAAACGGTAATCTTGTACTCCCGCGCTCAAGTTGTGAGGAGTGCGCAAAAATAACGTCAAATATGGAGCGTCAGGTACTAAGAGGGTTCTTCGAAAACGGTCGGCGATCAATGGGGATTGAGTCTAGGCATAAAAAGCGTGTGAAGCCTACATCAGCCCCTGTAAAAGTCATCGTTGGGAACGAGCGTCTAAGCGGGGAAATGCCTATAGAAGGTGGCTTTCATACCATTCACTTACCCGTATTCACTACACCCTTAGTTCTAGGTGGCAAAGTGAGTAGTAAATCTGATGAGGACATAGAAATTGTTGCTATAGATACACTCCATATTGGTGACTCAGCAGAATTTATGCAGAGCTACCGTGCTGACGGCATCGAAATAAAGACAAAAATAAATATATGGCCATTCATTCGAATGCTTGCCAAAATTGCGTACTCATACCATGTTGCTGAAAAAGGTACTTTCCCTCGTAGTGAAAGTCCTGTCTTACCTTTATCACTTAACAAAACTAACTATGCAAAGCTGTGGATAGGGAATATAGAGGAGCATCCGCTTACCAAGGCTGGAAGCAAGGCTCTCCACTTGATGGATGTAACTGATATTATTGGTGAAGATGGAACTGTGTGTTCAGTCGTGAGAATTAAGCTGTTTTCTACGTCTTCAGGACCTACATATTCTGTAGTCACGAGAATTTATGCTAAGTGAGTTGCATAGAATAACAACAATTTGATTTTATTCACGATTATTTGTGTTATTTCGTTGCTAATTGTTCTTTATTTAGTATTAAGTCCTCTTAATAGGCTAATGCAGCTTTACTGACACCAGCCGTGAAGCTCCTGCCTCTTCCATGGTAATGCCGTAAAGTGTGTCAGCCACGGTCATGGTGGTTTTGTTGTGGGTGATGATAATAAATTGGGATATCGCGCTCATTTCATGCACCATTTCATTAAAGCGTCCGATGTTGGCATCATCCAACGGAGCATCAACCTCATCAAGCAGGCAAAAAGGGGTGGGCTTGATCAGGAAAATAGCAAAAATCAGGGCAACGGCAGTAAGTGCTTTTTCACCGCCGGAAAGCAGCATTACGTTGGACAGTTTTTTACCTGGCGGCTGTACAATAATATCAATGCCGGTTTCCAGTAAATCCTGCTCATCGGTTAAACGAAGTTCAGCCTGTCCGCCGCAGAAAAGACGGGGAAATATCTCACCAAACTTGGCATTTATCTGATTAAAGGCTTCAAAAAAGCGTTTTCTGGTGGTTTTGTTGATTTTTGCAATGGCAAGTTGCAGATCATTAATTGATTCCTCAAGATCAATACGCTGGGCATCCAGAAAGTTAAACCTTTCCTCCATTTCATTACACTCATCTATGGCAAGCAGGTTAACCTCTCCCATTTCAGACAGCGACTGCTCCAGCTCCTTTTTACGTTGCGTGGCAAGTTGTTCATCAAGCTGATTATCACCCCACTGCTCCAGAAGCTGGTGCAGGCTGGTACGGTGACGGTCGTTCAATGTTTGAACCAGGTTTTCCATCTGCATCACCAGGGTTTGGCAGCGTAAAGCAGCGGCAGCTTGTTGCTGGCGAAGCTGTTGCTGTTTCTGTTGGCAGGATTTAAACAGGCTTTCGCTCTCATTTAGTTCGGCAGTGACCTGCTGATAAGCTTCACCCATTGTTGCAAGTGCGGCTTCTGTTTCCTTTTGCTGTTTTGCCAACTCCAGCAGTCTCGCATTTTCTGTTGTAATCTCTGCTTGCAGCTTTTGTTGTTGTGCAGCAGCGTCAGTAATACTGTTTTGATGCTGCATTATCCGCTGGTTATATTCGGTAATCCGATTGTTAAGGGATGCAGTTTTTTGCCGCATTGTTTCCTGCTGTTCGCGTAGTCTGGCATTTTCAACCCGCAATGCAGTGGTTTTTTCCCGTTCAAGCTCAACCTTTTGTTGTTTTGCAGTGGCAGCCTCCAGTTGTTGGTTAAGTTGCTGCTCCAATTCGGCAGAGCCGGTTTCTGCTTTAGCTGTTCTGTCTTGCAGATTTGCCAGCTCTTCAGCCAGCATCTCTTCTTCATCATTAAAATTATCCAGATCAAGCCTGTTAAGCTGCAAGCGGTCATTAACCCGTTCAGTTTCAGCCATAAGCTGCTGATACTCTCTGGCAATGCTTTGCAGTTCCAGTTCCATATTCTGCAAAGCGGTTTTTGCAGTGTGCATCTGTTCACTGTTTTCATGCAGTTCTTCATGTAAAGACCGGCAGCTGTCTTCAGCAGCGGCAACTGATGTCTTTAACCCGCTCACCTTTTCCTGCAAACTTTTAATCTCTTGCTTTTTATGCAAAATACCATGCTGTACCGCTTCAGTTGAACCGCCTTGCAGCAGGCAGCCAAAGCTGATCAGATCACCTGATCTGGTGACAAAGGTTGCCTGCGGATATTTTCTGCCAAGTTCAATGGCAATATCCAGCTGCTCCACCAGCCAGGTCTGTGCCAGCAGGTGGCAAAGCAGAGGACTGACACCTTCAATGATTTCGAGATAATCAAGCAGCGAGGTTGCTCGGTTGTCGTTCAGCGTATGCACGGTTTTTTCAATATTCACAGGTTGATTGAAAAACAGCCTTGCCCGCCCACCTGTGCTGCGTAGATGCTCCAGTGCTGCCAGAGCCTGTTGTTCACCATTACAGATAATGGTTTGCAGATGGTTGCCAAGTGCAGCTTCCAGAGCAGCTTCCAGACCGGTAGGCACACTGATTTTATCAGCCAGCAGCCCTTGCAGTTCACCTGCCAGGCTGGAGTTTTTCAGCAGATTGCGTACCCCCTGATCATAGCCTTCAAAAGCTGCTTCCAGCTCTGCAAGTGAGTGTAGCCGCGCCGTAAATTGACCAAGCTGGTTGCGCTGCTTTGCCAATTCCTGTTCAGCATCAGCTGCCTGTTGCTTCAATTTGCGCTCGCCCACCATCAGGGTTTCAATCTCCATCGCAGTATCACTGCGTTGGGTTTCGCAATCTTGCCGTGCATTTTCCAGTTCTGCCTGCTTTTTAGCCAGTTGCTGTCTGGATAGGTTCAGCCTTTCCTGTTCCTGTGTATAGCGTGCTTTTTGTTCTGCCAGATTGATCAGCCGTTTTCTGGTGTTTTCAGACTGGCTGCGGCAGTTGGTAGCTTCACCAAGCAGGGCAAAAAGTTCTTTGCGCTGCTGTTCAATGACTGAACTTACTGCGCCGGATTCTGCTTCAGCCTGTTGCAAGCGTGTCTGGTTTGCTGTCAGTTGCTCCGTTGTTTGCTGCTGCTGTTGGGCAAGCTCTGTTTCTTTTGCCTTGCTCTCCTCAAGTTCAGCAACTGCATTGCGCTGGCTTGCAGATAAAGTTGCCAGTTCCTGCCGGTGCTGCTCAATCCGTTCATCAAAATTATGCAGCTCCTTTTCCCGAAACATCAGCCCGTTTTCACAAGCAGTTGTTTCATGGCGGTGGCGGTAAAGGCTCTCTCTGGCTTCGTTAAGCTGTTTTTCTGTTTCAAGCAGAGCTATGCGGGTGATTTCAGTGTTGTTTTCCGCCAGTTCGGCTTTATTGTCCGCATCCTGTATCCGTTGATTCAGTTCGTAAAGCTGCTGATCAGCCTGGTGCTGTTCAGTCTGCAACAACATACCGTTATGTAGCAGCATACGTGCTTCCAGGTCGCGCAGCTCCTGACGCAGTTCCTTAAATTTCTCTGCTTTTTTAGCCTGACGTTGCAATGAAACAAGCTGCCGCTTTACTTCGCCGATCATGTCGTTTAGCCGCAGCAGGTTCTGGCGGGTACTGTCAATTTTCTTCATTGCCACCTGCTTGCGTGCCTTAAAGCGGGTGACACCGGCAGCTTCCTCAATCAAAAGCCGCCTTTCCTCAGGTCGCGAATGCAGTATCTGCCCGATTTTACCCTGTTCAATAATTGAATAGGCGCGGGTGCCAACGCCGGTATCCATAAACAGTTCAGTAATATCCATCAGGCGGCAGGGAGTTTTGTTGAGCAGGTACTCACTTTCGCCATCTTTGTATAGGCGGCGGGTGATCTGGATTTCGGAAAAATCCAGGTATTTGGCAGGTGCCTGACCATCTTCAATGGAAAAAATCAGTGAAACCTCAGCCACACCCAATGGTTTGCGGGATTCGCTGCCGGCAAAAATCACATCACCCATTGCCTTGCCACGCAGGTTTTTTGCAGACTGTTCGCCCATGCACCAGCGGATGGCATCAACTATGTTGGACTTACCGCATCCGTTTGGACCAACCACGCCGGTAATCCCCTGCTGGAAGTCCAAAGTGACCCGATCAGCAAAGCTTTTAAAACCGGATATTTCGAGGCGTTTTATTTTCATGATTGTCTCAAAACCTGTTGCTGCCGCCATACACCTTTTTTAAAGCGGAAAAACCAGAGTACGGCGGTTATGAATACAAATGCTGTTGCCAGTGCCCACTCCAGTATCAAGTCAGGCATGAAAAGGTCAACCCCCCAAAGCAGCACCATAAAAACACAGGTGCAGATGAAAAAAGTGCGGGCAAGCCAGCTGGTTTCACCCACAGCGGCAAGTATTGAGCTGATTACAACATTGGCAGCATCAAAGAGGCAGTAAAAAGCAACAAAGCGCATGGTTATTATGCCTATTTTAATAATTTCCGCTGCTTCTGCGCCGCTGCCAGCAAAAAGTGCAACCAGTTGTCCCGGGTAAAAAGCAAAAACAATGGATTTACCGCAGCCGTTTGGACCAACCACGCCGGTAATCCCCTGCTGGAAGTCCAAAGTGACCCGATCAGCAAAGCTTTTAAAACCGGATATTTCGAGGCGTTTTATTTTCATGATTGTCTCAAAACCTGTTGCTGCCGCCATACACCTTTTTTAAAGCGGAAAAACCAGAGTACGGCGGTTATGAATACAAATGCTGTTGCCAGTGCCCACTCCAGTATCAAGTCAGGCATGAAAAGGTCAACCCCCCAAAGCAGCACCATAAAAACACAGGTGCAGATGAAAAAAGTGCGGGCAAGCCAGCTGGTTTCACCCACAGCGGCAAGTATTGAGCTGATTACAACATTGGCAGCATCAAAGAGGCAGTAAAAAGCAACAAAGCGCATGGTTATTATGCCTATTTTAATAATTTCCGCTGCTTCTGCGCCGCTGCCAGCAAAAAGTGCAACCAGTTGTCCCGGGTAAAAAGCAAAAACAAGTGCCATGACTAGCATCCATAACTCGCACACCAGTAGCGATTGCCAGGTGATGGCAGGAACGTCATCATCCCGACCGGCACCCCGTGCATGACCTGCCAGTATGCCAGCTGCCTGACCAAGCCCCAGTGCCGGAAAAAAGGCGATGCCGTTGATTCTGAAGGCAATGCCAGAGGCAGCAAGCTCTGCTGTACCAAG
>JAVERM010000069.1:0-9959 GCA_034007105.1 Trichlorobacter sp.
AGCGATGTAAACATCCTCATCAAGCTTTCTTGCCAGCTCCAGCATTACCGGCTGCGCCATACGGATAAGATTGGCACTGCGCAATATCTGCTGTGCCATTTCAAACGCCTGCAAACCCAGTTGATAGGTGCCACTATCGTCACAGCGTTCCACCAAACCTTTTTCCTCCAGGGTGGACAGCAACCTGAAAGTCTTGTTTCTGGTGAGTGACAGCTTGCTGGATAAAAGAGGTATGGTAGGGTTTTCAACATTACCGGCTAATGCGTAGAGCAGATCCAGTGCCTTGACAACAGTCTGAACCGAGTATTGATTTTTCCCCGACATATCCAATTCCCCCTCATAATTTTTTATCTGTAAGAACCGGTCAGAAGCCTGTCATGTTTGGTATGCAGGCAAACTCCCGATATATGCTGTTTACAGCTGACAAGGCAGTTACACCAAACGATTGTCACGATTTATCAAATAAAGTTCTATTTACGCTATTTAAATATAAAATATCAGAACATCTGTTTACGAATTTCAAAATAACGTTATTTCCAAATTTTGATGTAGAGATAATACATTGTTTTATATGTGTCAACGCTTTTTCTCATTTGTATACAATAAAAAAATTCTTTATTTTCGGTAAGTTGTAAAACAAACCACTGTTTTAATTACAGTAAAAAACGGAAACAATCAATGTTCCTGCATGATTAGGGCAGAAAAAATAAAATTTTATTTCTGTTTTTTGTCACAGCTTTATACGCTTTTAAACAGTTGTAAAAAGCAGCACAACAGCATTACCATCAGTTATTGATATACAGGGATTAACGGTATTTTATTTTTGTACGGGGTTTGAAATACGGTTTTGGGTATGCAAGGAGTCTGTAGGACCTGTTTAAGAGGCTGGAAAAATTGTACTGCTGTACAAGGCACAAAAAAAGCTGACATATAAAACAATGTCAGCCTGAAAGCATTGGAAGCTGTTGCAAGGTTAATTGAATACCATCAAGCGCATATTGGAAAGGACAGCTCCAGACAAAAGGTACTCCCTTTGCCTGGCTCGCTTTTAACACAAAGCCTGCCGCCCATCAGCTCTGCCAATTGCCTGCACAAAGCCAACCCCAGACCAAGCCCGTTAAAGCTTCTTGTTGTGGACATATCTGCCTGTATAAAAGGCTCAAAAATACTGTCCAGCCTGGATGCTTCGATACCTGTTCCCGTATCTGTCAGGCAAAAACGTACTGCAAGCTTTTCATTGTCCTGCTGCAAAATCTCAAGGCTTAATGTCACAGATCCTGCTTCTGTAAACTTGATGGCATTGCCGGTAAGGGCGTGTAAAACCTGGCGCAGATGCACCTTGTCGCCATGCACCAAAGGCAGTTCTTCTTCAGGCAATTGTCTGAAAAGATACAACCCTTTGCGCTGGGCACTAAAGCTGTTCATACGCATTACTTCATCAACGGATTCCTGCAACAAAAACGGAGCCTGTATGATTATTCCGGCACTGGATTTAAGGTTAACCATCTCCAGTAAATTATCTATCAATGCCAGTTCTCTGCGTGAAGATTCTTCAATAATCGCCAGATATTCGGTCTGTTTGGGGGTTAGTGGTGTAAAACCAAGTAGTTGGGCACCACCTATAATACCGTTTAAAGGGGTACGCAGCTCATGACTTAAATTATTAAGGATTTCGCTTTTTATGCGGTCTGCTTCTTCTGAAAGCTCGGCGTAATGGCGTATCAATTGCTGTTGCTGCTCGGAAGTGTGGCGTGCCAGCACCTGTTCTGCCAACAAGGTGGTGACACTGGACAGGTGTACAACAGCTTTGTCAAAAAAGTGACGCTCAACAATCGGCACCTGCTCAACCATCTGCTGTATCTGCTCGTCATATAGCCTATTTTGCTCTGCGTTTTGCTGCACCGCCTGACTGTCGCGCACCTGACCTGCAACCATGCTGCCCCACACCTCACCATAGACAACAAGCGGAACAACTGTATGCAAAAGACCATAGGGGCACTGCACATTTTTACTTATCTTCAAAGGGGTTTTAAGTGCCTGTGCCTGGCAGATATGGCAACCGTTAGCCTGACCAGGTAGTGCATTGTGCAGCTCAAGACAGATTAAAGGGCGCACGCTTGAAGCAATAATCATCCCCTCCAGATCAATCAGCGCAACGGATATATCTGTGACATCATGGAAGCTATCCAGCACCTGCTGCAACTGCAATGTATCGAAAAGCTCTGACAGATTTTTTGCTGACCCCATTTACACAGCCCCCTGAAATCAAGAGAAGAGGACATTATAGCAGCATATAAAACCTATGGCAATTCCTGTGTCCATACCCAACGGTTGCTTGTCATTACTTCTGCTACCCCTCTTCTGTAATTATTTTTCAACTTCCGAAGCATTTATTAGATATAAAGCTCCAGCCAAATTATTAAAAATGTAGAAAATTTATACAATTCAACATAAGATTTGGCAGATAACTTACATATAAATGGAGCTGCCTGATGACCAATACAAATTTAACCTGGAACACTGCCCTACTTTATCCTGCTCCCGATGCAGCCGAACTTGAAACTGATCTGGCTGCCTTTGAGCCGCTTGCCAACAGCTTTCGTGATCGCTGTTTTGGGAAACTTGCAGCTTTGGATATTCAGGAAATTATGGCTGCAATCAAGGAGTTTGAGGCAATGCAGACCCGCATGGCAAAGCCTTTTTGCTATGCGCACCTGCTTTTTGCTTCGGATTCTGGCAATGAAACCCACCGCGCACTTTCGCAACGCTGCCAGGAACTGGGCAGCCGCCTATCCCAGACATTGCTCTTTTTTGAGCTTGAGCTGATGAACCTTGATGATGATAAGTTTGCACAGCTCTGCAAGCTGCCGGAAGCTGCCAATTACATCCATTTTCTGCAAGGTATCCGCAAGTTTAGACCCTACACTTTGCAGGAAAATGAAGAACGGCTGCTGACCCGCAAAGACCTGACCGGCAGCCGTGCCTTTACCAAACTTTTTGACGAACTTTCTGCATCATTGCGTTATCAGATGGAGTTTGAGGGAGAAGAAAAAGAGTTTACCGGCGAGGAGCTGCTGGCTTTGCTGCACCATCCATCGGCTGATGTACGCTTTAACGCCCAGACCACTTTTCTGGAAAAACATGCGGCAGACAGCAACGGGCTGGTGCTTGGCACTGTGTTTAACAATATGGCACTTGATCATGGGCAGGAGATGGAGCTGCGTGGCTACAAAAGTGCCATTCAGCCAACCAACATCGGTAATGAGCTTTCCGATGCAGCAGTGGAACATCTGATGCAGACCACTGAAGCCAATTATCCCCTGGCACAGGATTATTTTTGCCTGAAGGCGAAAATGCTGGGCATGGACAGGTTGCGTAACTGCGATGTTTACGCTCCGGTGGTGGAAACACAGAGAAAATACAGCTTTGATGAAGCAAAGCAGTTAACCATCAAGGCGTACCATGATTTTGATCCGCAGTTTGGGGATATTGTACAGGCGTTTTTTGATGAACGCCGTGTGGATGTACTGCCCAGACCAGGCAAATCCGGCGGAGCTTTTGCCATGGGTATTTCGCCGCAAGACCCTCCTTTTTTACTGCTTAACTACACAGAAAACCTGCGTGATATCGCCACCATAGCCCATGAGGCAGGGCATGGTCTGCATTTTGTACTGGCGCAAAAGCAAAGCGCACTTAACTACCATGCCCCCCTGCCCCTGGCTGAAACCGCCTCGGTATTCGGAGAAATGCTGCTTACCCGTTTGCTGCTGGATAAAGAGACTGATCCGCAGGTGCGCAAATCATTACTTTGCGCAAAAATTGAGGATATAATTGCCACCACTTTCCGCCAGACCGTACTCACCCGCTTTGAAATGCGGCTGCATGAAGAAAGGCAAAGCGGGCTGCTTTCCAATGACAGAATCTGCCAATTATGGCTTGAGGAAAACGGCAAGCTGTACGGAGATAGCGTGGAGATGATTCCTGCCTACAAATGGGGCTGGAGCTACATCAGCCACTTTATCCACAGCAGATTTTATTGCTACTCATATACTTTTGCCGAACTGTTGGTGCTGGCTCTTTATCAACAATATTGCGAAACCGGCGCAAGCTTTAAGCCTGGTTACCGCAAGTTGCTGGAATCAGGCGGGGCACTTTCTCCGGCAGACACAGCAAAACTTGCTGGTATAGATATTGAAAGCAGTGGATTCTGGCAAAAAGGGTATGATTTTCTTGCGCAGCTGATTGCCGAGTTGAAGACGATGGTGTAGGGTATAGACCTGTTTCCATAAAATTTAATCATTAACGACATACCATAACCCCAGGAGAAATCTGTATGACCCGCACCCAGGCGAAAGAAAAAATAATTTTTGCACTTGATGTTAATAACCTGCATGAAATCAATCACTTTGCCACGCTTTTATCTGACAAAGTGGGTATGTTTAAAGTGGGTAAAGAGCTGTTTACCACTGCCGGCCCTGCTGCCCTGGAGGCGGTTAAACGCCACGGTGGGCAACTGTTTCTGGATCTGAAATACCATGACATCCCCAACACTGTTGCACAGGCCATGCTTGCTGCCGGCAAACATGGAGTAAAGCTTGTCAACCTTCATGCACTGGGCGGAGCAGAGATGATGCGTCAGGCTGCACAAACAGTACGCGATAATTTTGCAGAAAACGAACGCCCACGGCTGCTGGCAGTCACTATCCTTACCTCTTCAACAAACGAGACCTTAAAGTCCGTTGGCATTGAGCAGCCTGTGGAGCAAATGGTGGTACGCCTTGCCAGACTGGCGCAGGAAAGCGGCATGGATGGCGTGGTTGCCTCTCCGCTGGAAATAAAGGCAATACGTGCTGCCTGCGGTCCTGATTTTCTGATTGTTACCCCTGGTGTTCGTCCGGCTTTTGCTGCCGCCGATGACCAGAAGCGGATTATGACTCCGGCAGAGGCAGTGCAGGCAGGCGCAGATTATCTGGTGATTGGTCGCCCCATTGCCAGGGCAGATGACCCGGCAGCAGCAGCAGAACTTATTGTGGATGAAATTACAGGTGCCTGCCTATGACACCGGAAAAAGTATACGGCATAAATCCGGTACGTGAGGCCTTGCGGGGGGACCGCAAGGCTTTTGAGCTTTTTGTGCAGGAAAGTGCCACTGATCAGCGGATAGGCAAGCTGGCAAAGCTGGCAGAAGAGCGTGGGCTGGCAGTACGCCGCCGCACCAGAGAAGACCTTACCCGTGTTTCCGGCTCTCCCCACCATCAGGGAGTTGTACTTACTGTAGCCCCTTTTATTTACGCAGATTTTGATGAACTGCTGGATAGCCTGACCAAAACAGGCGCACCGCTTTTTCTGTTGGCTCTGGATGGTATCCAGGACCCACAAAACCTCGGGGCACTGATCCGTTCTGCAGCCTGCGCCGGTGTGCAAGGGATAATTATCCCTAAAGATCGTGCCTGCGGCATTACCGCTGTGGCAGAAAAAGCCTCTGCCGGAGCAGTGGAAACCGTACCCATAGCCCAGGTAACCAATCTGGCACGTGCTTTGGAGCAGTTAAAGGAAGCTGGCTGCTGGGTTTACGGACTGGTTGCCGGCAACGATACCACTATTTACAATGCTGATTTCAGCGGTAATCTGGTGCTGGTGGTGGGCAGCGAGGGAGACGGTATCCGCCCGCTGGTACGCAAGCAGTGTGATCATCAGGTTTCCATACCGCTTTATGGTGGTGTATCATCCCTTAACGCTTCTGTAGCTGGCGCTATTGCCATGTTTGAGGCGGCAAAACAAAGGCATGAATAAAGGAATCAGCCACGGGTTATATATGAAAAAAAACAGCAAAACCAAAAAACAAAGTACACAAAGTAATCAACACAAACGAAAACAGGTGCAAAAATCTGAAGCTGCTCCCCAAAAACCGGCAACCCTGCGTAAAGGTCAGGTAATGGAGCTGACTATTGACAGCCTGGACAGGGAAGGAATCGGCATAGCTGCCAAAAACTCCCGTAAACTGCTGCTGCCTGGCGGACTTCCCAAAGACCGCTGTCTTGCCAGAATCACCCACACCGGTGCAAGGGCAGACCATCTGCAACTTGTAAAATTACTGGAGCCATCCCCTTTGCGCAGCAAAAGATCAGCATGTCCCGATGCCGATGATTGCCTGGGCTGCCCACTGATTAACATGCGCTATGATGAGCAGTTAAACTGGAAACAGCAACTGGTGCAAAAAGAGCTGGCAGCATATCCGCTTTTAAAGGAAACAGCCGTACTTACCCCCCTTGCACCCAGAAAGAGACTGCAATACCGCACCACTGCCAAACTCGCCATAGCCGGAAGCCACAACAACCCTTATATCGGCATGTACCGCCGCTCCACACATGATCTGGTTGACCTTGGCGACTGTCCGGTACACCATCCGTTAATCAATCAGGTGATTGCTGTTGTACAAAGCGGCATCAAAAAAATGCGGATACCAATATACCAACCAGAACGCAAAACCGGTATTTTACGCTATCTGGTGGTGCGGGTTTCAGAAGAAAGCGGACAGGTGATGGTCACTTTTGTAACTGCTCGGCGTTCTTACAATGAGCTGCATCACCTGGGTAAGTTTCTGCAAAAAGAGCTGCCGCAGGTTGTAGTGGTTTGCCAGAATGTGAATAGCAGCGAAGGTACAGTTATTTTTGGTAATCGTGATTACTTTCTGACCAAACAGCAGACTATTCAGGAAAAAATCGGCGGGGTTAAGATGCTGGTTTCTCCCCGCTCTTTTCTGCAAGCACAGCATGATGGTGCCCGCCTGCTTTACAACAAGGTAAAAGAATGGGCTGGTGATCTGGAAAACATGCCGGTACTTGATCTTTACTGCGGTATTGGCGGCATTGCCCTTACCCTGGCTCCTTTTGCAGGCAAGGTTATGGGCATTGAAATAAGCGAAGAAGCCGTGGCAGACGCCAGGCGCAATGCAATGCTTAACCAGGCTGAAAATTGCAGTTTTGAAGCCGGAGATGTGCAGGAACTTTTGTCAGAACTAAGCGATGAAGGTGAGATGTTTAGGCTGGTGATTTTAAATCCGCCCCGTAAAGGGTGCGAGCAGAAGGTGTTGGAGCAGGTAACAGCCCTGCAACCTGCCCGTATCATCTATGTATCCTGCGCTCCGCAGACACTGGCACGTGATCTGGATATTCTTGCCAGGCTTGGTTACAACTGCCCGCAGATTCAGCCTGTGGACATGTTCCCCCAGACTCCCCATATTGAAAATATAGCTCTGCTGATGCGGAGTGCGGGATGAATGAGCCACAAATTGGCAACATCGCCTGCCATCTGCAAAAGATGGCAAAATTGCAACCAGACAGTGCAGCTATCATCTTTACTGAACAAAACCGTACAGTTACCTTTGCACAACTTAACCGGATGACCGACCGCATCGCCCACGGCTTAATCAGCCAGGGCATTGGCAGCGGAATGCGTACTGCATTGATGGTACCTCCTTCACCCGAGCTGTTTGCACTAACCTTTGCACTTTTTAAAATCGGCAGCATACCTGTTTTGATTGATCCTGGGCTGGGTATCAAAAACCTGAAAAAATGCCTGGCTGAAGCCGCACCAACAGCTTTTATCGGTATTACTAAAGCACAAATCGCTAGAATCCTGTTTGTCTGGGGAAAAGGCAGCATAAAAACGGTTATCACAGTTGGCAAACGGCTGTTCTGGGGTGGAATTACCCTTGACGCACTGTTGCAGCAAGCAACCGATGCTGAATTTGCAACTACTGCCACAGACCCGGAAACTGTTGCCGCTATTCTTTTCACCAGCGGCAGTACTGGTCCGCCCAAAGGCGCGGTTTACAAACATGGCAACTTTATTGCCCAGGTGGCTGCCCTTAAACAGGTGTATGATATAAAACCAGGCGAGATTGATTTACCCACCTTTCCGCTGTTTGCCCTTTTTGCACCTGCACTGGGCATGACTGCTGTTATACCGCAGATGGATTTTACCCGCCCAGGCTCTGTTGATCCGCAAAAAATCATCCAGACCATTAATAGATACAAGACAACCACCATGTTTGGCTCACCAGCCCTGATTAACCGTGTTGGTCGCTATGGTGCCGAGCATGGTATTACCCTGCCCTCCCTGAAACGGGTTATCTCTGCCGGTGCCCCTGTACCTGCGCCAGTTCTGGCAAGATTTTCCTGTTTACTTACTGCGGATGCGGAAATCTTTACCCCCTATGGTGCCACGGAATCATTGCCGGTATGCTCCATTGGCAGTAAGGAAATCCTGAGTGAAACAGCAGCAATGACCGACAAGGGACACGGCATCTGTGTTGGCAAGCCAGTGGATGGCATCAGACTTGAGATAATCACCATCACCGATGAGCCGATTGACCGCTGGCAGGACAGCCTGATTGTTGAAGATGGCAATGTGGGTGAAATTGTTGTGCAGGGCAGTCAGGTAACTGCCGGCTATTATCAGCGGACTGAAGCTGACCAACTGTCTAAAATAACAGATAGCGGTAATGGTTTTTTTCACAGAATGGGAGACCTTGGCTGGAGGGATACGCAGGGCAGAATATGGTTTTGCGGACGGAAATCACAGCGGGTGGAAACTGAAAATGGAGCCATGTTTACCATTCCAGTGGAAGCTGTTTTCAATACCCATCCTGAAGTTTTTAGAACCGCACTGGTGGGCATTGGCAAGGACAAACATAAAAAACCAGTGCTTTGCGTAGAGCTGGAAAAGCAGTGTAAAACAGACAAAGAACAGATAAAAAATGAATTATTAACTGTGGCTGCCAGTTTTCCCCATACCAGCAAGATAACAACAATACTCTTTCATCCTGCTTTTCCTGTGGATATACGCCACAATGCCAAAATATTTCGTGAAAAACTAGCTGTCTGGGCAGAAAAGAAGTTGTCCTGAACCTGAAACAACCATACTGGATACATATAACAAAAGGGTTACAGCTAAAAAGCTTGTAACCCTTTGTGTTTGGTCGGTGCGACAGGATTTGAACCTGCGACCACTAGACCCCCAGTCTAGTGCGCTACCAGGCTGCGCTACGCACCGATTATCATGAAAGTATTGATTTAATAGCAAGCAGATCCTGCTTGATATCTTTTAAAGTATCCTCCAAAGAGGTTGGTTGTGCAGAAACATCTGCTGATAAGGCACTTCTGTAATGTTTACTGGAAAGTTTTTTCCTTACACCTTCTATTGTGTACTTTTCTTCATAAAGAAGGCGTTTAACCTCACAAATTAAAACAATCTGCTCTTTTGGGTATAACCGTTGACCTTTTGTGCTTTTTTCTGGCTTTAAGAATTTAAATTCTGACTCCCAGTATCTGAGCACAGAAGGCTTTAATCCCGTTATATCAGCAACCTCACCTATCCTGAAGTACGTTTTATCCGGCAGTTCAGAATACATTGCAATTCTTTTTATAACTAGAGTTTTGCTTAAATTCCACCATTTATTGCACTCTTCAGCACCTGACTTGGTTTGAAAGTCAGGATTTTACGTGCTTCAATGGTTATTGACTCACCGGTTTGGGGGTTTCTACCACGGCGGTCAGCCTTTTGTTTAACTATAAAGTTCCCAAAACCTGCTATTTTGATCTTATCACCAGATTCCAGGGTGGTTTTTACAATTTCAAAAACTGATTCAACCATCTCGGCTGATTCCTTTTTTGAAAGTCCGATCTTTTGATGAACACGTTCAACAATATCAGCTTTGGTCATAATTACCTCTACGTTATTTACACAAAATAATTAAAGATTTCTTATAACATAAGCATAAAAAACCCGCAACCTGTTATTATATTGGCTTTTTTTATTTTAAACACGTACGCCCCGCTTTTTATTTAAGCGGGGCGTATTTATTTAATTCTGGCGGCGACCTACTTTCCCACGCAGCTACCCGCGCAGTATCATCGGCCCTGAGGGGCTTAACTTCCGTGTTCGGGATGGGAACG